>JAKQII010000283.1 GCA_029557535.1 Acidobacteriota bacterium
CTTACGGTCGCGATTGATCAAACCTCAACCTCAGGACGAGATCTTGAAGAACGGTCATTTTCGCGTATTTAGCGTGTTTCGCGGGAGATAAATCCAATTGCGCAAGCCCGGTTTATTCCGAAGTCGAAGGATTACGACAAATCCAAAATCCAAAATCCAAAGTCCAAAATTGCCTGTGGATTTCCGTCGGATCTCTCAACTTTTGAGCGCCAAGGACCTGCGGAGCGGGTTGCTCGGACTGGCCGTCGTCGTCGGCGGTTTGGGCTGGGCGCTGTTTACGATCTGGGCGCACAACTCGGGAAATCCTCAACTTGCCGGAATCGCCGCCGGCGTCTCGCTCGTCTTTGTTCTCTTGATCCTGATCTTCGTCGTGCCGCCGCTCGCGCGGAACGCCAGCGCCGAAGCGTCGCAATTGAATCTCCCGTTTGAATTCACCGTCGGCGGCGCGCTGATCCTCGGACTCATGGTCGTCGTCGGCTTCGCCGCCTGGAACACCGGCAACAACCTTCTCTTCCTTGTATTGTCGTTTCTCGCGGCATCGGTCGTAGTCGCCTTCTTCGCCGGCAATGCGTGCTTGAAGAAGCTCGACGTCAAGATGCGGTTCCCGGAATCGATCTTTGCCGGCGAGCCGACACCGATCATCGTCAGCCTTCACAACCGCAAATGGCTGTTCCCCACGCTCTCGGTCGTGACCGAGGTCCGCGGACGCGACCGCGAGCGTTCGGCGCTGCTCGACGAAGTCAGGCAGATCATTCCCGAGAAATGGGCTGAAAAACTGACACGACCGCCGATCGTTAAGCACACACTCGATTATTTCGTCTTCGTTCCGAGGCGCGGCGACGTCGAAAACAAGGCCGAGCACGTCTTCGATCGCCGTGGCCGGCTGACGATCCGCGATTTCGAACTCTCGACCCGTTTTCCGTTCGGCTTCTTCCGTCACCGCCGGCGGCTTTCGGCGCAGGCTGCGGAGATCTTCGTTTTTCCAAAGATCGTGTCGCTCGACGAGGAACTCGATGAATTCCCGCTCGAGGTCGGAAAGCTCGTCGCCAACAAGCGCGGCACGGGACAGGACCTTCTTGCGCTTCGCGATTATCAGCCGATGGACGACATGCGCCGTGTCGATTGGAAAGCCACGGCCCGTGCACGACGTCTGATCGTCCGCGAATTTTCGGCGGAAGACGACAAGCGCGTTACCGTCGTTCTCGACACAAGACTCCCCAAACCGTTGAAGCCAAAGAGTTTGCGCCAGCGGCTCGAGGACGAACGAAAAGGTGCGGAACTTTCGGCCGAAGATGTGCGTTTTGAGACTGGAGTCAGTCGGACCGCATCGCTGCTTTCGTTCTTCACTGAGGAGCAGGCCGAGATCAGACTTGTGATCGACGGCGAAAGCACCGAATACGGCATCGGGCGCGAACATCTGCACGAGTGTTTGCGTCGGCTCGCAACGGCCCAATCGAGTTTCGTCGAGAAGTTTGAAAACAAGAGATTCGAGGAAACGCTCGCGGAGATCGCGGACGAGCGCGACAAGAGCCACACATTCGTCGTGACAACGGTCGGCCCGTCCGGGTTTTCGCCCGAGACCAATCAACTCGTCAACCTTTTCAACTTTTGAGTTCGGCAAAACCTGTCCATGGCGGTAACATTCTTGTCACAACCGGCCCGGACGCGGTGTTTTCCCGTTTGAAGCACGATTGATGCTCGAGATGAACAAAGGCGCGGAAATCTTTATGGACGCGATGTCCGAGAACACGGCGGCGGCAGCTCAGACAGAAAAAATCGTTTTTGATGAAGCTTTCATGCTTCACCACCGAACTGTCTTTCGGGCGGCCCGGTCCGTGGTGCGCGATTCCGGCCTGGCCGAAGACGTTACCCAAGAGGTCTTTCTCCGCCTTCATCGTCATATCGACTCGATCGACAACCTTGAAATGCTTCGGCCGTGGCTGATTCGCGTCGCGTTGAATCTGGCGAAGAACACGCTCCGCACTAAATTCAGGGCGAACACGCGTGAAGAAAACTACGTCAAAGATACGGATGACGGCGGAACCTTTTCGGTCGAGAGCGACTTTGAGCAGCGCGAGGCGGTGAACGAAGTGAACCGGGCGCTGAACAAGATAAAGGAACCGCTCCGAAGCTGCCTGATCCTGAGGCAACAAGGTTTGTCTTACCGCGAAATTGCCGAGAGCCTGTCGCTCAATGAAACGAGCATCGGACAGTTTGTCGCGCGCGGACGAAAGGAGTTCGTCCGCCTTTACGGCAAGATCGGGAGGGACGGATAACATGGAAAAGTGTATTGACGAAGGTACTCTGCAGGCCTTCCTGGACAATGAGCTTGATTCCGAATTCGCGGGCCGCGTGGCGCGTCACGTCACCGGCTGCGAATCGTGCGCTGAACTGTTGGCGGTCGTCGAGGAAGAGACGGCGCTCGTCTTCGGCGCGCTCGAACCGGAGATCAACACGCTTGTCCCGACTCAGAGATTGTGGAGCCGGATCAGCGAAACGATCCGTGACGACCGTCCGGGCATCTGGCAGCGCCTGATCGGTCCGGTCAACGCAATGTTCGCCCGGATGTCGATGCCGGCGATCGCCGCCTTTGCCAGCGTCGTCGTCGTTGCCGGAAGTTTTGTTGTCCTTTCGACGGCTGACGCCGGACGCGAGGACCTGACGGTCGCGTCGAGCGTTCGACAGAGGACAATGACGATCATGACTCTGCCCAAACCTGTTGAGGCGGCGGCCCCGACCGAAGTAGCCGCCGACGAGCCCGAAGACGCGATTCGTCCGGTTCATGCAAATTACGAGCGGACGGCCGCTCCGCGGACGCCGCGCCCGGTTGTTGCCGGTTCGCGTTTTGTCCGCGGCGAAGAAACTTACGTCAAGACGATCGCGCAGCTTGAAAAGACTGTCGACGCGAACAAGGATTCGCTGTTGAGCCCGTCGGCGCGTTATTCCTATGAGAAGAACCTCGCGGTTGTCAACGATTCGATCGAACGCATGCGTCGCGAAGTGCGCAACAACCCGAAGAGCGACGCCGCACGACAGATCCTGTTCAATTCTTACAAGGACAAGATCGATCTGTTGAATTCGCTGAACGAACGAGGAGAGTTGATGGCGAGCCTTCGCTGATAACTGAATAGAAATGGTCCTAACGCGCTCGAGCCATTTGAGAATCCTCGTCATCGTCGTCCTCGCCGGTGTATCTGCGTTCGCCCAGACCCCAAGAACTCCGGCGCCGACGACCACCACAACTCCGAAACCGAAGCCCGCGCCCGTCGTCCTGACTGTTGAGGCGCCGGTCGCGATCCGCTTGCGCAACGGAGATTCGACGGAAAAATCAGTTGAGGTTGAAAGAAGATCGACCGTCTCGCTTTGCGTGACCAGCGGCGACGTCCGTGTCAACGGCTGGGACCGGGCGGAGGTCCGAGCGCTCGTCGATGGCGGAAGTCTTGAATTCCGTGTCGCCGAACGCGATCCGAAGACCGAAAAACCGAGTTGGATCTTCGTGGTCGGAAACGCGCCGGTTCGGGCAGGCGTGAAGAATGCCGGCGTCAAAAGCGACGAGTGCCTGTCGGGTGATCTTGTCGAACTCGACATTCCGCGGGACGCGGCAATCACGCTCAGGGGAAGTCCGTCGGACACGCGGGTCGAGTCGGTCCTCAAGGCAAAGATCGAGAACATCAGCGGCAATATCGTTGTCAGGAACGTCACCAACGGGGTATTCGCGACGACCTACGAGGGCGGGATCATGGTCGAGCGGTCGCGGGGGCCGATGACACTGACGAGCGCTTCGGGCGGGATCGTCGCATTCGACGTCGGTCAGAGCGAAACCGGGGATGTTTTCAAGGCCCGTACGAACGGCGGCGCGGTGACGCTGCAGTCGCTTGAGTTCCGACAGGTCGAAGCGAGTTCGATCACGGGCGGGGTCGTATATCGGGGCAAACTGCTTGCCGGAGGACAATACAGTTTCGGATCGCAGAACGGCAGAGTGGTGCTCGCAGTGCCGGCCAACACCGTTTGTCGCGTAAACGCCTGGAACGGGCTCGGCGGATTCGTTTCGGACGTCCCTTTGCAGAACGCGGTCAAGAACGGCCAGAGCACCTTGGGACGTCTCGGAAACGACGACAACGGCTGCTCGCTGTCGCTCAAGACAACGACCGGACAGCTCCGGATCTCCGTCGGGACGAGCGATAAATAATCGGGCGAATTTAGCGAATTCAAGGGCGCTGGACGACATCGGTCCCGCGCCCTTTTCATCTCCGGCAGAAGTTGGACCGAAATCCAAACAAATGGACTCCGGCGGACGTAAAACTTGCAATCAAACTCTGAAAACGGGTAGAGTTTCGAGAAAGCAAAATGAGTTCTTCGAGCCTGATTGGGCAAATAATCGACGGCAAATATAAGATCGAACGCCAGCTCGGAAAGGGCGGAATGGGAGCCGTTTATCTTGCCACGCACGTCGGCACGGAACGTCCCGTCGCCGTCAAAGTCATCGTTCAGCAACTGATGGAACGGCCCGAGTTCGTCGAGCGCTTTAGGCGTGAGGCACGAGCCGCCGGCCGTCTGCGCCACCCGAACGTCGTTGACGTCACCGACTTCGGTATCGCAAATGTCGACAGATCCGAAACCGCTTATCTCGTCATGGAATACCTCGACGGCTGCACGCTCGGCGAAATCCTCGAAGAAGAGAAACAACTGCCGCTCTCCTGGTCGCTGGACATCATCCAGCAGGTGTGTTCCGCGATCCACGAAGCTCACGCCCAGGGAATCATCCATCGAGACCTGAAACCCGACAATATCTGGCTCGAACCCAATCAACGGGGCGGCTATACGGTGAAGGTCCTCGACTTCGGGATCGCGAAGCTCGAAGAACAGAATATCGATCCGAACGGTGGCGAAGACATTCATACTTCAGGGTTCCCGACGATCGAGGCTGGCGCGAAGGGAACCGTCGCCGAGGGCCGGGCCACGATCGTTGAGGCGTCGCCGATGACGATCGCACCCGATTCCGGAACCGTGAACTTTCGGCCGGAAGCCGGAACCGTGGTCGGGCCCGACGAAGCGGGAACCGCGATAATATCGGCGGCCGGACCGGATTCCGAAGATCAGACGGCGTTGTTCCATTCGGATGCAACGAAACTGGTCGAAAAACCGGACACCGGCAATCCGGACACGAAAGCGCCGATCTCGGGGACGGTCGAGTTGACGCGGGTCGGCGCGGTTCTTGGGACGCCGCTTTACATGTCGCCCGAGCAGTGCCGCGGTGAGCGTCTCTCGGCGCGTTCGGACATTTACTCGCTCGGAGTGATCACTTACCAGATGCTGTCGGGACGGACCCCGTTCGAGGGTGACTTCACTACTGTCATGGCCGCGCACCGCGAGATCGATCCGCCGAAACTCGAGGCGAAAAAGATACCGCGTCGCGTAAAACAGGTCGTCCACGCCGCGCTCGCCAAGAACCTCGAGGATCGACCGCAGGACGCTCTGGCTTTCGCGGCCCGGCTTGAGGCCAGTTCGGACGGAATCGGCGCCCTGCTGATCCGGGCGATGACGATATTCAGCGAACGGCTTCCGACGTTTCTCGCGATCGGGTTCCTGGTTTCGATACCGGCGATGATCGTGTCGTTCGCCCGCGGCGGGCTGAACTTCGCCGCCGGCAACGAGTGGATCGGCCAGGGCCCGAGGACAATGGTGCTGATGGGTGGATCTCAGCTGATCGCGTTTTTCGTTCAGGTCTTCACGGCGGCGATTCTGGTCGGTATGATCACTTGGGTCATCGCACAGGTGCTCGCGGTCCCGCTTCGTCCGATCAATCTCCGGACCGCGTTCGCGAAGGTAAGGCAGCGGTGGAAGCCGCTGCTGGCGACTGTCACGGCGAGCACGTTCGTGGCGCTGTTGGGATGGGTGGTGGCGACGATCCCGGCCGGCATCGTCGGAACTCTGGTCGGGGCACCGACCTACGCGGCGCTTGGCACGTCGGCCGCGTTCATCGTCGGCGGCGCGGCCGCCGGTTTGACCTGGCTTGTCATTGGCGTCGCGATCTCGGGCGCGCTCGGACTCGTCGCGCCGGCGATCATGATGGAGGGAATCAAGGGGCGCGCGGCGTTTCGTCGTTCGTTACAACTGACGCGGCGGTCGAAGCGAACGGTTTTTGCCGCCGCGTTGCTGAATTATGTCGTGCCGGTCCTGATCGGAGCGTTGATCGGAGTCGCGATCTCCGGGATCTTCAACAAAATGGATCCGGCGACGCCCTCGGATGTCGGAAATAAGGAGTCCGTTCAGGCGGGAAAAGAGGGAGACGGACTGAACATCAAGGTCTCAGGCCCGAACGAAGTCGGTCCGAAGATCGACATCAATGATCCCGAACGAAAGGAAAAGATGATGCGGAGGTCGGTCACAACCGGCATATTCGAATTCCTCTGGGCGCCACTGACGGCCCTCATTTCGACGTTTACGGCGATGATCACGGCGCTGATATACTTCAAGACGCGGCAGGCCGGCGGCGAGTCGATGCAGGATCTTCTCGAACGGTTTGAGGACAGCGAGCAGCCGCAGACGAAATGGCAGCGGCGGGTTCAGAATCGGCTGATCCAGTCCGGCCGCATCACGAGCAAACCATGACGCGCGCTTTTTCGAGATCTTTGGCGGCTATCGCCTCGTTCATTTTTCTTGCGGCCGTCGGCGCAAACGCTCAGGAATTCAAGAAAACACTCACGCTTTCGACCGCATCGACGGTGGAGATCGTCAATCACTTCGGAAAGATCGACGTCCGCGCGACGACCGGCGACGAAGAACCATTCGTCCGCGCCGTTTCAAATGACGGGGCGGCTCCGCGCGAGATTCCGGAAACGAATACAAAGGGGAAGTTGCGCTTCGAGGTGCAGCCGGCGAATCCGCGAAAACGGATCGACGTTACGCTGGCGATCCCCGAACGCGCGTCGCTCGTACTGACGACCAGCGCCGGAGAAATCCGCATTTCGGGCAATTTCGCGACCGTTAAGGCCTCGACCGAGACCGGGACGATCGCGACCGACATTCCGCTCGAAAACGTCTCGTACAGCTTTTGGTGGACGGCATCGCGACCGCGATATTTAAGTGACGCACCGCTCGCCGAGGTCAAGGAAAAGTCGGCCGGAAGGTTCGTCATTGCGGGCACGCTCGCCGTCAAAAGCAAGAAGCCGACAAATGATGAAGATCCGGCAAAGACGCCCGATCCCGTAAATCTTGATTTCACGACTTCCCGCGGGATCGTACTCGTGAACGTCAATCCGAACGAAGTTCCATCCGATCTTCGCGAACGTCCGTTGACGAACGCGGCGAAGGCGATCATCCGCAGCGGCGACGGTCTTCTGATGGAGGCGATCCGGCGCGCCAGTCCGAAGTATTTCGGCGAATACGCGGCGACGCTTCCGCCGCTCAAACTCGAGCCGCGGTTCTCGACGTCGCCCGACAAGCCGACCGGTCCCAATGCGGAACTGAAACGCGTGATCGCCCGCGTTTCGGATCTCAACAACCGTGCGGTTACGGATCTCAGAAAGGAGGACTTCGAGCTCCTGGAGGCCGGCGACGTCCGCGAGATCGTTTCGGTCGTGCCGACAACGGCACCGTTCAATCTCGTGTTATTGCTCGACGTTTCCGGAAGCGTCGAGAATTACGTCGATTTCATCCGAAAGGCGGCCCGCGCGTTCATCACGACCGCCAGCCCGACCGACAAGATCGCGATCATCATCTTCAACGAAGACGTCAAACAGCTTTCGACATTGACCTCGGATAAGGGAAAGCTGAGCGAATCGTTGGACACTTTCGACGCCGGAGGCGGAACTTCTTATTACGATTCCGTCGCGTATGTCCTCGCCGACACGCTCAGGCCGCTGCGGGGCGAACGCAGCGCGATCGTCGTTCTGACCGACGGGGACGACAATCACTCGTTCCTGCCGTTCGACGCTCTCATCGGGTCGATCCAGGAGAGCGGCGCGCTGATTTATCCGCTTTACGTGCCGTCTTCACTGATCGCGGCATCTCGCGGACAGGAGATCAACCGGCCGATCGACGAGGTGCGAAACCGCTACATGGGCCTGACGACGAAGGCCGAGGGAGAGGGCGAGCGCCTCGCGCAGGTCTCGGGCGGAGTTTATTATCCGATCTCGCAGCTCGGCGAGATACAGAAAGCATACGACGACATCGTCATGCAGCTCAGAACCGCCTATTCGATCACGTTTCGCTCGGCCATTTACGATCCGGGCAGTTCGCGCGGTACCTCGCCCCGCGTCAAGCTCAAGGTCAAACGCGAAAACGCCTTCGTCAGGCTCGGAACCGTCGTCGCGGTTGAGTAAACCAGTTGATGTCGAACGGAATCAAACGTGGAAAGTTTGAGATTCTCCGGAGGAAATATGAAACGAACCATTCTCGCGATTCTTCTCGGACTGTTCGCATCGGCGTTTGCTCTCGGGCAGAAGGTGCCCGATCAGCCCGCGAAACTGACGTCCGACGACTATGCGAGCCTGCTTTCCAAACTCAAGGGCGGCGATACCTCGATCTCGTTCAAGGATCTTCGCATCGCATTTTCGGCGACCAAGGGATACTCGTTCAGCGGGCCTGACCGCGAGGCGCGCAACAAGTTCTACAAACCCTTTGGCGAAAAAAACTACAAGGACGCGTTGAAAGAGGCGGAGAAGTACCTTGATTCGGTTTACGTTGACGCCAACGCGCATTTCGTCGCCCATGTTTCGGCAAAGGAGCTGAAGGACGAAAAGAAAGCCGATTTTCACAAAACGGTGCTCATCGGCCTGATTGATTCGATTCGGGACGGTAACGACGGGCTGACCGCCAAGACACCCTTTATGGTGATTTCGATCGACGAGGAATACACGTTGATGCGATTTCTCGGGCTCCGGCACAGTTCGCAAAGCCTGCAGCATAGCGACGGTCATACGTATGACGTCTTCGACGCGGTCGATGCCGAAACGAACCAGGCGCGGAAGGTCTATTTCAACATCGACATCGTTTGGGACGCCGAGACCAAGTTGTTCAGCAAGTAATTGAGCTCAGAACTTTTAAGATCTCTCTTCGATGAGGAAGAACGACGCCCGCTGACGATCTCGGAGCTTAACGCCGACATCCGCGGTGCGCTCGAGCGACGGTTCTCGTCCGTCTGGATCGAAGGCGAGATCGTAAACTTCATCTCGGCCGCTTCGGGTCACTGGTATTTCACGCTCCACGACGATTCGTCGCAGATCAAGGCCGCGTGTTTTCGCGGGACGAACTACAGGATCAGGTTCAAGCCGTTTGACGGACTTCAGGTTCGGGTTCGCGGCCGCGTCACCGTTTACGAGCCGAAAGGCGAATATCAGATCTCGGTCGATTCACTGGAGCCGGTCGGCGAAGGCGCGCTCAAGATCGCGTTCGAACAGATCCGTGCAAAACTCTCCGGCGAAGGGCTTTTCGACCAGAAACTGAAACGACCGCTGCCTTTTCTGCCGCGCCGCGTCGGCGTCGTCACGAGTCCGAACGGCGCCGCTTTCCACGATATTTTCAACGTGCTGACTCGCCGCACGAGATCCGTCAGCATCGTCCTGATCCCCGCGCGTGTCCAGGGCGAGTTCGCCGCCGAAGAGGTTCGCCGCGGGATCGAGCTCGCAAATCGTTTCAACGTCAATGCCGACGAGAATCAGAAGATCGACGTGCTGATCGTCGGTCGCGGCGGCGGCTCGCGCGAAGATCTTTGGGCGTTCAATGAAGAGCATTTGGCGCGTGCGATCCGGGCGTCTGCGATTCCGATCATTTCGGCCGTCGGACATGAGATCGATTGGTCTATTTCGGATCTGATCGCCGACCGGCGCGCGCCGACGCCGTCAGCCGCCGCCGAGATAGTCGCGGAATCCGAGGCCGCCATCCTCGAGACCATCAATCACCACGCCCGATCGATGCACGGGTCCATCGGGCGCCGGCTGCTTGAATCGAAAGCGGTGCTGCAGGATCTCGCGCTGTCGCCTGTTTTTAGCGAATTCCCTCAGCGCGTCCGTGACGACCGTCGGTTCGTAGACGTACTTGCGACCGAACTTCGTGAATTTGTACTCTCGAGGTTTCGCACCGTGTCAAATAGGTTCGATGCGGCGCGCCAGCGACTTTCGCCGGTGCGTCTGGCGTCGCGGACGGCGGAACAGAAAACGCGTCTCGCGGTGCTCGAAACACGACAATCGGCCGCGATTCGGTCACTGATTGAATCGCGAATGAAGTTCCTGAACGTAGGATCGGCCAAACTGGACGCGCTTTCGCCTTTGAAAGTGCTCGGCCGCGGTTATGCGATAGCCAAGGACGCGTCCGGTGTGGTCGTTCGCTCGGTTGACGACGTCTTACCGGGCGACAACGTGCAAATCCGTCTCTCGGATGGCAAACTGAATACTCGTGTTGAATCCGCGGAAAAAAACTGATGTCTGAATTTACTGTCGATCTTGAAGAACGCGACGATGAGGTGACGACGGTCGAGACATCGTTGCCCGAAACTGCATTCGACGCGCCGCCCGCGAAACGCGGAGGGTCGTGGCTGAAACGGCTCGGTATTGCGTTCCTGATCATCGCCGTGCTCGCGTCGGCCGGCGGCATTTGGTACTGGCAGCGGCTGAAGTCGACGCCGCAGTATTCGCTCGCGTTGCTCGTCGATGCCGCCCGGCGTGACGATCAGGCGTCGATGGACCGACTTGTCGACACGGATTCGGTCGTCGATTCGTTCCTTCCGCAGGTGATCGAAAAGGCGGTCGAGTTGTACGGCAAGGGCGTTCCGCCGCAGACGATCACGGCTTTGACCTCGATCGCGGATCAATTCAAACCCTCGATCAAGCGTCGGGCGCGCGAAGAGATTCCGCGGGTGATCCGCGAGAAGACCGACAAGTTCGAACGCATTCCGTATTGGGCGATCGCGGTCGGAGCGGGCTGGTTCCTCGATATCACGATCGAAGGTGAGACGGCTATCGTGACAAGCAAGATCGAGAACCGCCCGTTTGAATTGACAATGAAAAAGAACGGCGACGTTTGGCGCGTGGTCGGGATCAAGGACGAAGTCGTTGCCAAACGAATCGCTGAAACGGTCGGCCAGGAGATGATCCGGCTCGCGTCGAAGGACGGGCTGAAAAAAGCGGCGGAAAAACTCGATCTGGGGAATGTTGATGAGATTCGGAAAAAGATCGAGGGGCTGATCTTTAAGTGAGATTACCGGTCCGTAAGGTCGGGCGGGCCGCGGCGAGCGTGGCAATTCGGCTAGCGAGTAACCTCAAGCAATCCTAGCTGATATGCCTTGATCACAAGATTAAGTCGGTCGTCGACACCCAATTTACCGTAAATCGAACTCAAATGGCATCGGACGGTCGGTTCGCTGATCATCATTGACTTGGCGATCTCCTTGTTCTTCAAGCCTTCACCGATAAGCTCCAGCACCTCCATTTCGCGCTTGGTCAAGAACTCAACTTGGGATTCGGGATCGTATCCTTTTGGTCTTCGCTCCACGGTTCCATTCTTCTGACGCGTCCGCTTCACCAAACGGTCAAGCAACGCCTGATTGAGCCATGTCTCGCCTGCACACGTTTTTCGAATCGCATCGATGAGCAGATTCGGACTTTGCTCCTCATGCACGATACCGACGGCCCCGAGTTCGAGGGCCGTGGTTTGCAGTTCGAGTTTGTCGCCAGAGACCGTGACGAGTACCGGGAGACCCGGAAAGTTTTCGGCAAGTTTCGCGATTACTTCGACGCCGTCCTCGCTGTTGAGGTAAACAACCGCGACATCCGGAGAGATTTCGGCATCTCGTTCGTCGAATCTTGAATCCAATGAACGAATGGCGCCAACGCGGCAGTCGCCTGACGCTTCGATCAGAAGCTTGAAGCCTTGTTGAACGATTTGATGGTTCGCGATGAGCAAAACGCAGATCGTATCCTTGCTCTCGCGACCGTTGCGGGATTGAGACATATAAGAACTCCTATTCATTGACGCATTTGCGATCATTGATTTGCGGGAACGGAGGGCAGTTGTTCGTCAAAAACAAAACGTGGCGACTGAGGGATCATTGGCCAAAGCATGAAGGGAGAACCGGCGAGGAGAAGCCTCATAGTCTTCGACTGAGTATTGAGGAATCGAAAGAGGATGCCATCCGCCGGAATAGCTGACCAATCAATTGGATCAGCAGCGTTGACCCGAACGACCGACGCGGATTGGAGAAACGTGCAACGCCAGTTGATCAACCGCCGAAACACGATTGGTATGTTTGCGATCCCGATACAGTCTTATTGTCCATGACCAATGGCATCAACCGATACGGTGTTCGCCCCAAAACCTCCCATAGTATTGCACAGATTCGCTATTTGCACACTATACAAATGTCGTACATGCATCAATTTCATCTCCTCCATTCGTTTTGTAAATTATAGCGACTTATCCGATGTATGTGTCAATTCTCGGCGGTAAAGTACTGTTGATACAGAAAATTAGAAATCCCCCAACGCGTAGGTTGTTACGACCGGAACATTTGCGTGGGGAGTTGGAAGGTTTAGCAGGTCCCCCGCACTTGAAAATGCCTGGGGTACCGAAATTCTACGGCAGTTTATGTATGAAATCGGAAAACCGAAACCAGGCAGTTCGGTTATTGTTGTACTTGAACGACTCGAACCCTTCTCGATCGGAAGCCTCAAGACAATTACTGATTTTCCATATATTGCCGTAGGTGAATGGCACACGTGTACCGTGGCCTCCCCTAAAGCGATATGTCAACTTCGATAATAAAGATTCTACTAATTGGTGAATTCTCCATTTTCAGAAATGCGCTGCGTATGCTTCTCGAAACCGATAAGCGACTAAAGGTCATCGGTGAAGCGGATAACGTGGAAGATGCGCGTACAATCGAATCGGTTGAAAGCCCCGACTTGACGATTGCGGATCTTCCGGAATTGCAGGCCCGCGAGGTCCTTCCATCATTATGCGCCTTGAATACCCCGGTCTTAGTTTTGATGGGGAAGCGCGATATTGAGATCTACAAGCAATGCTTGCAGTTCGGACTTAGTGGACTGGTACTCAAAGAAGAACGCGCAGAGGTTCTGTTCAAGTCGATCTACAAGATCAATGAAGGCGAACTTTGGTTCGATCGTTCGGTGATGGGCGAGACAATTCGTCATCTGATCGGCGAAAGTCAGACGCTCCGGGAAAACAATCGGCAGAACATTGTTGTGGGTCTCACGGATCGGGAGAAGGAGGTGATCAAGCACCTTTGTCTCGGTCTGAAGACCAAGGATATCGCGAACGCACTGTACATAACAGAGAACACCGTTCGCCACCATTTGACCTCTGTCTTCAATAAGTTGGAGATCAAGGGTCGGCTCGAATTGGTGATCTATGCGTTCAAGAACGGACTCGCCGCGATGCCGAACGGCATCGGATCGAGAAATGGAATCAACAGTTCTCGGGAAATTTCGAGGGCATTAAGCGTCTAATAAGGAAAGTTTGTTCGCCAGAGGTGCTCGCGACCAACTGGCGACCGTCGGGCGTATGGCGGAATTTCGCTGTTCCGTGGATTTGCAGATAAGCGCCGAAGCCGGTAGCGGAACCCCGCACATCGATCGGCCCGACGAAGTTACAATCAGGAACTGCCTGTATACAGGTTTCCCGAAAGGGTTTTGATGTCCGGTTTGAGGAACATCGAGGTCGAAGTGTGAACTCATGAATGATGCGAAACGTGTGGAAAAGGAACAGCGGAAGAATATTCGTCGCAAACGAAAGAAGAATGCGCTTGTAATGTGTCACGACGGCAGGGAGTATTGGACGACTCAAACCGAATTTTGGCAATGGGTCCGGGGGAATGTCGTGGTCAAGGTCAGCGACGGCCCGCTCCGAGGCATGTTCGTCCACCGCAATGAGGAATACAACGTGTTGGTTGGCGGGACGGTTCTCAATCTCCGCTGTCCCAATCATTTGCGCGAAGTAGTGGAGTCGCGCCGGAAGACAGGCGGGTAGCGGACCGACATCAAAACCGTGCCGGCCGCGGAGGATTTTTCGAGATGAAATTCAAGATTGCAGTCGCTTGGTGCACGCTTTTGGTTTGCTTTCTCAGCGCCGGCGCACAGACGTCAGGTTCGAATCCTGAGGCAGGCAATTACCAAATCGGACCCGGCGACGTCATCGACATCACGGTCAGCAAGAACCCGGAATTGTCGCGTACCGCGATCCGGGTAGACAACCGCGGAGCGATCCGGCTGCCGATGCTTGAGGATGACGTGATCGCCGTATGCCAGACGGAAAAGGAACTTGCCGACGCGATTCGAGAGAAATACCGGAAGTTCCTTGTTGAGCCGTTCGTTCTGGTCGCGGTGCGCGAGTTCAACTCGAGTACGGTGGCGGTCATCGGTGCGGTAAATTCGCCGGGCAGGTTTCAGTTCCATCGACAAATACGGCTCGTCGAGTTATTGACATTCGTCAACGGTCCCAGTGCGGCCGCCGGAGAGTCTGCCGAGATCATCCGTGATTCAAGGCGTCCTCGATGCGAGGGCGGCCGTTTCATTCGGCCTGACGATGGCGTCGAGGACTTGATCAGCGTCGAACTCGCAAGCGCCTTTCGAAACGGCTCCGGCGACAATCCGGTGATCCTTGCCGGCGACATTATCCACATTCCCGAAGCGACGGTCCGGAATGCGTATATAGTTGGCAACATCAGGTCAAGCCAGACCATCAACCTGCGCGAACCGACGACCCTTACCCAGGCCATTGCGATGGCGGGTGGGATCACGTCGGGCGCCCAGCTTGACAAGGTGCTGATCCGGCGCCAGGTGGCAGGAACGCTGAACCGCCAGGAGATTCTGGTCAACGTGAACGAGATCAACAAGCGGCAGCGTGACGACGTTGCGATTCAGCCGAACGATATTATCGAAATTCCGGGACCGAAGGGCGTCAAGAAAGTGCTCGATAGCATTTTGAGGACCCTCGTGCCGACTCTGACCCAGTTGCCGGTTCGTGTGATTCCGTAAGACATGCAAGACAATTCTGCGTTAACAAGAAGATCCACTGATTCGGACCAGAACGTCCTCAAAGTCTCCGATCTTGATCTCGGATATCCGGATTCGGCCTATTACGGGGCAGAAACGGAGCCGTCCGATCGTCGACAGTTCTTTTCCGTGCTCGCGGTGCTGAGGAAATACTCGTTGCTGATAATAGGAGTGACCTTGTTCACGACGGCGGCAGCACTGGTTTACGAGGCGCAGCAGCCTGATTACTACGCCGCGGCGGTCCGTATTCAGGTCAACAACGAGATGAATCCGGCTGTTGGCGCCGTCTCCCAAGGATCGATGATCCTGAACCCGGGCAACGATCCCGCCTACTTTGCAACGCAATTGCAGATTCTTGAGGGTCCCGGACTTTTACGGCGCGTCGCCAGTCGGCTTGGCCTTAAGGACGATCCTGATTTTCTGCGGCCAAAGGTCTTGGCGCGGAATTCGGTCTGGCAAAACGTGCTTCGGATGTTCGGTTTGGGTACTCGGACCGCGTCACAGCCGGAATCGAGCACCGATCCGGCGCGCAGCGACAAGGGCCTGTTGGATACGAAACGGTATGACGAGACCGACGGCAACGCGGAGGAACTGGCGCCTTTCGTCGGTGCCATCAAGCGCGATCTCGATGTCAATCCGGTCCGGGATAACCGGACCTCGACGAAGGAAACGCGTTTGATCGAAGTTCGTTTCACACATTATGATCCGAACGTCGCGGCGCGCGTCGTCAACACGATCGCCGAAACGTACGTCATACAGAATCTCGAGCAAAAGATCCAAACCAACGCGTCGGTCGGCGACTTTCTTCAAAAACGGGTCGCTGAACTACAGTCCCAGATCCGAATCGGTGAGGAAAACCTCATCAATTACTCGAAAAACAATCAGATCCTATCGCTCGATTCCAACCAAAACACTGTTGTGCAGCGGCTTTCCGACCTGAACGCCAAGCTCAGCCAGGCTGAAAGCGACCGGATTTCAGCGGAGGCCGCACTGATTGCAGCAAAGCAAAACCCGACGGGTGATCTCAGTGCGGGTCAAGATACCCGGACGTCCGGCCTTGAGTCTCAACTGACGACGCTTCGGCAACAGCTCGAACAGCTGAAAGTTGAATATACGGACGAATGGCCGGCGGTAAAGCAGGTAAAGCGGCAGATCGAAACGATCGAAAATGAGCTCAAGAACAGTCGTCAGCGAAGCACTTCGACCAAACTCGCTGATCTTGAGCAGAAGTTCCGCGAGGCGTCATCCCGGGAACGTGAACTGCGAACGTCGTTCGATTCCCAGCGCAAAGCCGTGCTCAACCAGAACGAGGCGGCGATCAACTATCGAATCATCCAGCAGGAGATCGACACGAACAAGTCGCTTCTCGACGGGTTGCTTCAGCGGTCGCGCGAGAACGGCGTCATTCTGAGCGGTACGCCGAACAACGTCAGCCTGGTCGACAAGGCCCTCGCGCCGTCGTCGCCAGAAGGCCCGCGCAGGTCGCGGGGAATTCTGCTTGCGTTCCTGGCGTCTTTGTTTGGATCCGTCGTGATCGCGTTCGCCCTGAATTGGCTCGACGACACGGTCTCCGTTTACGACGATTTTGAAATGCTCACCGGCGTTCCCGTGATCGGGCTGATTCCGGGTTCGGCCGGCGGGATCGGCGCCAAACTTCTTGGAACGCGGTACCGGAATCGTCGGCGAAACAAACGCGGCAAATTCGATTACTCTTCTGTGAATATCGACGTCCCGGTCGTTGTCGACGCTTATCATCAGCTTCGGACTTCGGTGCTGCTCTCGACGCCGGGCGGTGCCCCGAAAACGTTGCTGGTCACCTCGGGACAGTCGTTTGAGGGCAAAACGGTCACGTCTCTTAATCTCGCACGGAGTCTTTCGGAATTGGGCGGCCGGGTATTGCTTATCGACGCCGATCTAAGATCGCCCAAACTGCATCTGATCAATGAACTCGGCAACAAGTCGGGGTTGAGCACGCTGCTGACTTCGCGCGAGATCGATGGGTCTGTCATCGAGTCCGCGATTCACAGAAATGTGGGCGAGAATCTGGATATCCTGACGGCCGGACCCAAGGTTCCGAACCCGGCGAACTTTTTCGCGTCTCAGGAGATGCAGAAACTTCTCGTCGAGCTCGGGGCGATCTATTCGTTTATCGTGATCGACTCGCCGCCGGCACTTTACTTTGCCGACAGTGTCGTGCTGGCGACGTATGTTGACGCCGTGGTTCTTGTGGCACGGGCGAATTTCAGTTCGCGAGAGCACTTGATGGGTGCTAAGAAGCGGATACAGGAAGTGCGCGGGAACACCATCGGGATAGTCGTCAACGACGTTCCGATCGGAAATTACAAGTATTACGACGCGGGTTACTACCGCCAACTTGAAGAGGGCGAAGAGCTGAATCCGGCCGAAGGAATGCTCAAACTCGATTGACCACGGCCACATCCGTCGCTCAACTTCCAATCAACATGAAATTTCGATCCGAATGCCTGAAACGGACGCCTGCCGGCGCGCGTGACGGTAATTGTCTGATCATCGGCGAGGTTGCTCAGTCGCACGACGGGAGCCTCGGCATGGCCCACGCATTTGTCGACGCAATAGCCGCCGCCGGTGCCGACGCGATTAAGTTCCAAACCCATATCGCGGCCGAGGAGAGTACGCGACACGAGCCGTGGCGCGTGAAATTCAGCCGCCAGGACGAAACCCGTTACGACTATTGGAAGCGAATGGAGTTTACGCCCGAACAGTGGGCCGGACTGAAGCGGCATGCCGACGAAGCGGGCCTTTTGTTCATGAGCAGCCCGTTTTCGGAACCGGCTGTTGATCTCTTGAGGTCGATCGGCATGCGGGTCTGGAAAGTGGCCTCCGGCGAAGTCGGCAATACGCCGATGCTCCGCCGGATAACGGAAAGGAACGATCCCGTCATTATCTCATCCGGACTGAGCGACTGGGCCGAATTGGATTCCGCCGTCGAACTGGTCAGTCGGAGAGGGAATCCGTTGGCGGTAGTCCAGTGCACGTCGGCGTATCCGTGTCCGCCGGATCGAGTCGGTTTGAATCTTCTCGGTGAGATCAACCGGCGTTACGGACTGCCCGCCGGACTTTCCGACCATTCGGGAAGGATCTTCGCGGGACTTGCGGCGGCCACGCTCGGCGCGGAAGTGATCGAAGTGCATGTCGCACTGAGCAAGGAAATGTTCGGTCCGGACGTGGCATCGTCGTTGACTTCCGAAGAACTAGGGAAATTGGTTCTCGGTGTGCGTGAAATCGAATCGATCCTCGCGTGCCCGGTCGACAAGTCGGCCCTGGCCGCTGACGCCTCCGAACTGCGAAAGCTCTTTACGAAGAGCATCGTTGCCGGAACGGACCTCGGCAAGGGCACGATCCTTGAATCGAAACATCTGAAGCTGAAGAAACCTGGGACCGGACTGCCGCCGTCGTACTTGGCGGAACTTATCGGTCTGGAACTGGCCCGAGACCTCGTCGCGGACGAGCCGCTCTCAATGGAAGACATCGTCGACACATCCGGTTCTGCGAGGAAATGGTGAGGTGTCCCGCGTCGGGAATTGGCGCGGGATCAATCAACCAACTGTGAATATGCGGAGAAAAATCTGCGTCGTTGTGACGGCGCGGCCAAGCTACAGTCGGGTTAAGACGGCACTGAGGGCGATCATGGACAACCCGGATCTCGAACTTCAGCTAGTCGTCGCGGCCTCGGCACTTCTCGATCGTTACGGTACCGCGGTCAACTACATCGAGCGCGACGGTTTTCCGATCGCCGCCCGCGTCTACATGGTCCTTGAGGGCGAAAATCCGGCATCGATGGCGAAAACCACCGGTCTTGGGATGCTCGAACTGGCGACCGTGTTCGACAATCTCAAGCCGGATATAGTGGTCACTGTCGCCGATCGGTTCGAGACGCTGGCGACCGCGGTCGCTGCGTCGTACATGAACATTCCGGTCGCCCACATTCAAGGTGGCGAGGTTACCGGTTCGATCGACGAGAAGGTCCGGCATGCCGTAACGAAGCTTGCCGATATTCACCTCGTGGCCACCGAGGAGGCGGCCAGGAGGGTGACGATGATGGGAGAGGAAGCGCGAAAGGTCTACGTGACCGGCTGTCCGTCTATCGACCTCGCCGCCGACCTCGGCAACGATCCCTACCTCGACTTCAATCCGTTCGAACGATACGGCGGCGTCGGCGAACTCCACGCGCTGACGAACGGCTACGTCGTCGTGATGCAGCATCCGGTCACGACGGAACACGAAAAAGCGCGGCAGCACGTTCTTGAAACGCTGGAAGCGATTCATCGCATCGACATGCCGACGCTCTGGTTCTGGCCCAACGTCGACGCCGGCTCGGACGGCACTTCGAACGGAATTCGGTCGTACCGTGAAAAGCACAAACCGCGGAACATCCACTTCTTCAAGAATATGGAGCCTTCGGATTTTCTGCGGCTCCTGTACAGTTCCAAGTGTCTGGTCGGGAATTCAAGTGTGGGCATCCGCGAATGTTCGTTTCTCGGGGTTCCGGTCGTCAACATCGGAACGCGCCAGGCGGGACGCGAACGCGGTGAGAATGTGATCGACGTCGGCTATTGGGCGGCGGAGATCGAGGACGCGATCAGGCAGCATCTCGGCAACGGCCGCTATCCGCGCCTTCCGCTCTACGGAAACGGCGACGCCGGCAAACGGATTTCCGAGGTTCTCGCGACGGCGCCGCTCGAGATCGAAAAACGATTGACGTACTGATGATGAACGTCCTCGGCATCATTCCCGCCCGCGGCGGATCAAAAGGCGTTCCCCGAAAGAACATCCGGCCGCTTCTTGGGAAGCCGTTGCTGGCATACACGGTGGAGTGCGCCCTCAAGTCAACGCGACTGTCGTGCGTCGTGCTCAGCACCGACGATAAAGAGATCGCCGCGATCGGACGCGGACTCGGAGCGGACGTCCCGTTTCTCAGGCCGGCGGAACTTGCCGACGACGCGGCTCCGACGTATCCGGTCGTGATGCATGCAGTGCAGTATCTGGAGGAACACGGGCGATCATTCGACGCCGTTTGTCTGCTTCAGCCGACAAATCCTCTGCGGCAACCGGCGGACATCGATGCCTGCATCGAACTGTTGGAAAACACGGGGGCGGATTCCGTCATCAGCGTTCTCCCGGTTCCACATCAGTACAACCCGCGGTGGGTCTATCTCAGGAACGGCGAGGGCGACCTGGTGCTGAGCACCGGGGAAAGCGCGCCGATCGCGAGACGGCAGGACCTCCCCGCAGCATTTCACCGGGACGGCTCGGTGTACGTCACGCGGACGGAAGCACTTCGACGCGACGGCAATCTCTACGGAACGCATGTCCGCGGGTATCTCATCGATCGTGAACGGTCGGTCAATATCGATACCCCGGAAGACTGGGACATGGCGGAGCGGGCGATGAGCAGCGCAATCGGTAAATGAACGAACTGAGGGCCAGACAAGGTCGGCGCGTGGTCGTGGCCGCCAACTTCACGGCCGAATCGATCGTGTCGGCGATGGAGGCGCTGTCTCGACGGTGGTCGTTGGGATTTGAGGTCAATTCGGCGCCGTACAATCAGCTTTTCCGGCAACTGATGGACCCGAAAAGTGCGATCGCGGTGAATGATTCGGCCGCGAACGTCTTCTTTGTGCGGATCGAGGACCTCGTCGAGTCGCGGTCGATGATGCCGCTGGAGTTGCTGAAGCAATTAAGTAAACTGGCGCAGAACGCGGACGATCTGGTTGGTGCCTTCGGAAATGCCTCGGCGTTTCAGGTTGGGAACTTCGTGTTTGTCTGCCCGTTGTCAGCCGGGAGTGCTACGGTGCCCGAACTTCGGGTTGGGCTTACCGCCGTTCGGGATGAATTCATAGAGAGACTGACAGGCCAGCCGAATCTTTTCGTCTTCGATTGCGACGGGACCGCATCGCGCTTCGGCCTTGAAGTCGTCGACGACGACGCCCGCAATCGACTGGGGCATGTTCCGTTTAGCGAAGAGTACAACACGGCGCTGGCGGTCGATGCGCTTCGCCGCGTCGATTCGTTAGTTCGCAAGCCGTTCAAGGTTCTGGTCCTCGATTGCGACAACACTCTCTGGGACGGGATCGTCGGCGAGCAGGGCGTCGGCGGAATTTCTTTGTCCGAAGGCCGGCGATTTCTTCAGTCGTTTGCCGTCGACCTGTCTGCACGCGGCGTCGTTGTCTGCCTGAACAGCCGGAACAACAAAGAGGACGTTTGGGAGGTTTTCGATCAGCGGAAAGACATGATCCTGCGGCGCGAGAATATCGTTGCATCGAGGATCAACTGGCTGCCGAAGTCCGAGAATTTGCGATCGCTCGCGGCCGAACTTGAACTCGGACTCGATTCATTTGTATTCGTCGACGATGATCCGGCCGTTTGCGCCGAGGTCCGAAGCAATTGTCCCGAGGTCCTCACAGTTCATCTGCCCGAGTCGAGCATTGATCTGCCGCGTCTGTTTGAACATCTCTGGGTTTTTGACAGGTTGAAAGTGACCGACGAAGACCGCAACCGGACGCGCTCGTATCAGGATCAGGCGAAACGGCGCGAATTGAAGCGAAGTTCGACGGGCGTGGCCGACTACCTTCGAAGTCTGGATCTCCGCTGTGAGATCGAGGAAATCCGCGTCGAGGATATTCCGCGGGTTTCGCAGTTGACGTTGAGGACGAATCAGTTCAACGCGACAACGCGCCGGATGAGCGAAAGCGATGTCCGCGAACGGATGTCAAGCAAGATTCTCGGACTTCTGACAGTGCGCGTCAGCGATCGGTTCGGCGATTACGGTCTTGTCGGGGTCGCCGGCTACCGGACGGAAAAGCACGATTTGACGACGGACATGTTTCTCCTCAGTTGCCGGGTTCTGGGACGCGGCGTCGAACATCAGGTCGTGCGTGCGCTCGGGGCCCGGGCGATGGCCGCAGGATTGGACACGGTTTCGATCGAATTCTGCCCCACTGCGAAGAACACGCCGGTTTTGAACTTCCTTCAACAGATAGGTGAACCGTCCGATCACAGATCGGAGGGCAGTTCGGGATTTCATCTTCCGACGGAAATCGCGTGCGGGCTCCAACCGACCGACGACGCTCCGCCGGTCGCAGGCGATTCCGCCGGCGATGCCCTCAATTCCGCGGTACGGGACGACGGATTCAGGCAACCGGAATACGTTGAACTAGCCGGCGAATTTTCTTCGGGCCTGGATTTATCGGCGTTGTTCGTGAGCGATATTGATCCTGTCATAACGCCGGAACTCGATTCGGCGGAGGAACTTACAAAGACCGAATCGCAACTGAAGGAGATCTTTGAGAGGGCTCTGAGGAAACGCGGGATTAGGCGATCGGACAGTTTCTTCGATATTGGCGGTACGTCGTTTCTTGCCGTAACGGTATTTGTCGAGATCGAACGGACATTTGGAGTGTCGCTGCCGCTCTCGGTTCTGATCGACTCCTCGAGCATCGAGAAACTCGCTTGCCTGATCGACGGCCCGGCCCCGAATTACGATTACAAGTACCTCGTACCGCTTCGTGCCGACGGAAGCAAGCCACCTCTGTTTTGTTTTCATGCCGCGGGCGGGAATGTGCTGAACTACATCGAGCTCGCGAACGAACTCGGCGACGACCAACCGGTTTACGGTCTCCAAATGCGGGGGGTTACCGACAAATCGGAGACCGCCCACGACGATGTCGGCGAGATGGCGAGGGAGTACCTCCGCGAGATACGTTCGCTTCAGCCTAACGGACCGTACCGGCTATGCGGGGCGTCATTTGGCGGTCTTGTCGCCTACGAAGCAGCGCGGCATCTACGAAAGGCCGGCGAGACCGTCTCGATGCTGGCGCTGATCGATACGTACGCGCCGGGATACGGCACCGAAAGATCTGACCCGGCTGTTTTTCAACGCCTGAAGCGACTGTTGGGCAAATTGAAGTTCAACATTTTCTACGTTCGCGAACTCCCGACCAACCGGAAACGGATCGCGTATGTCGCCGGCCGGATGAAGGGCCAGGTGACGAAGGCCCGGCGGCGTCTGATCTGGCGCGCGAACAAGATCGCGATCGACTACAACAAGGCGACCGGGAAGGAGCTACCGAACGATATGCTGCGGAACGTCAAGGCGATCAAGCACGCTGAACGAAACTACCGGCCATCGCCGTTCGACGGCCGGATTATCCTTTTCCGTGCGCTTTTCCGACCCGAGAACATCGAATTTGACCATTACCTTGGGTGGCGCGAGCACACTGAATCTGAATTTGTCATCGAGGACGTCCGTGGCAACCACAATACCGCGATCGCGTATCCTTTTGTCGCTGAATTCGCTTCGAAGTTCAAAGTTCATCTCGACGCTCCGGCGGACGGCAGCGAGGCGAATTCCGGCGCCGGTCCGGCGTCGATGGCGGCCGCGGTTTGAGACCGTTTCGGAATAACTCAAGAATGTTGCATCCGATCAACAGCAGCACGATCCAAGTGGCGTCCCAGGGTCAGAAGTCCGCGGCGGCCGAACGTCCGGTCGCGTCATTCGCCGAGATCTTTCGCGCGACCGCGCGCCGTTGTCCGGACTCGGTCGCGGTCATGGCGGGCGGAATTGCGACCACGTATGCTGAGCTGGATCGTCTGTCGGGAGCCGTCTGCAGCGGTTTGCGGCGATCAGGAGTCGGTCTGAATGACATCGTTGCGGTTTACGCGCACCGGTCATGCGAAATGTTCGCGCTGATCCTCGGAGTGCTCAAGGCCGGCGCTGCGTTTCTGCCTCTGGCCACGGATTATCCGCTCGAACGGATCGAATTCATGTTGGCGGATTCGAAGGTCAGGATAATGCTGACCCAGGACTCGCTCCTCGGCGGCTTCACGAATTTCGACGGCGCGATAGAAACTTACGAAGATCTGACCAAGAACGCCTGTCGGGACGAGACCGACGAACCGGCATCGCCGCCGTCACCCGACGACCTGGCGTATGTCATTTACACGTCGGGATCGACGGGAAAACCGAAGGGAGTCATGATCACGAATGGCAATCTGATCAATTACGCCGAGACCCTGCCGGTCGCGCTCGGCTTGGGGTCGTCGGACCGCTACCTCCATACGGCATCGATCTCATTCTCGTCATCGGTCCGCCAGATGATGCTGCCGTTCGCAAAGGGATCGACCGTCGTCATCGCCACAACCGAGACGATCGGGGATCCGCCCCGTCTTCTGGAGCTGATCGAGTCGGAGGGCGTCACGGTTATCGATTTCGTGCCGTCGTATTGGCGGGCCGTACTCGCGTCCGTTGACCTAATGTCCGACACCGACCGCGCAGGCGTGCGTGACAATGCGCTCCGATTGCTGCTCTCGGCGAGTGAGCCGCTGCCGGTGTCGGTCGCCCGCGCGATCGTCCGGACATTCTCGGAAAACGCTCGGCTGATCAATATGTACGGCCAAACCGAAACGACGGGCATTGTCACGACCGGCGTGGTCAACGCAGCGGAGCTCGGCGAAACGGGCCTGACGCCGATCGGGCGGCCGATTCCCGGCGCCGCCGCGCATGTACTTGACGGGAAAATGCAACCTGTTCCGGAGGGCGAGTTCGGCGAGCTCTGGATCGGCGGACCCGGAGTCGGACGAGGCTATCTCAATCAGGAGAAGATGTCGTCCGAACTTTTCGTCCCTGATCAGTTCGGAAAGGAAGGCGGTGGAAAGCTTTACCGCACCGGCGATCGCGCGCGGATCCGGCCCGACGGAACGATCGAATTTGCCGGCCGCTCGGACAATCAGGTCAAGATCAGGGGCTTCCGGGTCGAGCTCGGCGAGATCGAGTCAACAATCATGACTTTTCCGGGAGTCGCCGAAGCCGCGGTAGTTTCCCGCGAACAAAAGGACAGAGAATTGGGCATCATGGCCTACGTGCGGGGCGCCGATGGACGGGGCATCGACGTCGCGGCTCTCAGAAAGTTCATGCGCGATAAGCTTCCGGAGTATATGATCCCGGCGGATTTTGTCGCGCTCGAACAGTTTCCGCGGACCCCGAACGGCAAGCTCGACAGAAAGGCGTTCCCGGATCCTCCGACGATCGGTTCCGGTGACCGCTCGAAGACAACTGCCGGCACGGCGACCGAATCCGAGTTGCTTGCGATCTGGACGCGGGTCCTGGGCAAGACCAGTATCGCGATCCATGACAGCTTTTTTGACGTCGGCGGAAACTCGCTACTCGCGATCTCGATGTGCGCCGAGGTCGAAAAGGCATTTCGAAAGAGCATCCCGATCGCGACGCTTTTCGGCGCGGCGACGATTCACGAATTGGCGAAGGTGATCGACGAACGGGATTGGTCCCCGCCCGAATCCTCGATCGTTCCGATTCGGCCTGATGGCACGCACACGCCGCTCTTTTGCGTGCATGCCGGCGGCGGAAACGTTTTGTTTTACAGCGATCTTGCGCGTCATCTCGCCGAATCGATCCCGATTTTTGGGATTCGCGTGATGCGTCTCGGCGGACGCCAGGTCGGTCACGCGACGATCGAAGAGATGGCCGAACATTATGTTTCGGAGATGCGCGGGGTACAGCCGCACGGTCCGTACCTGATATGCGGCCATTCGCTCGGCGGGACGATCGCGCTTGAAATGTCGCGACAACTCGCGGCGATTGGCGAGACGGTCAAAATTCTGGCGATGGTCGACACCTGGGGCCCGGGATACCCTCAGGCCTTGCCGAACATGACGGCGGGCCGGATGAAGTTCTACGAGATCGGCCACCGTTTCGCGAAACACTGGGACCGCTTTGCGGGGCTCGGTGCGCGCGGAAAGGCCTCGTATCTGTTCGGGATCGGCGGAAAGGTCGTCTCTCGCGCACGCCGTCGTCTGTTCTACAAACGCCAGGCGGCAGTTCGTCGGTTTTATCGGCTTTTCGAAAAGCCGATTCCCAAGGAATACATACAGATCGAGGATCAGATACACAAGGCCGCCTGCAAGTACGTTCCCGGAGAGTACGCGGGTCGGGTCGAGTTCTTCAGGGCGGAGTTTCAGCCAAAGGGCATCGTCCGCGACGATTTTCTGGGCTGGCAGGATTTGCTGACAGGCAGCATGGAGTTTCACGACGTTCCCGGAGACCACATCACGCTGATCAAGGAACCGAACGTCGAATTGATCGGGCGGGAACTCGGCAAGTTGATCCTGAATGAGGCGCAGGCGACCGGGACCGTATCGGGCCACACGGAACTTGTAGCCAAACATGGCGCCGTCGGACGAACTGAATGAGCGTGCTGAACGAAATCGTAACTCGGATCTGGCCCGCCAACTTGAGTCGCGGGAAGACGGACCTGCGATCGATTGAAGAAAATTCGGAATCGGTCGATGTTTGGTCGTTTTTTGCGGAATCGAGTCCGGAACGGATCGCCGGGTTCTTGCCCGACCTTGCCGAGGACGAGAGGGAACGGTCCGCGCGCTTCGTTTTCGACGAGGACCGCAATCGATTCATCTACTGTCGCTGGGCATTGCGATCGATCCTCTCCAAGTATATGGGCGCGGTGCCGGGAAAACTCAGGTTCAGCGTCAACGAGTTCGGGAAGCCGTTCCTCAACGGGAACGCAAACGGCCTGGAGTTCAGCCTATCGCATTCGCGCGATGCCGCGCTCATCGCGGTGACTCGCGGACGGAGGGTCGGCGTCGACATTGAATACGTCGATCCGAAAACGGATGTCACGGCCCTCGCCGGCTCGGTTTTTTCAAAATCCGAGCTTGATGGAATTGGTCGACCGGCCTTGGAGTCAAATTTGGGATCTTTTTTTTCGGCTTGGACAAGGAAAGAGTCCTTGCTCAAGGCCATTGGAATGGGCTTCTCCGCGCCGGCCGGAGTGCTGCGTGAATTGAACGAACTCCCAAAAGAAGGCACCGTTTTTTTCGATATGGCTTTAGATGGCCGGCGGTGTGAATGGGTGACGGCGTCGTTAATTGCTCCGGAAGGGTTCGTTGCGGCACTGAGCTTCGAGAACAACTTCAATGGCTTCGGTTACTAATGATTTGAGGAGACGGAATTGGTTCACGGTTGAGGGGGTGGTTCCCCAGAGTGTCCCGTTGGGCGTGAATCACGGCATATAACTTTCGATGAAATACTACGAAATCGCCCGACGCAGTTTGGAGCCGGTACTGCCACCACTTTATGCAAGAGTACGTAGGGACGTTCTGTCAGAACTCCGCGACCTGTCCGGACCCACCTTGATCCTCGACGTTGGAGGACGTAAATCACCGTACACGATTGGCGTCCCGGCAAGGGTTCACATACTCGATCTTCCCAGGGAAAGCGAAATTCAAAACGAACTCAACCTTGGGCTGAACGATCAGGTTGTCGGTCAAATCCAGCGTCGGCGCAGCAACATTGAAAAGGTGATACTGGGCAACATGACCCGATCAGGATTACCGTCGAATGCATACGATATCGTTGTCTCCGTCGAGGTCCTCGAGCATGTTGAACGCGACGAGCTGTTTATTGACGAAGTCTGCCGCGTGCTGAAACCCGGCGGCGTATTCATAATGACAACGCCCAACGGCGACTTTATCGAGAACCGCAATCCTGATCACAAGCGTCACTACAAACTTCGGGAATTGGCGATCCTCTTGGACAAGTTCTTCGAACGCTCGGAACTCGAATACGCAATCGCTGGCGGCTACTTTCGGAAGGCCGGACTTCGTCCGTGGGCCGTGCGGAGGCCGATTCAAACCCTTGCCAGTATCTTTGGAAACGTCGTCAACTCGATCCAGTCGGCGAGTACTGACGTGGCGACGAAAGCCATCGGGACACACCACTTGATAGCAAAGGCGTACAAGCGGGTTTGAGTCATTGCTCTGAAGGGAATTTGCTGTTGAGATAGTCTTGTATTCCGTATGTGTGGAATTGCCGGAACAATAGGTGGCCGATCGCGGTCGGACGACGTCGGGCGGATGATCGAAATCCTCGGTCATCGCGGTCCCGACGGTGACGGGATCTACACGGATCCTGACGGCAAAGCCGTGCTCGGACACCGCCGTCTGAGCATCATCGATACCAGCGACGCGGGCCGGCAGCCAATGGCGAGCGCCGACGGTCGGTACGTGATCACGTACAACGGCGAGGTTTACAACTATCTGGAACTGCGCCGCGAACTTGAAAGCTCTTACCGCTTCACGACCCGGACCGATACCGAGGTCGTGCTGGCGGCGTATGAACGCTGGGGAGAAGACTGTCTCGACCGATTCGTCGGGATGTTCTCGTTCGTCATCTGGGACGAGATCGAGAAGGTCGCCTTCGCGGCCCGCGACCGGTTCGGAGTGAAGCCGTTTTATTATTCCGTGCGCGGTGACGGGACGTTTGTGTTCGCCAGCGAGATCAAGGCGATCCACGCCGCCGGAGTACCGAAACTCATCAATGATGCGATTTGGGCGACGTTCTTGACTTACGGCGTTCTTGACCACAGCGATAAATGCTTTTGGCAAGATATTGCATCACTGCCCGGCGGCCATTGCTTGCTTTGGAAGAACGGCACATTGACGGTTCGGAAATGGTACGAAATTTTCGAAAAGACAGGGATCGACTTCGACACTCGCCCCGATCGTGAAGTTTCCGAAGAATACTTGGCGTTGATGCGCAACAGCGTCGGTATTCGCTTTCGGTCCGATGTTCCGGTTGGAATCAATCTCAGCGGCGGCGTCGATTCCTCTGCCTTGCTTGCAATCGTTGATCAGATTCATTCCAATGACCAGAATGTTAACGCCTTCACTTTTGTGACTGGGGCTAAAGACTACGACGAATTGCCGTGGGTTGAGGCAATGCTCAAGGAAACTGGACACCCCTTGATCGTGAGCACATTAAGCTCTGTTGAAGTGCCCAGTCTCGCAGAGCAAGTTCAGTTTCATCAGGATGAACCGTTCGGGGGGCTGCCGACGCTGGCATACGCAAAACTATTCTCAACCGCCCGGAACTACGGTTCGATCGTACTCTTGGATGGCAATGGAATGGATGAGCAATGGGGCGGTTACGATTATTACTTTTCGAATCCGAATTGCAACGAGCCGGGCTTGGTCCAAGGAACAACGGAATCGCCGACTCGACCGAACTGCCTCATTCCGGAATTTCGCAAATTGGCGACGGCGGTTGAGTTTCCCAGCGTTTACCCCGAGAAATTACGAAACCTTCAGATTCGGGACGCATTCCAGACAAAGATCCCAAGGGCGCTTCGGTATAACGATCGAATCTCTATGATGTCGTCAGTCGAGTTGCGTGAGCCGTTCATTGATCACCGTCTCTTTGAGTTGGCATTGCGTCAGGCTCCCAATCGAAAAACAAACGGAAAGCAGGGAAAGGTGATGTTACGCAAGCTAGTGCAAGAACTTGTACCACGAACGATATCGACCGCTCCAAAACGTGCGCTTCAAACTCCGCAGCGCGAATGGCTGCGCGGCGAGCTCAGGGATTGGGCCCATTCGATGGTGTTGGGCGCGATCGCATCGTTTGGCGGCTCATGGCTTTCAGTTCCGATGGTGAAATCTGCGTGGGAAGATTTCGTCATGGGCCGAGGCGACAACAGTTTCTTTGTCTGGCAGTGGATCAGTTTGGGCCTGTTGACGACGTCGGTCTCGAACCTCGGTCACAGAAACGAAACTCATCAGAACGCCACGCAACGCGAATCGTCGGCGATTCAATGATTAATCGATGAATATGTTTGGAAGTAGCTCAGAATCAGTAACCGATCGACTTTCGGCCGAAACCGGCGATGGGTCGGGTCCGCCCTGCACGAACGGCGCCGACGGGGATTGGACACTCGTCATCCGGCCGCGGAACGGCTTGTTCGATTTACACCTGACCGATCTTTGGAGATACCGCGATCTGGTGTCGTTGTTTGTCAGGAGGGATTTCGTGTCCCTTTACAAGCAGACCGTTCTCGGACCGCTCTGGTTCATAATTCAGCCGCTACTCACGACGATTACGTTTACGGTCATTTTCGGCAATGTCGCGCAGCTTTCGACCGACGGCCTCCCGAAGATTCTCTTTTACCTTTCAGGAATCACGGCTTGGAATTACTTTTCGGACTGTCTGCTCAAAACGTCCGAGACGTTTTCTGGAAATGCCCATCTTTTTGGAAAGGTCTACTTTCCGCGACTCGCGGTTCCGGTTTCGGTGGTCTTATCCAACCTCATCAAATTCGGAATTCAACTACTGCTGTTCCTTTGTTTCTACTTGTATTTTCTTTTCGCAGGCGCCCCGATCCACCCGACACCTGCGATTCTTTTGGTTGTGCCGTTGGTTATTCTTATGGCTGCACTGGGGTTGGGAAGCGGCATAATAGTCTCATCGCTCACGACGCGGTACCGTGATCTGCGGTTCTTGGTTCAGTTCGGAACTCAACTGCTCATGTATTCGACGCCCGTGATCATCCCACTTTCCAAACTGCCCGAACAATACCGATGGATCATGCTCATGAACCCCATGACGCCGGTCATCGAGACCTTCAGGTACGCGTTTCTGGGGACCGGGACATTCAGTTGGGAACACCTTCTCATCTCCACCGCGGCAACGCTCCTGATTCTTGTGGCGGGTGTTCTGCTGTTCAATCACGTCGAGAAGACGTTCATGGACACGGTCTGAAAGTTCATCTACGAACCGAGTATGTCAAATTCCGTAATTCAAATCGATGATATTTCAAAGCGCTATCGTCTCGGCGTTATTGGCGGTCGTAGGCTCGTCGATGACGTCAATCGCGCGTGGGCCAAATTGCGGGGAAGGCCCGACCCGCTTTCAAAGGTTGGATCCGGCGAAAACATGGCTGCCGGGGTTCCGGGTGATGAACTTTGGGCGTTGAGAAACGTTTCTCTGAAGATCGAGCAGGGCGAGGCGCTTGGCATTATCGGCAGAAATGGGGCCGGAAAGAGCACCCTTTTAAAAATACTTTCGCGGATCACTGCACCGACGAGTGGAGAAATTCGCCTTAAAGGGCGAATTGCAAGTCTCTTGGAAGTCGGCACTGGCTTCCACCCCGAACTTACAGGAAGGGAGAACGTGTTCCTTAACGGAGCGATTCTCGGGATGACAAAGGATGAAATTCGCAAGAGGTTCGATGAAATTGTGACTTTTTCCGATGTCGAGCGATTTATCGACACTCCGGTAAAACGCTATAGCAGCGGGATGAAGGTGAGACTCGCGTTCGCGGTCGCCGCGCATCTCGAGGCCGAAATACTGATTGTCGACGAGGTCCTCGCCGTCGGTGACGCGGAATTTCAAAAGAAATGTCTCGGCAAAATGGGTGACGTGACCTCTCAGGGCCGGACAGTTCTTTTCGTCAGCCACAATATGGCGGCCGTTCAGGCATTGTGCCAGACAGCCGTTTTCTTGGAAGGCGGTCGGTTGACAGAGACGGGTGAACCGTCGGCGATAGTTTCCAAATATCTTTCCAGTTCGGTGACCCGAGAGCAGTTTCGGGAGTGGGAAGAGCCCGAGGCGGCGCCGGGGAATGATGTGTTGAGGGTCAGTCGTTTGTCCGTTTCCTCCGAAGACGACCCGGAAAGCAGATTGATCACCATGCGTTCTTCGGTCAACGTGGAAACTGGTTTCTGGTCCCTGAGCGGGGGCAGGATGTGTCATTTGACGTTTCATTTGCTCAACGAGCAGGGAATAATCGTCCTGACAACCGCGTCGACGCCGCGGAAATATGCTCCGGGAGAGTACGTCGCGAAGTTTCGAATCCCGGGCGGCCTTTTGAATTCCGGTGTTTACAGCTTGAAGCTTCTGATCGTCGAAAATGGCCGTCCCACGTTCAAGGGCCCGGGCATCGCCTCGTTCAGCGTCGTCGATATTTCGCCAAATTCTAATAGCGGACTGCGGCGTGAGCCGGGCGTGATTCAACCCGAACTCGTTTGGGAAGTGAGACAAGCGGGCGATGGCAGAACAGCTTCAAAACGTGTTGAAGCCCAGATATGATGCGTTGGTCCAAACTTGGCAAGGTTTTTGATCCAACCGAATTCAAAGGTCCCCGGTGGATGAGCGAGTTTGCCCAAGCCCCGTCGGTGCTGGAGTTTGACGACACACTTCGCGTCTACTTCGCCTGCCGGCCGCCGGCAGATTCGTCGGGCCAGTACGTCAGCTTTCTCGGCTCTGCCACGGTCAGGAAGGACGACCTGAGAAAGGTAGTCGGTGTTTCGGAAACTCCTGTGTTGACGCTCGGCGAACGCGGCACATTCGACGAGTTCGGCACTTACCCGGTATCGGTCATTCGGTACGGCGACGAAATCCGGGCGTATTACGGCGGTTGGACTCGCTGCGAATCTGTACCTTTCAATGTCGCGATCGGCCTCGCGGTCAGCACGGACGGCGGTGAGACGTTCAGAAAAGTCGGAACCGGTCCTGTGTTGTCGTATTCGGTCAACGAGCCTTTTATCATCAGTGGACCCAAAATAAGACGGTTCCAGGACAAGTGGTTTCTGTTCTACATCGCTGGCGAGCGTTGGCTGCGGGGGCCGGACGGGCGGCCCGAACCGGTCTACAGAATTCGACTGGCAACTTCGGATGACGGAATCGATTGGACGAAGTTGGACCGAGATCTGATCAAACGCAAGATCGAACCGTACGAATGCCAGGCGAGTCCCGACGTCTTTTATTTGAACGGAAAATACCATATGTATTTCTGCTATCGGTACTCAATTGATTATCGAAACGCAGTGCGGGGTTATCGGATCGGCTATGCCTCGTCAACCGATCTTCTGAATTGGGAACGCGACGATTCGAAGGCCGGTATTGACGTTTCCGAATCCGGTTGGGATTCCGAAATGCTCAGTTATCCTCACGTATTCAGCATTGACGGCCAGGTTTACATGTATTACCTGGGAAATCAGGTCGGAAGGTACGGATTCGGACTGGCGCGTCTGGAGGGCACGCTCTGATGAGGTGGGAGAAACTCGGGATCATCTTTAAGCCTTCGGATCACAATCTACCGTACGGCTGCACCGAGTTCGCGCAATCTCCTCAGGCTTTGGTCCTACGTGATCGCGTTCGGGTGTATTTCTCAACTCGGTCTCGGGACGAGCACGGGAAATTCTTGAGCCATATCGCGTTCGTCGATTTTGAACCGGATTTATCCCGGATAATCGACGTGTCTCGCGAGCCTGTGATCGATCTTGGGGAACTCGGTTGCTTTGACGAACACGGCATCTTCCCGATGAACGTAGTACGATACGGCGACCATGTTTACGGCTTTACTTGCGGCTGGAGCCGGCGCGTCTCGGTTTCAGTCGAAACCTCCATCGGACTCGCGGTAAGCAGCGATGACGGAGTGACCTTTCAGAAGATCGGTAACGGTCCGATTCTCTCGTCGTCCGTCGAGGAACCCTTTCTGGTTGGTGATCCGTTTGTCAGGATCTACGGAAGCGAATGGCATATGTGGTACATCCACGGCACCAAATGGCTTGCGAATGACGATGGGTCGCCGGCTGAACGCGTTTACAAGATAGCTCACGCGACTTCGACGGACGGACGGCGTTGGAAACGTTCGGGGCGTCGACTGATAAGCGACTCGCTCAACGCCGATGAGTGTCAGGCGCTCCCAACCGTTGTCGAATTTCGAGGCCGATTCCATATGTACTTCTGTTATCGCGAGGCCATCGACTTCCGTGCGAACCGAAGCCGCGGATACAGGCTCGGGTACGCGTACTCGGACGACCTGGTCAACTGGACTCGGGACGATGCGAACGCGGGTATTTCCAGAATTGATGAAGGATGGGACTCGGAGATGATGTGTTACCCGCATTTGGTAGGTTTGGACGATGATCTTTACCTGCTCTACAACGGAAACCAGTTCGGTCGCTTGGGATTTGGAGCGGCGAGGCTCGTTTCGTGACGGCTTGATAATGAAACTGGCGATCATGCAGCCTTATTTCATGCCCTACATTGGGTACTGGCAGCTAATGAATGCCGTTGACGAATTCGTCGTCTACGATAACGTCAAATACACGAAGAAGGGTTGGATCAACCGAAACCGATTGTTGATGAATGAGGTTGACCTTACGTTGACTATCCATTTGCAGGGGGGTTCCGATTTTTTACCGATCAACGAACGGTTCATCGCGCAAGACTTTGATGCTGATCGACTATTGCGCAAGATCGATGAGTGCTACCGTAAGGCTCCTTTCTACAAAGAAGTTCTTCCGTTGGTTAGGGATGCACTATGCTCGACGAATCGTAATTTGTTCGAATATGTTTTGCGTTCGATCCGTCTTACGGCCGGTTTTCTGGGCATCGACACGAAACTGATCGTTTCGTCTTCGATCGGCATCGACCACGGACTTCGCGGAAAGGAAAAGGTTATCGAGATCTGCCGACATTTGGGGGCGGTCACCTATGTGAACGCGATCGGCGGCCAGTCGCTTTACGACCGGTCGGAATTCGCCGGCTACGGGATCGACTTGAGGTTCTTGGCCACGAGACCAATCGTCTATCGGCAGTTTTCCCAGAAGTTCCTTCCAAGTCTGTCGATAATCGACGTTCTCATGTTCAATTCGGTCGAATCCACCCGTTCCATGCTCGAAGAATTCGATCTCGTTTAGCGAGCTGTCTACTTCAACGAATGGCAAGCGTTTTGATATTTGGAATCAGAGAGGCCTCGAGATTGGCGTGCGGCTATTTGCGTCGCGATACGGGCCACCGTGTGGTCGCATATACCGTCACGAACGAGTTCATGCCGAAAGACACAATGCTTGACGGTATTCCCGTCGTCCCATTCGAATCGATCGGTGAGCGCTATTCGCCGCTCGATCATTCGTTCATCGTGCCGATGTCCTACAGGGATCACAATAGGCTCCGGGCCCGGATCTACCAATCGGTCAAGGTCTTGGGTTATCCGCTGATCAGTTATGTCAGCCCCCGCGCGACCGTATTCCCAGGTGTGGCAATCGGCGAGAATACGATGATTCTTGAAGGGTGCGTCATCTCGCCGCAATGCCGGATCGGCAACAACGTCATGGCGCAGGCGGGTTGTGTCGTCGCGCACGACGCGGATATCGGCGACCATGCATTCCTCGCTCCGGGAGTGGTGATCTCCGGTCTGGTCAGGATCGAGCCGTACGTTTTCGTCGGTTCGGGTTCGGTCATCCGGGACCAGTTGACGCTCGGAGAGGGATCGTTCATAGCGATGGGCAGTGTCGTTCGCGAAGACACGTTGCCGTGGGTCAACTACGATGGGGCTCCCGCGCGGCCGTGGTCGCGCGGCGGTGAATGCGAGGATTCGCATCAAGCGAAATGATTTACGATTGAGATCCTGGTTAAGGAATGGGGAAAATGACACGAATATCAGTGCGTCGATTCGATTCAACGACGTTTTCGATCAAGCGTTCATTCAAAGAATGGCGGGAATTGGCGATATTTGGCGGACGGCCGGCCATGGCGGAAGCTTTGCACGTTGGACGTCCGAATGTCGGGAACCGCGCGCGGTTCCTTCAGTTGGCCGACCGCATCTTGGAGACGAGGTTTCTGACGAATAACGGTCCGATGGTTAGCGAATTCGAGGAACGGATAGCAAGTTACGTTGGTGTTCGCCACTGCATTGCGATGTGCAACGGAACCGTCGCGCTCGAGATTGCGATCCGCGCGGCCGGATTGACGGGTGAAGTTATCGTTCCCGCTTTTACCTTCGTCGCAACGGCCCACGCTCTCCAATGGCAAGAGATTACTCCGGTCTTCTGTGACATCGATCCGCGCACGCACAACCTTGATCCGCGTCATGTCGAAAGACTGATCACTCCAAAAACCACGGGTATTGTCGGCGTGCACCTTTGGGGGCGATCCTGTGATACCGAAGCGCTGGAAGAAATCGCGAAACGTCGCGGACTGAAACTGATCTTCGACGCCGCGCACGCTTTCGGATGCAGTAATTCGGGTCAAATGATCGGTAGATTCGGGCTCGCAGAGGTATTCAGTTTCCATGCAACGAAGATCCTCAATACGTTCGAGGGCGGTGCGGTACTTACGAATGACGACCAACTGGCAGAAACGATCCGATTGATGAAGAACTTCGGCTTCGCCGGCTTTGACAATGTAGTCCATGTCGGAACGAACGGGAAGATGTCGGAAGTGAACGCGGCAATGGGACTGATAAATCTGGACAGCTTTGATGATTTCGTTGCCGCCAGCCGTCGCAATTACGACGCATACCGGCAGCGACTCGAAACACTGCCCGGAATGTCACTGCTTAAGTACGACGAAGGTGAGAACTCAAACTATCACTACATAGTGGTTGAGGTCGATCAGTCAAAGGCCGGGCTCGGACGTGATGAACTGGTGGAAATTCTTCAGGCCGAGAATGTTCTGGCGCGTCGCTATTTCTATCCCGGTTGTCATCGTATGGAACCGTATCGCTCTTATTATCCGAACGCCGGAGTACTTTTGCCGGAGACCGAAAAGCTGGCACAACGAGTGCTGCTGTTGCCGAACGGAACTTCAGTTTCCCCGAAGCAGATTGATGTCGTCTGTTCGATTCTGAATACTGCAATCCGAAATGCACCGTCCTTGAGACGTGCGCTCGCCGCGCGCCGGAAGAACCGCGCGAAGGCGTCGGCGGTCGAGGCAGTGAGCCAGTGAAGCAATTGGATATGGTCAATCGCACTGCAAATAACGGCGTAGGCGGGGTTATCAATGGCGTCGGCGCTCGGATCGTCCGCCTTCGGCGTGAACGAATGTACAATCGATTCGCAAAGACGGAAAGTCTGTTGCTTGAAACGGCGCGCTCCGCTTCAGGTAATGTCGGCCCTTGTGACGAACTGCCGCTGATCAGCGTTACCATCGCAACATACAATCGGAGCGACTTGCTGACAAAACGGACACTGCCTTCAATTTTCGGTCAGACATATCCCAATCTCGAGATTATCATCGTGGGCGACGGATGCACCGATCGTACCGCTGAAATGATCACGGAAATCGGTGATTCTCGGGTACGCTTTGTGAATTTGCCTGAACGCGGAAAGTACCCGTCCGACCAAAGAAAACGTTGGATGGTGGCCGGCGTTCCTCCTATCAATGAAGCATTGAGGCTGGCTCGGGGCACTTGGATCGCACATATCGATGACGACGATATCTTTGAACCCGAGCATATTGAAACAATGCTCCGTTTCGCTCGTGAAGGACTGTACGAATTCGTTTACAGCAAAATGAGCAAGCAAACCGGCACCGATTCCTGGGAGATCATCGGCTCGGCCCCCGACGGTTGTTGGCACGTACCGCATTCCAATGCGTTCTTTCGCTCCTATCTCAAGCTGTTCAAATTTGATCTGAATTCTTGGCGGTACGAGCTCACGGCGGACCACCAAGTCTGGGAACGGATGTCGAGATGCGGTGTAAGGGTCGGGTTTCTCGATAGAACGACGACTCAGTCGCCGCTCAGACCCGGCGCCACGAGCCACAAATGGATGGCGGAGGACCGTGTCTGAAAACCTGGCTGCGGACGGCCTCTCGATAGCGGTTTCGCGGTCTGTGCTTGCAGAAAACCAAATCCTGCGATTCCCTGTTCGAGGTGGAAAAAACAAACGACGGAAAAGATGAGGTGGTTTTTCACGCGGGCAACGTGCACGGTTTTGCCGGGATCGCGATCACTTGCCATCTGATAAGAAAGCGCTCCCTGTGCATTAAGAATCGCCGTTTTGCTTCAATTGATTGGAAAATCACGCCTGACGGCGTCGTCCAAAGTCGAATTGAATCTTGATATTTGGAGGGCACAGTAACCGACTAATTGAACCGATGAAGAATGCAACGAAACCAAACATCAAAGATGAGCATATGTTGGGTAAAGTCGCTCCAACTGCCAAATCAGAGGTCGCATGCGGCGTTGATAGGGGTGAAGTGGTGAGTAATCACGAAGCCACCCCCCACAACATGTCGTTGGAGACGTTTTTGGAGGAGGTGCAACGCTTCGGCGGCAACCGCCTGACCGAAAGTCTACATACGTCGCCGATTCTGCCACTAATTTACGATGCCGTTGTTGCCGCACGTTCTCGTGAAGGGGTTCGGGTCTTGAATGTTTTTGCTTCGAACGACAAATCCGGATTCCGCGAGTCGGTATACATGCCATTCTTCAACAATGTTGACTATGTGACCGTTGATTTTTGGAACGACCGTTTCATATTCGATGGGCAAGAACTTGCGGATACATATTCGCTGCCGCTGGATACCGGGACATTTGACATTGTCATAACCACAAAAATTATTCTCGAACATGTTTCGGAGCCGTTGGCGACCATCTCTGAATTCTCGCGAATCCTGAAACCGGGTGGCGAACTTTTCTTGATAGTTCCGTTCGCGATGTCAATTCATCAACCGCCGCATGACTATTTTCGGTTTACCGAACACGGAATAAGGTACTTGTTGAACAAAGCGGGGCTTGAGGTTGTGTATCTTCGACCTACTCACAGTGCGTTCATCACTGCGATCGATGCCCTGACGCATTCTAATTTCTTTGAAGTTCTGCCCAAGTCGCTTTCGGGGTATTCGAAGAAGTATTGGAAGAGATGGATGATTCCATTGGCGATGCGTCTTGATCGCAAGATCGCTGATACCGGCAAATTGTGCCGGCATTATGTTTGTCGCGCGAAAAAGCCGGTTGATGGCGATTTCGACGCGAGTGACTTGTGAGGCGTTAACCGTGACTTCAAAAAGAAAAGTTCTTATTTTAGTTCCGTACAAAGCCCGTGACCTCGAAAGTCACGCTCTTGTCGGTTATTACCTTGTGCGAAAATTCGGGCACGAAGTTGTTTTCACCAACGGCTATGGATTCGAAAAGAAGATCCTGACGCATTCTCCGGATGTTGTCGTTATGGACCACCTCGCGTGGAACTTCAAAGTCGAACAGGCCCGGCTTGCGAAGAGTCTCGGAATGAAAGTTGTGATTCTGCCGACCGAAGGTCTGTTCCAAGACGAGGAAGGTGCGGTGCGCCGGGCCGGCACGCTCCACAATGGATCCAACCTACCTGATAAGTACCTGACCTGGGGAGATTTTCCAAGAAGGGCTTTACTTAATCGACAGCTAATGACGGAGGATCAGGTGGTCACGGTGGGGTGCCCGCGTTTTGATTTCTATAAACCGCCGTTTACCAAATTATTCAGAGATCGATCCGCTGTTTTGGCTCAGCTGGGATTCGCGGATCCGAGTGCCCCTATGATCCTTTGGGCAACTAATACCTCCTATGCGTCACGGAGTCCCAGAAAGATGTTGAGGCGGCAAATGCGGAACGCAAAGAAACCAATTGATGAAGTGAAGAATCATATTTCGGATCACATGGTTCAATTTGCAGAACATTCAAGGCTGGTCGAGGAACTCGCAAAAAGAAATCCGGGCTGGAACTTCATAATCAAAGTCCACCCGGCTGAATGGGTAAATCCGTACTTCGACATTTCCGAGCGAATTTCGAATATAAAGGTCGCCTACAATATGCCCGTGAGAGAATTCCTTTACCACACCGATGTCCTGCTGCAACGCAATTGTACTACTGCGACTGAAGCGTGGATTCTAGGTAAGCCCACAATCAACTTGGAGGTCGGTAACTACCTTCGTCCGGTGAGAGAGGAGTATTCGTCGGGCACAACACGGGTTACGGACCTTGCTTCCGCCGAGTCGGCGATCATCAAGTTCTTGAGTGGGGCTTCAATCGAATCAAATCAATTGAAAATTCGCGACGAGTTTATTCGGGATTTCTACTTTGAAACGGACGGGAAGTCTGCAGAACGGGCGGCTTCCGCGATAAGTGGAATCGTTGCCGCTTCGGAATTCAGTGATGAGAAGGTTCTTGCAAAGGATCGACTTGTATCCGAGAAACGGAAGAAGATCGCTGATGATGAAGACGCAAGTTTGTTTAACCGCTTGAAAGACCTTTTGGGCGTTAGGCGCTCACAATCACTGAGGTTTTGGAAGAATTGGTTTCGATTCGAGGCGAGGGATAACTTGGGTTTATTCGTCGCGGAACCGGAGATTTCCTCGGAAATGGTTGATGAGATCTTCGATCAACTGGATAAACTGAACCTGGGTGATAACAGTGATCGTCACCTTTGGATGAACAATTTGGGCGACAACGATGCTTGAAAGAATCAAATCCAAAATCAAACACAACGAGTTCGTTTGGAGGTATCTGACCAATTTTGGTCCGACCGTTGGGTATAAGCTGCAATCACAAGTTCTCAACCTGGAAGAACGCCGGATTGTAGACGCGCTCAAAAATGACGGAATTGCACGGACTACGGTTCGGGAATTGTTTGAAGACATCTCGAGTTTTGAGGCGCTTGTTCGAGAGACAGAACGCGTGAAAGCGATGAGAGCGGAGGACATAGCTACGGCCAGGGGCAAGGCGAACCGGCCTGATTGCCGGCAAGGAAAAAGCTTCAAGCTCAGCCTACTTGGTCCAAAGCCGATCTTTGACCCTCAGAGTCCATTCTCGAAATTTGCGCTTCATCCCGCGATTGTGCGTATCGTCGAAGCGTATCTGGGAATGTATGCCCGTTTACAATATTTCAACATATGGATTAATTTTGCTGTTGACCATCCGGCAAGAAGTTCACAACTGTGGCACCGGGATCGCGACGACATTCATATCGTGAAAGGGTTTCTATACTTGTCGGATGTGGAGGCCTCTTCCGGACCGCTGACCTACGCACGGCACTCACAAAGAAGAGGGCCCCAGAATCTTAACCCGGCGGCGATTGTCGAGAATGGGGTCTTGAGAACAACAAACCAACAGATGATGGAAGTCCTTCCCGCGGGAGACGTAATTGAGGCGGTCGGTCCGATTGGAACGTTGGTTTTTGCGGACACGCACGGTTATCACAAAGGCGGACATGTCAGGGAAGGCGAGAGGCTGTTGTTTACCTTCATGTTTACGTCGCCAAACGCGGATCTTCCAAAACTGATGACCGGTTTGAGTGATGTGTGCTGACGTGCCTGCCGGGATCTTGGCACGAACTGAGGTATTCGATCCCGACGATCCGATTGATGAGAGCCAAAGGTGTTCGCAAAAAGACATGAGTTTAGACCTTCATAAGGGACAGGTTGACGGCCTTCAGGGAAACAGAGAAAAGGTTCTGATCCTCACATCGTCGTTGTTAACCGATCGAATGTTGGTCTTCACCGATTTCTTCGACGTACTTCGAAGCGACATCGAAATTGAAGTCTGGTCTCAGTCCTACAACAACCCACGTCACAAAGAGATCTGGAATTCTCAACAGGTCAGACTTATGCCGTTTCCGGAAATAAACCCGCTTCCGGAATTTCCTCACAACTACGCTCGCCGACTCAACGAGTTTGTTTGGGATCATACCCTGCAGCCACCTAGTCGCGTGAGTCTGATGCAACACCGACGTCAGCACATGGGACTGGATCTTAAGCTCCTAAAGCTGATTTCCCGGGGTTTCGCCGGCCTCCGACTTGAGCGTTCACTTGAGAAAGTTGTTGAAAAGCTGATGCTCTCCTACGACCGATGTCCAGATGCCAAAGAGCAATTAACACGGAGCAGACCCTCGGCAGTTGTCGTGACCGGTCCGTTCCAATTCAAGCAACCTGCGATCGCCGCAGTAGCCAAGAACCTTGGAATCCCGGTATTAGCGTTGATTCCATCTTGGGACAATGTCTCGACGAAAAACCGGTTCGTCTTTAATTACGATGGTTACATTGTCTGGAACGCCCGCTTGCGCGATGAACTCCATCACTTTTATCCAGAAACGAGAGACAAGCCTATCTATGTAGTTGGCGCGCCCCAATTCGATGTGTTCTACAATCAGGATTTTCATCAAACCCGGGAGGTGTTTTGTTCAACAATAGGTATTGATCCGAAGTTGCCGATTGTTCTTTACGCGCTGGGATCGCCCAACTTCTTGGTCGAGCATCACGGTGCCCTTAATCTCGCTAAACAAATCAGCCGCGGTGAATTAGGCGATATCCAAATGGTTGTCCGGCCACATCCCCTTCACAATGAAGGGGAGATGGAACGGCTTTTTCATGGCTTCGGTCCGAGGGTAGTTGTTCAAAGAACAGCCGAGCCGGGAGATCGTGCTCTTGGCAGAACGCAAGATGGCGACCAGATAGTGGACTGGGTCAATACATTTCGGCATGCCGATATCGTAATTAATCTTTGTTCGACTGTGAGTATCGATGCAGCGTTATTTGATCGCCCGATAATCAATCTGGATTTTGATCCACAGCCAGGGCAGCCCGACCAACGGTTAATTCACGATATCAACCACAATTGGACGCACTTCAGTCCAGTCGCAGAATCCGGCGGCGTATTATTGGTTCGCGATTATGACGAGATGGTTGCCGCCATCGAGACTTATCTACGGCAACCCGAATTACACAGGGAGCAGCGACGATTTATCGCTCAATTGGTTTGTGAACACCTTGATGGGAAATGCGGCGAACGGATGGCCGAAGCGATTATTGACTTTGTCGTGAGCGTGAGAGAAAAGAACTAAATGTGCGGTATTGCGGGCATATTCAATCAACAAGACGGCAGGGCATCGCTCGACGTCGCGGAACAGATGGGGCTGGTTATGACCCATCGCGGACCGGACAATTTCGGAACGGCGCGTCGCGACGACATCGCCATGTCGCATAACCGTCTGAGTCTGCTCGATCTGTCGGACGCCGCCAATCAGCCGTTTCGGAACGACCGTTATCTGCTTAGCTACAACGGAGAGATCTATAACTTCAAATCGCTGCGGAAGAAGTTGGAGGAGACCCGCGGCGTTGAGTTCAAAACGACCTCTGATACCGAAGTCCTCTTTCATTCGCTTATCGAGTTCGGCATCGACGACACGCTCGCCGAGATCAACGGCATGTTTGCGTTCGCATTCTATGATGCGCACGAGAAGCGCGTCTTTCTTGCTCGGGACAGGATGGGGATCAAGCCTCTCTATTATTTTCAAACTGCTGGTAGCCTCTATTGGGCCTCAGAGGTCAAAGCGCTGGCCCGGTCGCTCGGTTTGACGCCCGATCCAATCCGGACGCTTCACGCAGCAACGAACACTGCGGAAAAATCCGTCGTCCATACGCTTTTCAAAGGCGTATTTTCGGTCAATCCGGGCTGCTACGTTACGCTCGGGACGAGCGGTCCATTGCGGACGACGACCTACTACGACGTCGTCGACGAATTCGATCAGGACCAGTATCGTGAATTGAACGGCCTCAGTTCGGGGCAGGTCGTTTCCGAGTTTGACGGGCTTTTTAGCGACAGCGTCGAGCGAATGCTCGTCAGCGACGCGCCGATCGGGGCATTCGTCAGCGGCGGGATCGATTCGAGCATGATCTCGGCCGTCGCCGCCGGCTTCAACGCCGACATCAAGCTGTTCACGGCCAACATCATCGGCAGATATTCTGAGTTCGGGGACGTCGAAACATTGTCGCGGCATCTCCACAAGGAGGTCTTCGACTACAGGTTCGAGCCGGAAATGATGCTTCGTGACTGGGCCAACGTGACCTATTACTACGATTGTCCGATCGTCATTCACGTCAATGCGATCCCGTTTTCGAACGTCGCCCAGTTGGCGCGCGACACAGGGGTCAAGGCGGTGCTGACCGGTGAAGGTGCTGACGAACTCTTCCTTGGCTATCCGCCGCTGTTGACGCGGAGATACGTAGCGATGGCAACCGCGCCGGTCAGAGCGATCAAGTCGATCTACTCGGTATCGCCGAAGCTGAAGGAGTTTCTGTTCCCGGAAAGTGACGGCAAACCGATTTCGCTTGTCGGAAAATTGGTTCAGGGTTTTGAGTTGCAGGAGATGGAGGAACGGGCCGAAAGCGCGCTCTCCTTCCTCGGAAACAAAGAGCGGCGTGAGCAAATGATGACGCTGACGATGATCCGTGAACATCTCGTAACTTTGCTTCACCGCAACGATCGCATGGGGATGATGGCCTCGATCGAGGCGCGCTTTCCGTTTCTGGATGAGAAGCTGGTCAAATTCGCGATAAACTTGCCGGCCCGTTTCAAGATCGCGCGGACATTTCGTTTTCACAATTATAAGCATCCGTTTCTGACGGACAAATGGATCGTCAGGAAGACCGCCGAAAAGTATCTGCCGGACGCCTTGGTAAATAAACGGAAGAATGGATTTCCGATGTACGGACACAAGTTCATCCGGATCGGGGACGGGTTCTTCGCCAACGGCTGGATCGCGGACAGCCTTGGGCTCGACGCGGGCGCTCAGGAGCGACTGATAAGAACCCAGGATCCCTATTTTGTCGCGAAATTGGCGTCGGTCGAGATCTTCGGACGGCTTTTTTCGCTGGGACAGACGGTCGAGCAGGTATCGGGCCACGTACTCGAACATGCAAGCGTAGTCGGAGTTGATTGATTATGTCGAACTCACTTTCACTGAATCGGAGACGGATAGTCGCCAAGGCCGTGCGGCAGGTTGTTTCAAGCGAATCCGCTCAACCGCAAAATCAAACGGCCGATCGACGGCGATCGATTGTCGCACTGATCCCACGCGGCGAGGTGATCCGGAATTTCGTTTACAGCGGTACGTTTGGCGCGCTCTCCGCCGATGCCGACTTGAACTTGCTGACGATTGAGGCGAATCGGGAGATCGACGCTGCGTTGCGCGAACAATTCGGGACGACATTCCCTCTCGTCGAGAATCCCGAGCGCTGGGTCGTCCGATTTCAACGGGAGATCCTCGATCTTTCGCACAACCGCTGGGTCTGGTCGCGGGCGGCCCAGGAGCGCCATCGACTGCGGGATGCCGAGGCAGTCACGATCGCCGAGAAATCAAAGCGGTTCGTCAAGAAATCGCTCGCTTTGCCGTTCGCGAACAGGGCCGGACTCGATTTTCTGGGGAGCTTGGAACGAACGTCCAGCCGTCTGTTTCGCCCGGACCGGCACTATGAAGAACTGTACCGTGAACTCAAGCCGACCCTGGTCTTCAACGGTTCGCATGTCCACAGCCGGAACGCGATCCAGGCGGTGCAGGCGGCGCAATGGATGGGAATTCCCACGGCGACGTTCATTTTCAGTTGGGACAATCTGACCTCCCAAGGGCGGATAACCTTGCCGTACGATCATTTTCTGGTGTGGAATCAATCGCTGAAGCGGCAATTGCTCGAGATGTATGACTGGATCCGGGAAGATCAGGTCTTTGTCACCGGAACACCGCAGTTCGATTTCCATTTTGATCCAAAGTACTACTTGGATCGCCACGAATACTGCCGTTCCGTCGGGGCTGACCCGGCACGACCGATCGTCCTTTACACGACCGGAATGGCCAATCATATGCCGGGCGAACCCGAGATCGTCGAGCAGATCGCGGATATGCTGAATAAACGGAGCGGGGACGCGCGCCCGCAGTTGCTCGTGAGGGTGTACGGCAAGGACCGGACGGGACGGTTCGACGAACTGAAGGGCCGCCGTCGTGACATTCTGTTCCCGGACGTTTCGTGGGAATCGTCATGGCTGACACCGAAACCCGAAGATTCGCCGGCGTTGGTCAACGCGCTCCGGCACTGCTCGCTTGGGATCAATGTCGCATCGACGGTTTCGCTCGAACTCTGTATGTTCAACAGGCCGGTGATCAATGTCGGGTACAATCCGGAAAGCGTCCCGACCGAAGTCTTATCGTACGCCGATTACTACGAATTCGATCACTACCGTCCGATCGTCGAAAGCGGCGCAGTCAGCGTGGCGCACGATCCCGAGGAGATGCGCCGCCTGATAAACGAGGCTCTGGACGCGCCGGACGCCCGCCTGTGCGAGCGCACGAAATTGATCCGGAAGATGTTCGGTTCGACGCTCGACGGCCGTTCGCACTTACGAGTAGCGGAGGTCCTGCTTGAGCTTGCGGACCGTGAGGTGCGACAGGACTGATGGCCGACCTGACCCATACAATCTCGATCGTGACGCCGACGTATTTGAGGCCTGCCGAGGTCATCGGATTGCTGGACAACCTCGCCGGTCAGACCCTTCTTCCGACCGAGGTGATTCTCGTTGACGGGGCGTGCGAAGGCGAGTCGGAATCCGAGGAAGCGGTTGCCCGGGTCATCGCCGACTACCCGTTCCGGATCAACTATCTACGGAAGTCGGGCGGCACGGCGATCCAGCGGAACTTTGGTATCGACGCCGCAAATTCAGATTTGATCGCGTTCATCGATGACGACGTTCGGCTCGAATCGGATTTTCTTGAGGTAATCGCCGCGCGGTTTGCCGAAGACAAGACGTGCGAAATCGGCGGGATCGTCGGATACCGGACCAACGAGCACTTCAAGCTGAACGAGTCGGAACGTTGGCGCTGGTACAAGAGGCTGGGTCTCCTTCGGGTTTTCGAGCCCGGAAGGTACGATTTTGAAACCGGTTATCCGATCAATGCGAGCATGCAGGAACCGTTCTCGGGCACCCGACCTGTCGATTTCATGACGACGGCTTGCGCGGTCTGGCGGCGGGAAGTCTTTGAGTCGGGACTTCGCTTCCATGAATTCTTCAGGGATTATGGTGTTCTTGAGGATGCCCACCTCTCGCTGCAAGCCGCCAGGAATTGGAAACTCCTGCAATGCGGCGACGCGAAGTGCATCGAACTGCGTTCGCCGGTCGGTCGGATCGGTCGTCGCAAGATCGGATACAAGTCGGTGGTAAATTACTATTTTGTATTCTCCGAAATAGCCGGTCCGCTGTCGCTTGCCAGAAAGTTCAGGTTCTGGAGATATCAGGCATTCGAGTTCTTTCGGATTTCAACATCGGCGATTCGGCGGAGAAACTGGGGCGACGTTCTCGATCTTCGCGGCAGGATCGATGGAGTTCTAAGGGTGGTGCGAGGACTGGATGAGCTCTAATGACCGGGAAACCGACTGATTCAATTTTACAACGATCGGCAAATCAAGGTCAGGCCAACGAACAAACTATACCGAAATGGGCAAAGTTGACACCGTCGTAAAAGAAAGGCTTCGGGTGCAAACCGAATACGAACGCAGAAAGACGGCGATTCAAGACGACCTTTATGCGCCGTGGCAGCCCGGAGAGATGCTGATGACATCAGAACGCAAAAGAATCGCGGCGTCGATGTTGAAGCGCATGGGGAAATTCCCTGACACGGGCGAAAGGTGTCTTGAAGTCGGCTACGGGAAACTGGGATGGCTTCCGGATCTATTGGCTTGGGGATTGCGTGAATGCGACTTGTACGGCATCGAACTTGATTCCGAACGAGCCAGACACGCC
>JAKQII010000157.1 GCA_029557535.1 Acidobacteriota bacterium
ATCAAGGTCGAGGACTCGATCGGACGCCTTTGGCAGCTGTCGACCGTGCAGTTCGACTTCAACCTGCCGGAGCGGTTCCAGCTCGAATTTATCGGCGCGGACAACAATCCGCACCGGCCGGTGATGGTGCATCGCGCACTGTTCGGATCGGTCGAACGGTTCTTCGGTGTCCTGATCGAGCATTACGCGGGAGCGTTCCCGTTTTGGCTCGCGCCGGTCCAGGTCGCGGTCCTTCCGATCACCGATCGGATCAACGATTATGCCGAAGCGATCGGCAATGAACTGAAGGAAGCCGGCTTTCGCGTCGAGGTTAACTTGAAAAGCGACAAGATCGGCGCTAAGATTCGCGACGCCCAGTTGCAGAAGATCCCGTTCATGCTGGTTTTGGGCGACAAGGAACTCGAAGAGAACAAGATCTCGGTTCGCGAAAAGGCAAAGGGCGACGTCGGGCAGATGTCGCTGGATGAATTTAAGGAAATTGCCGCGAGGTTGAAGACGACCCGGGCACTGACCAACGACTAGGTACATTTGCGATTTTCGATTTTCGATTTGCGATTGAAGTCAGTGAGGTCCAACAAGGCAAATTGAAAATTGCAAATCGAAAATTGCAATTGAATTCGGAGGTAATTTTATCGCAATACATAGAGGCCGAGGCCGATTTGACCACAGACGTCAGCCGCTTCACCGAACAAATGAGCGAATCCGCGTTCCCGCGGTACGCGTGATCGGACCGGACGGCGAACAGATCGGGGTTATGGATACGCGGGACGCGGTCCAGCAGGCGCGCCAACTTGGTTTGGACCTGGTTGAGATCGCAGCCAATGCCCAGCCGCCGGTTTGCCGGATCATTGACTACGGGAAGTTTCTTTACGAACAGAAGAAGAAACAGCACGAAGCGAAGAAAAAGCAGACTACGGTTCAGGTCAAAGAGATCAAGTTTCGTCCCGCAACCGACGATCACGACTACAGTTACCGCATGGAGCGGGCACGTGGTTGGCTAAACGAGGGCGACAAGGTCAGGGCGACGATCGCCTTCCGCGGACGCGAAATGACGCACCGCGAACTTGGAGCGGCGATCCTCGGCAAACTGAAACAAGATCTGGCGGACATCGCGGACATCGAGGTCGCACCGAAAATGGAAGGCTATCAGATGTTCACGATCTTTGTCCCCAAGAAGAAGTAATTCGGATTTGGGATTTCCGATTGCGGATTTTGGACTCGCTTCCAATCGCAAATTGAAAATCGCAAATCGCAAATGGAGTAACTATGCCAAAACTGAAAACACACAAGGGCGCGGCAAAGCGCTTCCGTTCGACGGCGACCGGAAAGTTCAAACGCGGACATAGCCACGCGCGGCACATTCTGACCAAGAAGACGAACAAGCGCAAACGCAATCTCGATATCGACACGATCGTTTCGGAAGGCGATCAGAAGCGCGTCGAGAAGATGCTGCCGTACGGGAGAGACTAGGTCAATTGGGATTTGGGATTTGGGATTTCGGATTTCCGGCAAAGTCCATGGTCAAGAATTCCGCATTTGAATCTTGAACCTTGAATTTTGGATTTTCGTGATCGACTGAGATTTAGGAGGATCGGAATATGCCTCGTGCAAAACGTGGAAATAAGCGCACCGAGAAGCGCAAAAAGATATTGTCGCTGGCCAAAGGCTATCGCGGCACCAAGTCAAAGCTGTATCGTTCGGCGAAGGAATCGGTCGAACGCGCACTGAATTTTGCGTACACCGGACGCAAACTGAAAAAGCGTGACTTCCGCAAACTGTGGATCGTCCGCATCAACGCGGCGTGCCGCCTGAACGAAATGAAGTATTCGCAGTTCATGCACGGCCTGAAACTGGCCGGCGTCGAACTCGACCGCAAATCGCTCGCGGATCTCGCGGTGAAACAGCCGGAATCGTTCGCGGCGCTTGCCGGACAGGCGAAAGACGCGATCAGCAAACAGGCCGCGGCTTAACCAAGTGACGGATCGACTTTTCAATTTTGATTTTGCTTTCGCCGGGTTTAACTTTGTGTTCCCGGCGAGCGGAATTCATTTGACTTATGTCTGAGGAAAAGAAACAAGTTGAAAAGATCCGCGAAGCGTTCGAGCAAGAATTCGGACGCTTCGTCGATTTGCGCAACAAGTTGAGCGATCTCGGTCTCGCCGCGGCGGAAAATCTGCAGCGCGAGATCAGCGAGTTCAAAACCCGCCATACGGGCAAGAAAAGCGAGATCGCGAACGCGAAGAAGCTCATCGGCCGCGTCGCGCCGGAAGAACGCGGATCGTTCGGCCAGTTCGTGCAATCGGTCGAAAAGCGGATCGTGACGGCGATCGACGAGTCGGAATCGGCGCTCAACGACTACATCTTGAAAGCAAAGACCGAACGCGAACGCGTCGATGTCACGCTTCCGGGACGGCGTCCGCGTGTCGGACACCTGCACCTCATCACGCTGCTCCGGCAGCAGATCGAGGACATCTTTGTTTCGATGGGCTATTCGATCGAGGACGACCGCGAGATCGAGACCGATTACTACAACTTCGACGCGCTGAACATTCCCGACGGACATCCGGCGCGCGAGTCGCAGGACACGTTTTACACGACGACCGGTTTCGCGCTTCGCTCGCAGACGTCGACGGTCCAGATCCGAGCGATGGAGCGCCGGGGCGCGCCGATCCGCATCATCGCGCCCGGACGCGTTTTCCGCCGCGATACACCCGATCCGACGCATGTTCCGATGTTCCATCAGATCGAAGGCCTTTGCGTCGACAAAGGCATCACGATGGCGCATTTGAAAGGAACGGTGGCCGAATGGCTCAGGCGCCTTTTTGGCGAGGGGACGAAAGTGCGAATGCGTCCGAGCTACTTCCCTTTCACCGAGCCGAGCGCGGAATTCGATTTCTCGTGCTTCAAATGCTCCGGGACGGGCCAGTCCGACGGCGCCCGCTGTCGCCCTTGCAAAGGCTCGGGCTGGATCGAACTCGGCGGTTGCGGAATGGTCCACCCGAACGTTCTTGAGAACTGCGGCGTCGATCCGCAGGTTTATTCCGGCTTCGCGTTCGGCTTTGGCCTCGAACGCATGTGCGCGCTGATGTACGCGCTCGACGACATCCGGCTGATGTTCGAGAACGACGTCAGATTCCTCGGGCAGTTCCGGTAACACTTGGAGACTCGCTTGGAGTTCCGCCTTCAGGCGGTCCGGATATGGATTCAGGAGCCAAAAAGATTCGGAGAAGCCGCGTAAACGCGGAACTCCAAACGAGAATTTATGTTGATCAGCTATAACTGGCTAAAAGACCTGACAAATACCGAGTTGACGCCGCGTGAGGTTGCGGAAATGCTGACGAGCGTCGGAAACGCGGTCGAAGGCATCGAGGAACACGGCGACGATTTCGTCTTCGACATCGATCTGACGTCGAATCGCGGCGATTGCCTGTCGCACTGG
>JAKQII010000334.1 GCA_029557535.1 Acidobacteriota bacterium
ATCCGATAACCGGCATCGCGCCGGTCCCAGACCGCCTGAGCCGTTTCGCGTGCCGTTTTGCCCGTCCCGACAACGAGGATCTTTTCCCCAATCTCGGGATGACCCATCAAGTAATGGATCAGCACACGCCACGACAGAAGCATTACGAGGACCAGCGGCACCGAGATGACCGAGACCCCGCGTCCGAGCATCAGCGGCGGAACCGCGTAAAACATCAGCGCGAGGACCGCCCATCCGATCCCAAGGGCCTGCACGAGCCGCAACATCAACTCGCGCCGGTTGGCCATCACCGTAAAATCGTAAAGATCGTAAAAATAGAGAACGAGTGTGCAAACCGCCGTGGCGAGCGCGATCTTAAGCCAGCCGTTGTTCTCGTTCAGCTGGTAGGACGATCCTTCGGTTCCGAGCCGCAGGTACAAAGCGAGAACCACGCCGCCGTAGATGATCGTCGCATCGGCCAGCAGCAATCCAATGGTTCTCGCGCTGAACTTGGTCGCACTCATTTGTCAGTCGGCTTCAATTGCCGCCCGTCACCCTCGCTTGTAGTATCCGTATCCGTAATGCGTCTCGTTCAATAAGTCTTCAGAAGCGTTGAGGACGGTTCCCAGCATTCTTTCGCGCGGCACCGATTCAAGGATCCGATCGATCGTCGAATAACGGGTCCGGCCGGCGCGGATCACGAGCATCGCTCCGTCGGCGTGGTTGATCAGAATATTCGCGTCGGTGAAGATCCCGAGCGGCGGCGCGTCGATGATGACGAAATCGAACATTTCTCGCGCCTGTCGCAGAATCTCCTTGAATTTCGGACCCGAGATGAGCTCCGCGACGTCGCTCCGGGCGTCGCCCCCCGGCAGCACGTATAGCCCGGCCGGATTGAGCTTGATGATCGAATTCTCGAGAGCCGCCGTTCCCGCAAGAATGTCCGAAAGCCCACGATCTGTTTCGATTCCGAGATAATCCGTCAGCGACGGCATGCGAAGGTCGCTGTCGATGATCAGGCAGCGGATACCGTCCGTCTGCGCCAAAAGCCAGGAAAGATTGAGCGCGGTGATCGTCTTTCCTTCGCCCGGATTGATGCTCGCGACGACGATCGACTGCAGCTTCTGCCGCTGGCTCTTGTGAAGTATCTGGGTTCTTAGATTTCTGTATTCTTCGCAGTAGTTCGACTGCGGCTGCGTAATTGAAATGAGGCGTGGTTCGACGCGCTCCGGCTCTACGTTCCACACGGTAAATTCCGGCAGACGCATAGAGGCGGAGCGCGTCGCTCCAATAGCGTTCAAAGTTGCCCCGGCATTGATGATCGAAGTTGATTCAGGGAGTGCCGTCCCGACCAATTTTTCGATCTGCCCATTGAACGCCGAACTTGGGGTTCCGATCTTGAATGTCTCGTCCGTGAACAATTCCGGCGGTGTCGAAGTACGACGCGCCGACCGGTCGAACGGAACGACTGTCGAATCGCCGGTCGGTTCGGGCTTCTGTTCCGGGAGTTCACCCTGCTTTTTCTGAAGTGCCTTTAGAATGCTCATACCCTTCAAGTAGACTGTAGTCGGTAGACTGTAGACAGTAGTGTGTTCAGCGTCGCGCTACTGCGCGGCGGACCACCTCAATCCCCAATCCAAAATCCGCAATCCCAAATCCAAAATTAGTAGAATCCCCCGACTTCCTCGATCTCGAGACTGATATCGTCATCAAGATCATCGAATACCGGACGTGCCGGCTCTTTTGGAGCGGGCTTTGGTGTCGGTTCCTCCGATTTGAACATCGGCCGGGCCTTCTCGGCACGCGTTTGATTGCTCCAGAGTTCCTCGCGCGCTTCGGGCGTCAGGACGCGTCCGCCTGAAGCAAAGTCCGCCGCCTGCTCGTTCTTCATCAGTGCGTCCTTGCGCGGCAAAAGGTCAAGATTGTCGGCGACCTCTTCGATCACCTGACGGCTGACTATCTGCTGGCCCGCGGCATACGCCGCCAGCATCGCGTTATCGCAAAGATTGTTGATCTGGCGCGGAATGCCTTCAGAGCACTGGAATATGAAGTCGATGGCCCCCGGCGTGAAGATGTTCGGCTGGTCGCTCCCGGCGATCAAGAGACGCTCGGTGATGTACCGCTCGACCTCGTCCGTGTCGGGAAGCGAATGCATCTTGCACCGCAGCGCGACACGCTGCTTGAGCTGGCGCAGATTCGGCTGATTCAGCTTCTCACGGAGTTCCGGCTGACCGGTCAGAACGATCTGCAGGTGTTTCGCGTTGTCAGACTCGAAATTCATCAACAAGCGGATCTCTTCAAGAACGTAGTCCGAAAGCTCGTGCGCTTCGTCGATGATCAGCACTGTGCGCAATCCGCGGCGATGCCGTTCTTCAAGCTCGCGGCCCATCACCTGGAGCAGTTCCGCCTTGTTCGTCCAGTCCTTGATCCCGAGCATCTGCGTCACGTGGTGATAAAACTCGTCGATCGACAACCGCGGATTGAAGACATACGCCGCGAGGACCGACGAATCGAGCCGGCGAAGTATCCACCGCAGCGCGGTCGTCTTTCCGGTTCCGACCTCGCCCGTGAGCACGACGAGCCCTTTCGCGTTCTCAAGCCCGTAATAGAGGCTCGCAAGAACTTCGTTGTAACTCGGCGTGAACACGATGAACCGCGGATCGGGCGTCAGCGTGAACGGTGTTTCTTCAAGTCCGAAAAATTCTTTGTACATATCATTTACCTGAATCTCATTGTTCCAAATCCCAAATCCCAATCCCCAAATGCCTTAGCTCACGACTCGCTCAAAAACCTTCGTCAACTGCAGAACGAACGCGATCAACGGGATCGCGCCAAGTGCCAGGATCACTCCTGCGAGAAGCCGCATCCGATGCGAGCGCTTCAGCCACAGCTTTTCCTGCCCTGAAAGAAGCGGCGGAACCGATGCCAGGACCGGAAGGCCGGTGTAATGTTTGGCATCCTCGATATTTTGGATCTTGAAGATCCGAGGCAGTTCGAAAACGGCCGCCAGCAGCAGCCCGATCGCGAGTCCGATCGCGGCACCAAACCCAGTCAGCAGCGCGCGTTTCGGCGCAACCGGCGACTCGGGAAGATTCGCCGCGTCCTGCACGCGGATCGTCTCACCCTGCGCGTTCTCTTCGCGGTTGAACTGCATCGACGCGTCGCTGCTCTTTTTGAGCAGATCGTCGTAGGCCTGTTTCGCCGACTGGTACTGTGTGCTCAGGCCTTCAAGCGCGACTTTGACGTTCGGAATCTGATTGATCTTCGATTCGATCTCGGTGATCTGACCCGAATTCTGTCCGAGTTCCTGATCCTTCACTCGCATCTGGCCGTCGATCAACTCGATCTGGTTCTGAAGGCGCTGATTCTCGAGCTCAATGTTTTTCCGCTGCAGATCGGCCTTGCGGCTGCTCGACTGGCTCGCCAGTTTGACGCGCTGATCGGTGTTCTTTCGGAGATTCTCTATCTCCTCATCGATCCGGGCGATCTCGTCTTTCTTGGCAACGACATCGGGGTGCTTTTCTTTGAATACTTTCAGAAGCTTATCAAGCTGGCCTTTGAGATCGGCTCGTTTCTGAACCAGCTGGGCGTAAGCCGGCGTATCCTCGATCCGCGAAGCCAGTTCCGCCGCCTCTTTCGTTTCCTTTTCGCCGAATTCGTCGTAAACCCGGATCTGTCGGTTGTTGGCGCTGATCTGGTCGTTCAAGCGGCCCTTCTCCATCGTCAGTGTCTCTTTTTCTTTGGCGATGGTGTCCTCGCGCTTGCGCAACCCGTCGAGCTGCGCGATCAGACCCTGCGACGATTCGGGGAGCGTCTCAACGTTCTGCATCATGATCTCAAGACGTTGCTTCTCGAGGTTGTCGAGGACCTCCTTCTTTGTCTTGAGTTCGTTTTCAATGAACTCGCGCGTTTTTTCGGCGATCTGCGTCGAAGCCAGAACCTGTGCGTTGACGTACTTCGCGGCCAGTTCGCTCGTGACGTTTCGCGTCGCGTTCGGTTCACGGTCGCGGTAGGCGATCCGGAACGCCGCCAGCTTCTCGTTGTCGCTCTTTTCGACCTCGACGGTGATGTTCTTCCGCATCCTGTCGACGATCTCGGCGGTGTCCATGCCGTTGTTGCGCTCGATCTTGAAAAGGTCGAACTTGGTGATCATCGGCTCGAGCGACGATCGCGACAAGACTTCCTGGTTGATCGTCTGGAGCCGCTGCGACAGGTCTTCGTCCGTGAGCGGCTTAACGACAATGTCGGAAATCGTCGGCGGCTTTACCGTCAGCAACGTTTTCGATTCGTAAACGCTCGGAAGCTTGTATACGACATATCCGATCGCGACGGTCATCGTCACGACAGGCAACAGGATGAACCACTTCCGGCGCTTAAGCATGGCGACGAACTCGCCGGCGGTCCGTTGTCTGAACTCAACACTCATCGGTCTTCTCCGTTATCAACTCCGGGCCGTTCCCGTAGTCTTGTCAACCTTCACATCTTCGTGCGTCACACCCTTTTTGAGAGCCCACCGCAATCCGACGGTCACTCCGATCAGGGTGACCCCGAAAATCAGCAGTCCGATTGATTCCGGGACGAATCCGAGAATCAGATTGGGATTGGTCTGCAATAGAAAAACCATAACTTCGCTCCCGCGCACTAAAGATTTGCCAATAGCGTCTTTGCGCTCAGCGTTTCCTGATCCGACAAATTTGCCGAATTCCGAAGCGATGCTTCGGCTTCACGCCGCGCCGAAACCTTGTCGCCGGATGACGCCAGCGCCGTCGCGAGCCGCAGCCGGTATGCCGAATTCGGTTCGGCGCCGGTTCGCTTCGCATCGGCGTCGTCGAGCGCGACCGCTCGCTTTAACTGTTCGACCGCCGGCGAAAACAAGCCCTTTTTGAAATAGACCCAACCGAGCGTGTCGTAATAGCCGGCGGTCTTCGAATATTTGTTGACGACCTGCTGCGACAGTGTCAGGGCCTCGTCAAGATTTCCCTGTCCGCGGTCGGCGATCAGCCACGCAAGATTATTGGCGGCGATGGGCGATCCGGGTTCGAGTTCGAGGGCTTTGCGGTAGTTCCGTTCGGCTTCAACGTACTTCTCGCGCGATTCTTCGAGAATCCCGATCAGCGTGTAGATCGCCGGCGATTCCGCCTTCGCATTCGCCTCCCGGTATTGTTCGAGCGCGGCGTCGGTTTGCCCGCGATCGACGAGGATTCCTGCGTACAACGAATACGCCGGAAGATAGGACGGATCGATCTCGATCGCACGCTTGAGTTCGGCTTCGGCATTCTCGTTCTTGCGTTCGGCGGTAAAAATATCGGCCTTTAGATAGTGGAGTCCGGCGGCGATCTCGGAGCCCTCGCCGACGTTGGCCAGCACGGCATCGACCTTTGAGTGCGAATCGGCAAACCTCCCGAGTTTGTTGAAAACCGCGACCGCTCCGCTCAACGCGTCATAATTCCGGGCATCGAGGGCAAGCGCCTGATCGCAAAGCTTGAGGCTTTCGTCGTACGACTTCTCCGCAGTCGCGACCTTCGCGAGATTCACGAGTGCCGCCGCCGAACGCGGAGCCGATTTCTGGATCTCCGTCAGGTCTGCCCGCGCTTCGGGCAATTTTCCGAGATCAAGATTCGCCAAACCGCGGGCTGACAGCGCTCGAAACTTCAGTTCCGAGATCTCTCTCGCCATGGCGCGATTCGTCGCGACCGTGCCGCTGGTTGTCGCGTAGAGCGAATCGGCGAGTTTGAAAGCGGTCGCAGAGTCGCCGTCTGCAAACGCCGCCTGGATCTTCAGCAGGTTCGTCGGAAGAAAGTTCGGATGGAATCTCTCAAGGTCGCCGATGAACGCTCGCGCCTGTTCGAATTGACCGATCGCCAACCGCGCTTCGACCATCAGAAACAGGGCATCCTTATCGGTCGTGGACTTCTTCAGAACTTCGTCCACATCCTTTATCGCAGCGTCCGGATAATTCTGGGCAAGCGCCAGACGCGCCCTGATCATGAGCGCTTCAGAGTCGTGATCATTGAGCGCAAGGAGTTCGGCAAGCTGCTCGTCGACCTTTTCGTACTCACCGCGTTGAAGCCTGATCTCCGCAAGCCGGTACCGAGCGCTGACAAACTCCGGATTGCCGGCGATTATCTCCTCCAAAACGCCGATCGCCGGTTCGGAACGGCCCGTCCGCGAAAAGAAATCCGCCAACTCAACACGGCTCTCCTCGCTGTTGTTGAGAATGCCGACGATCTCGCGCAAAACTTTCTCGGCTTTGTCATATTCCCTGCGTTCGGCGTAAAAGTCGGCGACGGCCTCGCGCGCGTCGATGCTCGACGGCTCGACCTCGATCGCTTTCAGGAACTTCTCTTCAGACTCGTCCGCGCGGTTCGCGTAAACGAGGAACTGTCCATATTCGGTCCAACCTAGCGCCGCTTTCTGATTGGCGGCGATCGCCTTCTTGATCTCATCTTCGGCCGCTTGCCCTTTGTTGAGGGTCATAAAATACCGGGCCTTCGAGATATAGGAGTCGGTTCGCGACGGATCAAGTCCGATCGCAAGATCCAAGGCTTTCAGCACCTCGCCTTCCGGCTCGTTGCGAACCGCCATCACGGACGCCTGAAGAATTCGCCCGTCGACCGAATTTGGATCGATAGAAAGTACCTCGCCGACGAGTCCTTCCGCCTCGTCGGTCATTGGCGGTTGAATCAGGAGAAAGTAGCTCCCGAGTTTGACCTTTGCCGGAATATCCCTGGGGCTAAGCTGCGTCGTCTTGCGAAG
>JAKQII010000344.1 GCA_029557535.1 Acidobacteriota bacterium
CGCAAATTGAAAATTGCAAATCGCAAATCTGTGGTTTCCTATAGCTGACAACAAGATGTCCGATTACTCAAACCAGGATCGCGGAGCGCTCTCCGAATACGAAGCTTACTTCGACGGAATGGATGCGTCGATGCAGCAGAAGATCGCGCTCACGACCGCCCATTTCCCTCCGCGCGGCCGAATCGCCGACATGGGGTCCGGTTCGGGAAGCGGCACCTACGATCTTGCGCGCCTCTATTCAGGACTCGAATTGATCGGTGTTGACATCAACCCGGTAACGGTCGAGTACTCGACGGATCATTATCAAGCACCCAACTTGAAGTTTGTCGTCGGAGACATCGCAGACCGCGTTTTCGATACCGAATCGCTCGACGGAATTCTAAACTCTTCGGTTCTTCACCACGTCACCAGTTTCAACGACTTCGACGTCGGCCAAATTCGCCGTACTCTAAGCAACCAGATCGCACAACTCCGAACGGGCGGCGTCCTGATCATTCGCGATTTCGTCGTCCCGGAGCAGGCCGACGCGTCGGTCTTCCTTGATCTTCCCGCAGACGACGGCACTGCCGACGGCGCGATTCCGGAACTTTCGACGGCCGCGCTCTTCGAGGTCTTCGCGCGGGACTTCAGGTCGAGCATGAACCGAAGCTCCGGCGTTCCGTTTGAGCGGTCCGCGTGTCCGCGATCGGGATTCGCGAGGTTTCGAACGGCGATGCGATTCGTCGCCGAATTCGTTCTGAGAAAGGACTATCGCAACCACTGGGCGCCTGAACTTCTTGAGGAATACACCTACTATTCGCAGCGGGATTTTGAAAATTCGTTCCGTTCAGAGAACTTGCGGATCGTCGTTTCGATGCCTCTTTGGAATCCCTGGATCGTCAGCAACAGGTTTCGGAATAAGTTCTTCATTTCAACCGAAAACGAGACTCGGATTCACTATCCGCCGACAAATTTTCTGATCGTTGGCGAAAAGATAGCGGACGGCGAAGGCGTTTCGCTCTCCCGATCCGACGAACCGGTGGACGAACCCCGCTTTCTCGACCTCAAGTTCTACCGCCACCGAGATTCGGGAATGATCTACGAACTCGCCGAGCGCCCGAACCGAACGATCGATCTTTTGCCGTGGTTCGAGAATTCCGACGGCCGCCTGTTCGTTCTCGCGAAAAAGGACTTTCCGCGTCCGATCGTGAACGCTTTGGACGAACGGAATCTGAACCGTTCGAGATTCTCGGGATATATCACGGAGCCGATCGGTGCGATCACCCAAGACGGCGGAGCGACGGAAATCATTGCGATTCTCGAGGATCGCGCGGGAATCGAAGCGAATGAAATCGTCGAGATCGGCGAGGCCAATCATTACTTCACCTCGCCCGGCGGGATCGATGAGCGCGTAACGAGTCACTTGGTGAGAATCGACCGCGAGTCATTCGATCCGCACCCGATCGCAAACTACTCTTCGTTTTCGAGTTCCGGCTCGGTGAGGGAAATGGACGCGCTGCAGGTGCTCCGCGCATCACACGTCGGCGGCATGTTCGACGCCAGGCTCGAGATCAATATATACCGTTTGCTTCGCCGGCTCGGACGTTCCCCGGGAAATTGGATCGGCGCGGCGATCGAACCCGAGATTCAGGACGTCGGGCTTGAGGTCGGTGAAGATTTCGCGATCGGGACGAACGCCGCGTTCGAGGTTGCGCCGGGAACGATCCCGAAGTTCCTCGACCATCGCCGGGCGGCTTTCGTCGAAACGGATTCGAAGCGGGCAATTCTCGCTCAAGCGGAACTCGAGTTCATAGTTCCGAAGAACTACAGCAAGAGCACCGTGTCGGCGATCCCGTTCGTTCGAACCGCACGCGAGATCCTGGTCGGGATCGAGATCCGCGATCTTCCGGCGCCTCAGAACTTTACGGGGAACTCGCGGTTGGCGTGCGTTCCGGCATGGCGGCTCCCGCGCATCATCGGGCACAAGTTCGAGATCGACGGCTTTTTGCGTGAACGGTATCCGTTGGATTTCCGTGCGGACGTCAATAGAATCTGGGAACTCGGCGGTGCGTATTTCACGAGCGCCGGCATCACTCCCGAGATCGTCTATCCGATGGCAGTTGAGATCCGCGCCGGATCCGCCGGCGCCTCGGAGCTAAGGTTTCATCGGCTCAGCGACATCATTGACCGCCAATCCGAGTTGCAGGATGCGCACCTCTTGATATCGCTCAACCGGCTTGATCATTCCTTGCGCTGATATTGCGGGCAAATCGTTTATCGAAAATCGCAAAGTGAACTTCTTCGTGGCAAAATAATTCCTTCATGGACCTCGTTCTCGACAAGTTTCGCGAAGAATGCGGTATTTTCGGCATCTTCGGCCACGCCGAGGCGTCGACGCTGACGCAGCTCGGCCTTTTCGCGTTGCAGCACCGCGGCCAGGAAGCGTGCGGGATCGTCTCGTGCGATGGCCAGGAACTGCATCAGTTTCGCTCGATCGGTCTCGTCGCGGACGTCCTGAACGAAGACGCTTTAAGCAAGCTGGCCGGATCGGCTGCAATCGGTCATACGCGCTATTCAACGAGCGGACGAAACACGATCAAAGAGGTACAGCCGTTCGCCGTAACGTGCCAACACGGCCAGATCGCGGTTTGCCACAACGGAAATCTTCCGTTTGCCGCCCAAAAGCGAATCGAACTGGAAAAGAACGGCGCGATCTTCTCGTCGACGTCTGATACGGAAACGATCCTTCATTCGATCGCTCGAACGAGGGCGGATAACGTCTTTGAGGCGATCAAGACAGTCCTGCGTGAAACCGAGGGCGCGTTCTCGTTACTGTTTCTGACCCCCGAAGCGCTTGTCGCGGTTCGCGATCCGCGCGGATTTCGACCCCTCGTGCTTGGTAAGTTGAAAAACGCTTGGTGCGTCGCGTCCGAGACCTGCGCGTTTGATCTTATGGACGCCGAAATGGTGCGCGAGATCAAGCCAGGCGAAATGCTGATCGTCAACAAGAACGGACTTGATTCATCGTACCCGTTCGATCCGAGACCGCAGTCGGTTTGTTCGTTCGAGCACGTTTATTTTTCGCGGCCTGATTCGATCATTTTCGGTCGCTCGGTCAATCAGTCGCGTCACTTGATGGGACGGCGGCTCGCAGTCGAAAGCCCGGTCGACGCGGACATCGTTGTCCCCGTTCCGGATTCGGGGGTCGCGGCTGCGATCGGTTACTCCGCCGAATCCGGGATCAGTTTCCGACAGGCGATCATTCGCAACCACTATATCGGAAGGACGTTTATCGAGCCGACACAGAGCATCCGATCGTTCGGGGTGAGGCTGAAACTCAATCCCGTGAAAGACCTGATCAGCGGGCGGCGCGTCGTGCTCGTCGACGACTCGATCGTACGCGGGACGACGTCGAAGAAGATCGTTCAGATGGTTCGTGAAGCCGGCGCAAAAGAAGTTCACGTTCGCATTTCTTGCCCGCCGACGATCTCGCCCTGCTATTATGGAGTCGATACTCCGCGCAAGGCCGAGTTGATCGCCGCCCAGATGTCGGTTGAGGAGGTCGGGCTTTACATAGAGGCCGATTCGCTCGCGTATCTTTCGCTCGAAGGGATGCAGGAAGCTATCGGAATCGATCCCGCGACAACGTGTTCGGCATGCTGGAGCGGCAAATACCCGACTCTGATCGCCAACGGCGAGACTAAGTTTGCAATTCAGTAATCACGATCAAGGAGGCTAGTTAATGAAGTTATTTCTCTTCGTTGCGATCATTGCGATGATCGCGGTCGGCGTGGTGACGGGATGCCAGAACGCGCCGGCACCAAAGATATCGAAAGCGCCGGTGACCGCGTCGCCGGTTGTCGACGAACATGACGACAATGCGCCGCGCATTTCGCTTTCGGAAGCGAAAAAGGAATTTGACGCCGGAACCGCGGTGTTTGTCGATACGCGCGCCGAGTCGGTTTACAAGCAGGAACATATCAAGGATGCGATGAACATCCCGGTCGAGGCGGTCGAAAGCAAATATAAGGAACTGCCAACCGACAAGAAGATAATCGCCTACTGTTCCTGACCGAACGAGCATACGAGCGCCAGTTTGGTGACTCAATTAAAAGCGAAAGGAATCAACAACGCATACGCTCTCGTCGGCGGAACTCAAGCCTGGAAAAACGCAGGATATCCGATGGGAGGGGAGAAGAAGTAAAAAGGGAAAAATAAAAAGGCAAAAAAGGAAAAACCGCCGTGGAATGTTTCCAAGGCGGCCTTTTTTTGTCGGTCTAAAGCCTGTTTCGCGTGATTCGCCGTAATCCTTTAGGCCTAAAAGGGAAAAAGAAAAGGCAAATAAGACAAAACCGCCGTGGAATGTTTCCAAGGCGGCCTTTTTTTGTCGGTCTAAAGGCTGTTTCGCGTGATTCGCCGTAATCCTTTAGGCCTAAAAGGGAAAAAGAAAAGGCAAATAAGACAAAACCGCCGCGGAATGTTTCCAAGGCGGCCTTTTTTTTGTCGGACTAAAGCCTGTTTCGCGTGATTCGCCGTAATCCTTTTTTCGGAATCCGAGTCAGCGAGAGGCCTCAACCAATGCGTCGCAGATCCGTTCAGCGGCGCGACCGTCCCATAGTGGCGGAATGCGGGTTTCGATCGTCAGATCCTGATCGAGAACATCGTTTGCCGCCGCGCGGATCGTGTCCGGATCGGTCCCGACGAGCCGATTCGTCCCGAGTTCGATCGTGATCGGCCGTTCCGTATTCTCACGCAGCGTCAGGCACGGAATTCCGAGCGCCGTGGTTTCTTCCTGCAATCCGCCGGAATCCGTTAGAACCAGTCTCGCTCCCGAATAAAGGTTCATGAAATCGAGGTACCCAAGCGGGTCGATCAGACGGATGTCGGAGCCGGCGACTCGATCGGCAAATCCGAACCTCTCGATGTTCGCCCGCGTCCGCGGATGAACGGGAAAGATGATCGGCAATCGTTTCGAAATATCGCTCAGCGCCGCGAGCAGTCCGCCAAAGACGTCGGGTTCGTCCACATTCGACGGCCGGTGAAGCGTCAGCACGGCATAGTCCGTGCCATTCACGCCGAGGCCTTCCCGGGTCGGAAGCCCTTTTGCGTTCTCAAGGTTGTAAAGCAACGAATCGATCATAACGTTGCCGACGAATCTGATCTTCTGCGCAGGAATTCCTTCGGCTTTGAGGTTTTCGTCGGCATCGGGCGAGGTCGTCAAAAGGAGATCAGAGATCGAATCCGTCAGGATCCGGTTGATCTCTTCCGGCATCGAGCGGTCGCGCGAGCGCAATCCGGCCTCGACGTGGGCGATTTTGACTCCGAGTTTCGAGCACACAAGCGCGCACGCGATCGTCGAATTCACATCGCCGACGACCAAGACCCAATCCGGCTTTTGTGCGAGCACGACGGGTTCGAACGCCGTCATGATCTTCGCCGTCTGAACCGCGTGCGACGCCGATCCGATCTCGAGATGATAGTCTGGTTCGGGAATGCCGAGGTCGCGAAAGAACGAATCGGACATAGCCTCGTCGTAATGCTGGCCGGTATGAACGATCAGCGGCCGGAACTCGGAACTCCGCCGCTGCATCTCGCGCTGGATCGGCGCGATCTTCATGAAGTTCGGCCGGGCACCGACGATGTTCAGTATTTTGAGCACAATATTGTGTTCTTCGACCTTTGACTTTTGATCTTCGGCCTTTGATCAGTAACCCTTAATCAGTTGCAACGGCGGGACAATCTTCCTGCCGTTTCGCCAACGCGACCCAAATAGGCGTTCAACTCCGGCGTCAGTTCTCGGATCCGCGCAGCAAGGACATTTGACTGTAAATATCGAGGTTTTCAAAATTCGTCTTTTCCATGAGTGATCTTCGAGCAAGTGAGACTTAGAGTCCCCAAATCTTACAAACAAAGATCAAAAATCGAAAATCCAAGATCTAGCTAAAGGCGTATCACCTTCGCGGAGCTACCGTTCCTGATCTCCTCGTTCAGCGCGTTTCTCGTGTCGACGATGACCTTCGACAATTTGCAGACATTTTCGTAATCGACGGTCGAATGCTCGGTGCAGATCACGACGCAGTCGGCCGATTCGAGCAGTTCATCGGTCATGTCCTGATTGTAGAGCGGCTCGCCGTCGCCGATCGTGTAGGCGTGATCGAACGTCACTTCCGGAACGAACGAATCATGATAGACGACTTCGGCGCCGCGCGAACGGAGCAAGTCGATGACCGAAAGCGCCGGCGATTCGCGCATGTCGTCGATGTCCTTCTTGTATGCCACGCCAAGGATCAATATCTTCGATCCCTTGACCGACTTCTTCTCTTCGTTCAGCGCGTCGCGCACGAGGCCGGCGACATAGCGCGGCATTCCGGAATTGATCTGCTCGGCCAGCGTGATGAACTGCGAATCGAATCCGTGCTGGCGCGCTTTCCAGCTCAGATAATGCGGATCGAGCGGGATGCAGTTATGAACGAAGAGTCCGTAACTGGTTGCAAACGTGTGATTTCCTTCGACCTCGATCGAATAGACCAATGACCGCCCTGACGATCGGATCGCTTCGACCGATTTCACCGGCACCGTCATCAGGTCGCCGATCCGCTTGAAGGTCCGGCTTGCCGGGCGTCGCAGACCGTCCGAAAAATATCTCTGCAGTTTCGTACCCTTCTCTCCCAGCCAATCTGCCATGCGGCCGATCTGCGCTGCGCCTTTGATCTGAAGGTGCGGACGCGAGCGCTTGAAGGTTGGAGTGAAACCCAATTCCTGGAACAGGAACGTGGCCTGTTGGAAGAGCTTCGGCGAACTCGAGAAGAAACCGATCTCGGCGCTCGTGTTGCGGTGCAGATAGCGACGGCCGTTCTTGGAGTATGCACTCGTGCCTGAAGTGACATAAACATCGCCATCGCCTCGAAGCAACCCTTTCAGCAATTCGATCTTGTGACCCTCGGTTAGATTCAGGAAATGATCCGGAATTTGCATTTCGGTCGATCGGCTGCCGCACTTCAGCGCCTCAACGATGAACCAACCGAACAGGGAGGAGGCGACGCGGATGTGCGTCGCTTGATGAACACGGGAATCGTGGACTGATGTCCCGACGCCGAATTCTGACTGAAGGATCGAGCGGACATCGTCAATGAATCCGGTTTCCTTCCGATTGAAGGTGAAACGAATCCGGTAATTTCCCTTTTCGACTGTCGCACACCCCTCCGCGAGGTAATAGCCGACGAGCCGGGCGACGTTCTTCGTCAATCGCACAACCGCGGGAAACGAGCTTGCTGACGGTCCCCGTCCGACGCGGAGTCGCAGATCGGTTCGATCGACCCCGAGTTCTTTTTCAGCCGATAGAAACTCGTCCAGACGAAGATAGTTGATCTTCGAAAGTTCCCAAAGGCGCTCCGGCCGAAGATGCCGTTTGAGTACGTCGCGTCGGGAGCCCAGATTCTCGTCTCCGAAATCTACCCTGATCTTCCTTCGCATGTTCTCGGGGATCAGATCAACGAGATCAATCTTCAATTGCCCGACCGACGGCAGTCCGGCATTTCCATTGTGGATCGGAAGGCGATCCGACGGCTTCAAGTTCCGGGCGAAAACCTGAGACAACATGCCGTCACTTTGAACCACGAGCATCGGGTGCTTGTCTGTCACGGTCAATTTGCGGTTGTCGCTCGTCGTGATCCTGATCAGATCGGCATCCGTTTCACGTTTGAAGAGATAATCAACAGGCTTCCACTCCGGAGCATTCGTTTCGAGGTTGACGGACAACGCTTCAAGGCGCGGCTTGTGGATCACTTCGGCGCCGTGAACATTGAACATCCGAACCCGACTTGTGCGCGATTCACGCTCGAACAAGCGTTCGAGCTTTTCAACTCTTTTGCTCACCGCGTCGCGGACAATTACCGTCTCGTCTCCCGACAAGCAGTGCCCACCAATGCCCGGCCCCGGATAGAACGGCATGAAGCCGAACGGTTTTGTCGCGGCCGCACGGACAACTTCCCACGTGTCGATGTTGAGCGCGTTGCAAACCTTGGCCATCTCGTTAGCCATCCCGATGTTGATCGCACGGAACGTGTTCTCCCAGAGCTTCGCGGCTTCTGCGACACGTGCGGAACTGACCGGATGAACATTCTCAACGATTTGCGAGTAAAGCAGTGCGGACGCTTCGGTCGAGTCCATCCCGACGCCGCCGACGACCTTCGTGATGTTGTGTGTTTGAAACTGCGGATTGCCCGGATCGACACGTTCCGGCGAGAAGGCGAGAAGGAAATCTTCGTCGAGTTTCAATCCGGCCGCTTCGATCATCGGCTGCAGCACTTCGTCGGTCGTTCCCGGATAAGTTGTCGATTCGAGAATGACGAGTTGTCCGCGGCGGGCGTACTTCTTGATCTGCTCGCCGGCAGCAAGAATGTACGACATATCCGGATCCTTCGTTTTGCGCAGTGGCGTCGGAACACAAATGATGATCACGTCGCAGCTTTTCAGCTCGCTGAAATCAGTTGTCGCCGTGAACTTTCCGTCCGCGATCGCCTTCGCAACATTCTCGGACGGCACATCGACGATGTGCGAAACGCCGTCGTTGAGAGTTTCGACCTTTTTGTCGTCGACTTCGAAACCGATAGTTTCATAGCCTTTGAGCGCAAACTCGATGATAAGCGGAAGTCCGACGTAACCGAGTCCGATGACCCCGATCCGCGCGCGCTTCTCGGCAATTAGAAGTTTTAGTTCGTCTTTGATCATTTTGTTGGATTGTTATGATTACCCAGTAGTTACTGTTCTTGAAGGGACGAGTTGGCGGCACGGGGAGCCGGCCTGAGTTTTAATCTATGTTATGAACTTTTGTTAGTCAAGAATCTGTTGTTGCAAAAAATGTTTGTGCTACAATTGGATTTGTTGAAAGGCAGATGCCTTCTCGCCTCCATCCTATTAAACTCACAATTCCCGGTCGTCTCCTGATTATGGATTTCGAAGTAAACTCCAGCAATCCGGCAGTCCGCGCCATCATCGAGGGCAGGGCTCCGAAACCCGCAAAACTTGCCGCGGCACGCGGAATTCTCCCAATTGCCCACGGTGATCTGCTTGAGGTGCTGGTCGCGCTCACCTCTGATCCCGAGCAGGAACTTGCCGATCTTGCCAAATCGACGTTGTTGTCGCAGGATCCGGTTGCGCTGCAAAGCGTTCTCGGGTCGGATGAAGCCGCGCCGAGAGTTCTCGACTTTTATTCCAGAATCGAAAATCTGCCGGACGCCGCGCTTGAATCGATCCTGACGAACAGCAAGACTCCGGACGGATCGATCGCCGGGTTCGCGCGTTCGACCAAGAGCGGTCACCTTCTTGAACTGATCGCTTTCAATCAACAGTTGCTGATCCGCACACCGTCGGTCATCGACGCGATCATCAACAATCCGTTTCGGACGGCAGAGGCCGAGCGGCGCGCAGCCGAAACGAAACGGGAGTTTTTTGAAAAGGAACGCGGCGCACAGCAGATCGCGAACGAACTCCGGGCGCAAGGCAAGGAAGCGGCGGCTGAGTTCATCGAGGGTTCGGAATTTGCGCGGGAACTCGATCCCACCGAACAGGCGTTCCAAGACGCGCTGCTCCTCGCCGAACATATCGAGGCCTTCGATTCAGAGATCGACGACGCATGGCTCTCACTTGATTTGATCGAGGAGTTGTACGAAGAGACTCCGGAAGAACGCGAGGCGATCGTCAACAAGATTCTCGGTGAGATGAGGGTCGAGGAAGACTCGGTCTCAAGCGAACGTGTTTCGATGATCAACCGCGTAATGCGGATGAACATGAAGGACCGCATGCGGCTGGCGATGAAGGGCGATCGCGAAGCGCGCAACATTCTGATCCGCGATCCGAACCGGATCGTTGCGCAGGCAGTCGTTCAGAATCCAAAGATCACCGAACAGGAAGTCGAGAAGATCGCCACGATGCGGACCGTCCCCGAGGAAGTTCTGCGGCTCATCGCGATCAACCGCGCCTGGGCCAGGATCTATCCGATCATGCTCAAGCTTTCGCAGAATCCGCGGACACCGATCTCGAACGCAATGCAGATCCTGACACGGCTTCAGACGAAAGACCTGCTCGCGATCTCGAAAAACCGCAACGTTTCGGAGGCGATCCGCAAACAGTCGTTCCGACTCTTCAGCGCCCGCTCGGGAAGATAGGGAATCGGATTTGGGATTTCGGATTTGGGATTCCGGAATCAAATTTCAGAATTCCACGATTCGAGGTTCATGGAATCATCAGCAATCTCTGGAATCCTTGGAATCATGTGGAATCGGCTTCAGGCCGCTGGAATCTTCGAATCTAAACCCTGCCGGTCTTGATGAACGTGCCCGCCATGTCGGTGAGCGTGTGGCTCGCCGCCCCGAGCCAGGTTCCGACGAATGCCGCAACGATTGCGCCGTCGCCGAAATTCGTCCGAACATAGGTCCCGATCGCCCGCTAGGCTTCGAGGAATTCGGCGATTCGCGGAAGGTCACCGCCGAGGTAACTCGCGATCGCGTAGGCCGCGATGAATGTCGCGAGGGTGGCCGCGCCGGTGAAATATACAACGCGCAGAAATGCACCAAAGATCAGACCGTGCGACCACCGCGAGCGGTGCGGGAAGAACTTTTGGTAGGGAAACCAGAGAAATCGAAAAGGTCCCCAACGCGAGTATTGCTTGCTGAGCGTATCGAGATCGGGACCGAACATGATGCCGCCGAAAAGAAATGCGACTGTGACTAGCACCGACATCGGAATCTCGCGCGTCAGCACGAACGTCGCCGCGAATACCGGTGCGGCGACAAGGAAAGTTACGGCGTCATGTGTCGTTCCGCCCGGCATTTCCTATCTCACGCCGAATTCCCAAATTCCAAACAACGTCTTTTTGTCGAGCGGGTGTCCCGACTGTTTCAGCGCGAGAATGATCTGCGACCGATGATGAGCTTCGTGAGAGCCGAGATACGTGACAAACGCCGACGGGTGCGGCTTGAATCCTTTGATCCGGCCGCCTGAGCGCTCAATCAGGTCCGAGATCGCTTTCCCCGATCGGACGAGCGCCTCACGGAGCAACGCCTTGTTTCCGGCGTCGGCCTTTTCGACCTTGACAACATCTTCCATCAAATCCGGCATCGCCGCCTTCAGCCACATTAACCGAACATTATTGACGTGGGCGAACTGTTCACCCGCATTCCGTCCCTTCGATTCGAGCGAGTCGGCGAGATTTTCTTCCGGGATGGCATCGAGCAGATAAAGCACGATCCGATTGTTGATCTCCCATGTTTCCTTCAGTTCAGCACTCATGATCGGGCCGAATTATAGCACGTGACGTATTTTTGGTAAGATTTCCACTCGTGGCAAATTTTCTTTCGAAACTCGGTACGACGCTCGAAATGATCAAGTTCGAGCACACGCTGTTCGCGCTTCCTTTTGCGTTTCTCGGAGCAATTCTGGCGGCGAACGGACTTCCGGCCTGGGACAAGATCCTGTGGATCACGCTCGCAATGGTTGGCGCGCGGTCGGCCGCGATGACTTTCAATCGGATCATCGACCGGAAGTTTGACGCGGCGAATCCGCGCACGGCGAATCGCGAAATTCCGAGCGGAAAGCTGTCGGTCGGATTCGCTTGGTCGTTTCTGATCGCGTCGATCATTTTGTTTGAGGCAGCCGCGTATTCACTGAACCGGCTCACGTTGGTTCTTTCGCCGATCGCGCTGCTGAGCGTGCTCGGCTATTCCTACGCGAAGCGTTTCACCAGTTTCGCGCACCTGATCCTCGGCTGGGCGCTCGCGATCAGTCCGACGGCGGCGTGGATCGCCGTCCGCGGCACGCTTGATTCGGAATTTCCGATCCTTTTGTCGCTGGTCGTGATGATGTGGACCGCCGGATTCGACGTGATGTACGCCTGCCAGGATTTCGAATACGATCGACAAGCCGGACTGAGTTCGATCCCTGCAAAATTCGGGATCGCACGTTCACTGTGGATCGCCCGGATGTTTCACTTTCAGGCGTTTGTCGTGCTGCTGCTGTTTTACTTCGTCACCGAACTCGGCTGGCTCGCACTCGCTGGTGTCGGCGCGGTCGGCGTCCTTCTCGTTTACCAACACACACTTGTTAAAGCGAACGACCTGAGCCGAATGAACGCCGCCTTTTTTACGACGAACGCCTTTGTCAGTGTGATCCTGCTGGCGACTTTCGGCGGATCGGTCTTTTTGCAATAAATCCAGATTCCAGGATTCCAGCGGCCATTGTCCGATTCCAAGATTCCAGAATTCCAAATAATCGAATCATTATCGCGCCGCGGTGATTCGGTCAAATGAAGGAGCGTCTGGAGTCTTGGAATTTTGGAATCTTGGAATCTGGAATTTCAAAGAGTCTTCTTGACGACGGCGCCGTCCTTCATCACGAATTGCACATTCTCAAGGATCGAGATGCGTTTGAGCGGATCGCCTTCGACCGCCACGATGTCGGCAAACTTTCCGACCGCGATCGAACCGATCTGGTCTTTCCAACCCAGCAGATCGGCCGAAACGATCGTCGCCGATTGGATCGCCTGCATCGGCGTCTGTCCCCATTCGACCTGCTTCGCAAACTGTTTTCCGTTCCAGCCATGCGGATAAACGCCCGCGTCCGTTCCATAGGCGATCTTCACGCCGGAGAGGACGCACTTTTTGAAGTTCTCGCGCTGCGTGCGCCCGACCAGTTTTTCCTTGTCGAGGATCTTCTGGGGAAAACCGAGCCGCGCGAATTCAGACATGATGTAATCGTCGTTGTAAATGTCGGCCGAAAGAAAGGTGCCGCGTTCCTTCATCATGCGGATTCCTTCGTCGTCGATGAACGAACCGTGTTCGACCGACGCGACGCCCGCCCGGATGGCCATCTTGATCGCTTCGGTTCCGTGCGAATGGGCACAGGCCTTGATTCCGTGCATCCGTGCTTCATCGACGATCGCGTTCATTTCTTCCTGCGTGAACTGCGGCGCGCCGACGCTCGCTTCCTCAGTCAAAACGCCCGCGCTCGCGCCGAATTTGATGACGTCGGCTCCGAACTTGATCATGTAGCGGACCTTTTTGCGAACGCCGTCGACGCCGTCCGCGACGCCAGACATCTCCTCGGGCATCCGCGACGACAACCACGGCGAGAACCCGACGATGTCGCCGTGACTTCCCGTCGAGCCGATGTAGTAGTTTGCGACCTGCATCCGCGGTCCGGGGATCTTGCCGGCGTTGATCGCGTTCTTCAGCGCGAGCGCGACAAAGCCTTCCGACCCGACGTCACGCACGGTCGTGAATCCCGCTTCGAGGGTCCGCTTGGCGTAAATATGCGCGGTCACGGCGACGTCGACGAACGACTCGCGAAACAACGTGTCGTAGTAATTTCCCTCCGTTTGTCCGGTTTGATGGACGTGAGTGTCGATGAAGCCGGGCATGACCGTGGCCTTCGAAAGATCGATCACCGTCGCGCCGGCCGGAATCGCCACGTTCGCGCCGACGGCCTTGATGATGTTGTTTTCGACAAGGATTATCTGATTTTCAAGGACAACCCCCTTCTCCGTGTCGATCAGCCTTCCGGCCTTGATCGCCGTGACTTTTGCTGACTGCGCGGGAACCGCGATAACGCTGACGGCGAACGTCGCCGCGAGCAGGATAAGTGAAAAAAGTTTTCGCACTTTGAGAACCTCGAATTTGAATTTTGCAAAATGACAGGATTTCAACTTAAACGCGCGCGGGTCGGAGGTCAAGTAAATGGCGGGTTGGAGCAATAAACAAACCGCATTCGTTTTGGTAAGATTCTTTTTGCGCTTCGGGAACAATGTTTGCACATTGATGAAGCGGAGTTGATTATGCAGTTTTCTATTGATTCAAACCTGAACCGGATCGCCGAGAAGGTCGAGGCCGGCGACCGCTTGTCGTTCGAGGAAGGCCTCGAGCTGTACGCAACTAGCGATCTGAACGCGCTCGGGAAACTCGCCGACCACGTCCGCCGCAAGAAACACGGCCTGACGACCTTTTTCAACGTCAACCGTCATTTCAATCACACGAACATCTGCGTCGCGGATTGCAAATTCTGCAATTTCTACAGACGCTCGCGCGACGCCGACGCGTACACGCACTCGATCGAGGAAGGCGTCGAGATCGCGCGCAACGCCGTCTCGGAAGGCGCTACCGAACTTCACATCGTCGGCGGTTTGAACACCAAACTGCCGTTCGAGTATTACACCGGCCTTTTTTCAGCGCTCAAGCAGAATTTCCCGTCGCTTCATGTAAAAGCGCTGACGATGGTCGAACTCGATTTCATGGCGCGTTTCTACAAGATGCCGGACGAGGAGTTGATCGAGAAGCTCAAAGCGGCGGGAATGGATTCGTGCCCCGGCGGCGGAGCCGAGATCTTTGCCGAACCGACGCGTTCGCGGATCTGCGATCACAAATGCGGCGGCGACCGCTGGCTTGAGCTCGCCGGAAAATGTCACGCCGCCGGAGTCAAGACCAACGCGACGATCCTCTATGGCCACATCGAATCGATCGAGGATCGCGTCGACCATCTCGTCAAACTTCGCGAGCAGCAGGACAAGTCGGGCGGTTTCCAATGTTTCATTCCCCTCGCTTTCTATCCGCCGGACAGCGCGCTCTCGTCATTGCCGGGACCGGACGGCGTCGCTTCGCTGAAGACGATCGCGATCTCGCGTCTGATGCTCGACAACTTCGATCACATCAAGGCCTATTGGGTGATGCTCGGAAAACATCTCGCGCAGGTCGCGCTTCATTTCGGCGCGAACGACCTCGACGGCACGATCACCGACGGCGGCGAACTTACCGAGGCCTATTCGATCGAGAACGGCGAAGTTAAGATGACCAGGCAGCAGTTGATCGCGCTGATCGAGAATGCGGGATTCGAAGCCGTCGAGCGCGATACCGTTTATAATCGCGTGGATCGCGCGATCGTAAGTTAGCGTCTCCGGTCGCGGTCGCAAGCATGAACTAATCTTTCAACTATCGTATTGCGAATGAAGAATACTCGACTGACCATAATACTCCTGATTCTCGCGCTCGCGGCTTTCGCGCAAGAACCGCGCCCGGTTTATCAAGGCTCGACATCGGTCGCGGTCGACACGACGTCGCGACCGATCGCCAGACAGGACAAGCGCGAGTTTTCGTTCGACTCCGACCAAGTGACGTTCTCAAATGTTTTCGACGGCGCCCGCCTGACGGAGATCAGCAGGACCGGCGAGAATGCATTCACGATCACGATCACGCCCGAGAACGCGCCGATCAACATGAGTCCTTGGTACGCGTTTCAGGTTCGCTCGAAACGAAAAAAGGAAATACTCGTCACATTGGAGTATCCCGAATTCGCGCGGCACCGTTACGCGCCGCAGATAAGCAAGAACGGACGTGAATGGAAACCGCTCGAGGTTGCGAGGATCGAAGAGATCGGACGCGACCCCAACGACAAGAGTTTCGAAGCGCGCCCGAAGAGCATCAGGATGCGCCTCAAGGTTGGGCGGACACCACTTTGGATAGCGGCGCAGGAGCTCGAAAACAGTTCGCGGGTATTCGCTTGGATGGACGGCCTGGCCAAAAAGCGAAAATTGAAGATCGAAGAGATTGGTAAGAGCACCGAGGGCAAGCCATTAAGGATGATGACCGTCGGAAATCCGGCCGCGAAAAAGTTCGTGATGGTTATCTCGCGTCAGCATCCGCCCGAAGTTACCGGCTATTTCGCTATGCGGGCCTTCGTCGAGCGCGTCGCCGGCAAATCGAGGCTTGCGAAGCAATTCCGAAAGGACTGGGCGATGTTTGTCGTACCGCTGATGAATCCTGACGGTGTGGATAACGGTCACTGGCGCCACAACGACGGCGGGATCGATCTCAATCGCGATTGGGCGGCGTTCAATCAGCCGGAGACCCGCGCGGTTCGCGACTTTCTTGCGCGAAAGGAATCAGAAGCCGGAGGCAAGTTCTTTTTCGGCATAGATTTTCATTCCACGTGGGACGACATCTATTACCCGATGGACAAAAAGTTCACCGAAACCAACGCTCCGGGTCTGATGTGGAATTGGCTTGACGCCATCAAGCGGGCGATCCCAAGGTACGAGCCGAACATTCGTCCGAACGACAAACCGGATCCGACGATCGTATCCCGAAACTACTTCATGAGAGCCCACAAGATGGAGGCGATCGTATTTGAGATCGGTGACAATACGCCCCGCGATTTCATCAAGAAGAAAGGAACGGCCGGTGCAGACGAAATGATGAAGCTGCTTCTGGATCTGGTGAAATAGGAAGAGCGTTTGGCAAAAGAGCGAAGCAAACTTCAGAACAACGCGGAACTTATCGCGCTCAAATCGTTGATCGGCACGATCGGCGCACTCCCGCTTGAAACATCGATGCGGTTCGGAAAATCCGTTGGTCGGTTTTTCGGCAACCGGTTTCCGAAGCTCCGGAAAACGGCACGCCGAAACCTCGAGATCGCGATGCCGGAACTCTCATCCGACGAGAAGAACCGGATCATCGTCGGAATGTTTGAATCGCTCGGTCGGCACCTTGGTTTCGTGTCGCACTTTCGTAAGTTCCAACACGAAGACGTCCGCGATCTCATCGAACTTGTCGGCCGCGAGAACTTTTTGGAAGTCCATCCGCGCGGGAAGGGCGTTCTGTTCTTCACCGGTCATTTCGGAAGCTGGGAAGTCTTTAATTTGTTGCCTCCGGCCTTCGGTTACGGAATGAACATTCTCGTCCGAAGGATCGACAATCCGCTCGTCGAAGGATTCGTCGACCAAATGCGAACGCGGTTCGGATCGGTCACGCTCGATAAGACAAAGTCGGCCCGAACGATGTTCCGGGTCCTGAAAAAGGGTGAGTTGCTCGGGATTCTCGCTGATCTGAACGTTCAGGAAAAGGAAGGGGTCTTTGTCGACTTTTTCGGCGTGCCGGCATCGACCACGACGAGTATCGCCAAGCTTGCGCTCGCGACCGGCGCCGCGATCCTTCCGGCATTCGCCGTTTGGGAAGAGGAAAAGCGGAAATACGTGGTCTACGTCGAACCTGAGATCAAATACGACCCGGACGACAACTCGGACGAAGCGGTTCGGCGGCTAACTCAGGAGATCACGTCGGTCGTCGAGCAATTCGTTCGGAAGTATCCGGAACAATGGCTGTGGATCCACAAGCGATGGAATACCAGACCTAAAGGAGAGAAGGGACTCTACTGATTTGCGATTTTCAATTTGCAATTTGCGATCGTCGTTTTGCTCAGACATCCCGAAAATTGATGATTGGACACTTGCCGTTTACCAATCGCAAATTGCAATTTGCAATTTGCGTTCGTCGTTTTGCTCAGGCATCCCGAAAATTGATGATTGGACACTTGCCGTTTCCCAATCGCAAATTGCAAATTGCAAATCGAAAATCCCTGCTCACCGCTTACAGCTCACTGCTCACTGTCAAGAAACCATTCCGTAAACTTCGGCAGGCCGTTGGCGATCTTCGTTGTCGGATTGTAATTCAGCAGCTGCCGGGCCTTTGAGATGTCGGCGTACGTAATCGGAACGTCGCCGGGCTGCATCGGATGCCGTTCGATCACGGCCTTTTTCCCAAGATTCTCTTCGAGCAACGCGATCAATTCCCGCAGTTCGGTCGTCTGCGACTCACCGAGGTTGAAGATCTCATGCTTCGCGCCCTCGTAATCGATCGACGCTCGGACACCCTGAATGATGTCATCAACGTACGTATAGTCACGCCGTGTCGTGCCGTCACCGAACATCGGTATCGGCTTGCCTTCACTGATCAGTTTTGAGAATTTGTGAATCGCCAGATCGGGGCGCTGGCGAGCGCCGTAAACGGTGAAGAATCTGAGGCAGACCGTCCGCATGTCGTAGAGATGCGAGAACGTGTGGCAAATCAGTTCGCCGGCCGCTTTCGTTGCGGCGTACGGCGAGATCGGTTGACAAACCTTTGCGTCTTCAGAAAACGGAACTTTGCAACTGATCCCATAAACACTCGACGACGACCCGAATACAAACTGCGGAACGCCGGTTTTCCGGCTGGCTTCGAGCAAGTTCAGCGTGCCGCAAACGTTGACCTCATTGTAAAGTTTCGGGTTCAGCAACGAAGGCCGGACGCCGGCATACGCGGCCAGATGGACGACCGCGTCAAACTCGCCTTCTTCGAAAATCCTGTCAACCGAATCCGAACAACAGATGTCAGCCTCCTGAAGAACGTAATCGTCGTTCTTCAGATGTTCCGACACGTTTCGGCGTTTGATCTCAGGTGAGTAGAACGCGTTGAAGTTGTCGATGACGGTAACTTTCCAGTTTCCTTCGGCGAGCAAATTATCCACCAGATGCGATCCGATGAAACCGGCTCCGCCCGTTACCAGAATTCGTTTTTCCTGCATTTCCAAAGGGGGGGTACCCAAAAGTAAGAGGCAAGATAACACAGTTTCGAGGGCTTCGGCAAAATACCGGCAAGCGTTTGCCTGAACAAACCGCCAACGACGCTAATTGATGAACTTCTGTCGCTGATGGAAACGATGAAGGATCTCCTCGAGGAATCCTTCGTAGGTAAAGTCGGTAAGACTGTAGTCGGGCTTAAGCTTGTACATGATCGGCAGCGCGACCCGCCATGCCATCCACAGACGCTGGCGTTCCGTCAGATCCCAGCGGCGGCGAAGGAATGCCTCGACGACCTCGATCTCTTCATGGGTCAGCGGTTTGATGTCGGTGCGGAACTCGACCACTTTCTGGACGCGGCGAAACGCGGCGTCGCTGATCTGATTCGAGAATGTCTCGGCGAACGTCGGCGCTTCGTCCGTGCGTTCGCGAACGACAACAGTGCCGGCGAAAAGATCGCCGACGCGCTGATCGCGACTGCTTGCGAAGACGGAGATCAGGCCGATCGAATAGAACGGAATGATCGCGACCATCGGAAATGAATCGAAAATTCGCAGAAGATTCCGCGCGACCGCTTCCCAAAAGGTAATCGGTCGACCGTCTTCGCGGATGACCCGCAATTTCATGAGACGTTTGCCGGGGGTTTGCCCGTTCCAGATCCATTCGAAGACGACAAAATACCCCGCGAAAATGGCGAAAACGATGAGAACCATCAACGCAAGCGTCCACTTCGACATTTCCCGAATAACCTCGCCGGGATCGCCCTCGAGACTATCCAAGCTTGCGCCGGACCAATACAGCATCCCCCACACGACGACGAGTACGGTCATCATTTGAATGAAGTGATCGATCGCGACGGCAATGAAGCGGTTTCCGATAGACGCCAGAGAAAACGCCAGCGGAACGCGTTCGGGCGTTTCGATGATCAGCGTTTCTTCGTTTGCGAAAACCGAAGGGTCCATTTACTCAGGGTTGATCTTGAGGAACTTTCGCTTGCCGACCTGGATCAGGATCCCGCCGTCGAGCGCCACCTCGACGTTCGTGTTCGAGATCTTTTCACCGCCGATCTTTACGCCTCCCTGCTCGATCAGGCGCTTTGCTTCTTTTTTCGAACCGGCGAGTCCGGTCTGCGCCATCAGTTCGGCAAGATTGTAGCTGCCGCCCGCGATGCTCGTTTCGTCGATCTCGTCGGGAACTTCCTTCTCGACGAAACGGCGGTTGAACTCGTCCTCGGCGGCGCGGGCGGCGTCGAGCGAATGGAAATCGGCGATCAGCGACTTCGCGAGTTCGACCTTGAAGTTTCGCGGATTATCACCGCTCGTTTTCATCCTGTCGATCTCGGCCGGAGCCTTGTCGGTCAGAAGTTCGAAGTACTTCCACATCAGATCGTCCGAGATCGACATCACTTTGCCGAACATCTCGTTCGGGGCCTCGTCGATGCCGATGTAGTTGTTGAGCGATTTCGACATCTTGTTGACGCCGTCGAGCCCTTCAAGCAGCGGCGTTGTCAGAATCACCTGCGGCTCCTGATCGTATTCGCGCTGAAGGTTCCGCCCGACCATCAGATTGAACTTCTGATCGGTACCGCCGAGTTCGACGTCCGCCTCGAGCGCGACCGAATCGTAGCCCTGCGTCAGCGGGTAAAGCAGCTCATGGAGCGAGATCGGACGTTCTTCGCGAAGACGCTTTTCAAAGTCGTCGCGTTCGAGGATCTGTTTGACCGTCACGTGCGAACAGAGCCTGACGAAATCGGCGGCGTCGAACTTGTCCATCCATTCCGAATTGAAGCGGATCTCGGTCTTTTCAGGATCGAGCAGCTTGAAGATCTGCGTCTTGTACGTTTCGGCGTTGGCGTTGATCTCCTCGCGCGACAGCGGCGGACGCGTCACGTTTTTCCCCGACGGATCGCCGATCATGCCGGTGAAATCGCCGATCAGAAAGATCGCCGTGTGCCCGAGTTCCTGAAACGCGCGGAGCTTGCGGATGACTACCGTGTGGCCGACGTGGATGTCAGGAGCGGTCGGATCGGCGCCGAGTTTCACGCGGATTGGCGTTCCGGTCTTTTGTGAACGGACGAGTTTCGCCCGTAAGTCTTCTTCGCGGATTAAATCGACCGCGCCCTTTTTGATAAACTGAATTTGTTCGTCGATGGTCATGAGTTCGTAAAAAGTTAAGCGTCAATTGTTAATTGTTTACGGCTTAATTTCAAGATTTCGGGCGGTAATTATGAAGGAAACACTCTCAAACACAAAACTCGCGTTCGTCGGCTGCGGTGTCATGGCCGAGTCGGTCATCGCCGGACTGCTGCGGCAGGAACTCGTCACCCCGGAGCAGGTTTCGGCGAGCCACCCGCGCGCAAACCGGCGTGAGGAACTTCACGAAAAATACGGGATCCGCGTGTTCGAGCGAAACGCCGACTCCGTTCGGGACGTTCAGGACGCGCCCGAATCCTGTGTCTTCCTGTGCGTCAAACCGCAACGGATCAAGGGAATTCTGGATGAACTCGGCGGAGTGGCCACGCCCGATCAGCTCGTGCTTTCGATCATCGCCGGCGCGCGGATCGAGACCATCGGCGAAGCGCTCGGCGTCGAAAAGGTCGTCCGCACGATGCCGAACACGCCGTCTCAGATCGGCGCCGGGATGACGGCGTGGACCTGTACCGAAGCCGTTTCGGATGATGAGCGCAAACGGGTCAAGACGTTGCTCACGGCGCTCGGGAAAGAGCTCTATGTCGAGAACGAGAACATGATCGACATGGCGACGTCGCTCTCGGCGACCGGCCCGACATACATCTTCATGGTAATGGAGGCGCTGACCGACGCCGGTGTCCACCTCGGATTCTCGCGCGAGGTGTCGAAGGAATTGGTTCAGGAAACGATGCTCGGGTCGGTTAAGTTCGCGATGGAGTCGCACAAGCACCCGGCCGAACTCCGAAACATGGTCACTTCGCCCGGCGGAACCTCTGCCGACGCGATCTACCAAATGGAAAAAGGCAGCCTCCGGACGGTCCTCTCAAAAGCCGTGTACGCGGCGTACCAGCGGGCTGTCTCGCTTGGGAAGAGGTAGTCGATTTTGGGTTTTCGATTTTGGATTTTGGATTGCGATTTTCGTTCGATGTTCCGCCTTCAGGCGGGCTTTGCTGGAGTTCCCATTTTGCGGCTTGTATCACCGGACTGGAGCGCGAGCGTCCCGCTTGCATCGTCGCGGAGCGGCGAACGGGAGTATGGTTTGCCCGCGAATTTTCGCCAATTAACGCGAATCACCCGGGAATAATTTGCGCGCGAATCACGCGAAAAGACGCGAAAAAGGGCTTCGTGTTACTTCGTGCGACTTCGTGGTTGCACCCGGGCTTATCCACGAAGACACGAAGTTTTCACGAAGAAGAATTTCAGGTTTGCATACTGTGTTTGCGGTTCCGGATCCCAGCGACCCGATCGCTCCTCCAAATTCGTCATGTTCAGACGTCACGCAATACTGATTTGACCGCGAATCTTCGCCAATCAACGCGAATCAAACAGTAAGCCGCGATCCTTGTGTCTGGGAAAGTCTCCCTAAATCCGACTGGAGCGCGAGCGTCCCGCTTGCATCGTCGCGCAGCGGCGAAGGCCGCCTGAAGGCGGAACTCCGAACAACGCTTGCGGCTTGCCGCCCGGATGAGCGGAAAAGCTCGCTTTTCCTTTCGCTTCCCAAATGTACCGAAGCGGCTCAGCCGCC
>JAKQII010000345.1 GCA_029557535.1 Acidobacteriota bacterium
CCTCAAATCGCAAATCGCAAATTGAAAATCGCAAATCGGTCGGTGGTCGGTGGTCGGTGAGCAGTGAGCAGTGAGCCGTTCAGCGGCGCGCTACTGCGCGGCGAAGGTGGTCGGTGATCGGTGAGCAACCCCTCAATCGCAAATTGCAAATTGAAAATCGCAAATCGGTCGGTGGTCGGTGGTCGGTGGTCGGTGGTCGGGTGAGCAACCCCTCAAATCGCAAATTGCAAATTGCAAATTGAAAATCGCAAATCGGTCGGTGGTCGCTGTTCGATCGCAAATCGCAAATTGAAAATCGCAAATCGGTCGGGAGTCTGTAAGCTCAACTCCCGATCCCAAGAAGCCTCAACTCCCTCCCCTGCCAACTCCTCGCTCATATAAACTTGACAATAACACACTCAACTCTTATACTCGGTTACGGCTCAGAGATTGGGCGTTCATATTGCATTAATTCATAGCTGGGAGAAAAGTAATGAGCAAGATCATCGGAATTGACTTGGGCACGACCAACTCGGTCGTCGCCGTCATGGAAGGCGGCGAGCCGGTCGTCATCACAAACGAGGAAGGCGGTCGCACGACGCCGTCGGTCGTCGCTTTCACCAAGGACGGAAACCGGCTGGTCGGACAGGTCGCAAAACGGCAGGCCGTCACCAACCCGGAAAACACACTTTATTCGATCAAACGATTTATGGGACGCCGGTATGAAGAAGTGACCGGCGAGATCAAACAGGTCCCGTTCAAGGTCGAAAAAGCAGGAAACGGCGACGTGCGCGTTGACGCCCAGGGCAAGCACTACAGCCCGCCCGAGGTCTCGGCGATGATCCTTCAAAAATTGAAGAAGGCCGCCGAAGATTACCTCGGCAGCAAGGTCGAAAAGGCGGTCATCACGGTGCCTGCCTACTTCAATGACGCTCAGCGCCAGGCGACCAAGGATGCCGGCAAGATCGCGGGCCTGGAAGTAATGCGCATCGTTAACGAACCGACGGCCGCGGCGCTCGCCTACGGTCTGGACAAAAAGAAGGATGAGACGATCGCGGTGTTCGACTTCGGCGGTGGAACGTTCGATATTTCGGTTCTCGAGGTCGGAGAAGGTGTCGTCGAGGTGAAATCGACGAACGGCGATACGCACCTCGGCGGCGATGACGTTGACGAAGTTCTGATCAAATGGATCATCGACGAGTTCAAGAAAGATCAGGGGATCGATCTCACGGCTGACAAAATGGCGCTCCAACGATTGAAGGAAGCGGCGGAAAAGGCGAAGGTCGAACTTTCGAGCGCGATGGAGACCGAGATCAACCTGCCGTTCATCACGGCCGATCAGTCAGGCCCGAAACACCTCGTCCTGAAACTGACGCGTGCGAAGTTCGAAGCTTTGACCGAGCCGATCCTCAAGCGCTTGATGCCGCCTGTCGAACAGGCGATCAAGGACGCCGGATTGGAGAAGGGACAAATCGACGAGATCGTTCTTGTCGGCGGTTCGACGCGCATCCCGAAGGTCCAGGAGATGGTCAAAGAGTTCTTCGGCAAGGAACCTAACAAGTCGGTGAACCCGGACGAAGTCGTCGCTCTCGGCGCGGCCGTTCAGGCAGGCGTTCTCGGCGGCGAAAAGACCGACATCCTGTTGCTCGACGTCACTCCGTTGACGCTCGGAATCGAGACCCTCGGCGGCGTTCTGACGCAGATGATCCCGCGGAACACGACGATCCCGACGCGCAAGTCGGAGATCTTCTCGACCGCTTCGGATAATCAGACCTCGGTCGAGGTCCACGTGCTCCAGGGCGAACGCCCGATGGCGTCCGACAACAAGACGCTCGGCAAGTTCCATCTCGTCGGCATCCCGCCGGCACCGCGCGGCGTGCCGCAGGTCGAAGTCACGTTCGACATCGATGCGAACGGCATCGTCAACGTATCGGCCAAGGACGTCGGTACGGGCCGCGAGCAGAAGATCACGATCACGGCGTCGAGCGGCCTTTCGAAGGAAGAGATCGACAAGATGATGAAGGATGCCGAATCGCACGCCGGCGAGGATACGAAACGCAAGGAAGCGATCGAGGCCCGCAACCGGCTCGACGGACTCGTTTATTCGGTCGAGAAATCGTTCAGCGAGAACAAGGAAAAGCTCGATGCCGGCGCCGCGGGTGAGATCGAAGCGGCGATCGCGGAGGCGAAGACCGCTCTCGGAGGCGACGACGCGGAAGTGATGAACAACTCGTTCGAACGTCTGCAGACGGCGTCGCACAAACTGGCTGAGGTTCTTTACAGCCAGGCCGGTGCGGCCGGTGCCGGGGCAACCGACGAACAGGCTTCGTCGGCAACGGCCGGCGGTGGCGACTCGACGGCTTCATCGACGGACGACAACGTCATTGACGCTGAATACGTCGATGTCGAAGAAGAGAACAAGTAAGGCAAAAGTCGAAAGGCAAAAGGCGAAAAGTTACGCCTGAAAACAAATCAGCCGTTTGCCTGTAACTCGTTGCAGGCGACGGCTGATTTTGCGATACTCTAGCGATTTCGGAATTGGGATTTCTGATTGCGGATTGCATCGGTTCGCGGGAACGTCAGAACTAGACCCAACGCACGGCAATCCGAATTCAGAAATCGCGATTCGCAAATCCAAGAATGGCTAACAAGAACTACTACGACATTCTCGGCGTCAAAAAGGACGCCAAGGCGGAAGACATAAAAAAGGCTTACCGCCGTTTGGCGCGCAAGTACCATCCTGACGTGAATCCGAACGACAAGAGCGCCGAGGAGAAGTTCAAGGAAGTTCAGGAAGCCTACGACATCCTTTCAGACGAGAAGAAGCGCAAGGTTTTCGATCGTTTCGGTTACTACAACGACAATCTCGATCCGGATTCACCTTTCGCCTCGGGCGCCGGAGCCGGTGGCGCCGGGGGATTCGATTTCTCGGGATTCACCTGGGACACCGGAAGCACGGGCACGTCTGGCGGCGGCTCGAGCTTCCGCGACATCTTTTCGGATCTTTTTGGCGGCGGTGGCGGCACAAAACGCGAACCGGAACCGCCGAAGCCCTTGCCCAAAAAAGGGCGCGATATCGAGATCCCGCTCGCGCTGAGCTTCGAAGAAGCGTTCAGCGGACTGACGACGAACATTACGGTCAATCGATCCGAGCAATGTTCGCGGTGCATGGGCGCCGGCGACACCGGCGGTCCGGTCGTTTCATGTCCGACGTGCAAGGGCACCGGGCAGGTCATGAAGACCGGCGGACGCCTGCAGTTTTCACAGGTGTGCGCGGATTGCGAAGGTTCCGGCCGCCGTCGGCAGCCGTGTTCGCTGTGTCACGGCAAAGGCGTCACGCCAAAGACCGAACAGGTGAAGATCCGGATCCCGGCTGGCGTCGATACCGGCTCGCGCGTCCGCATTCCGAAAAAAGGCCACGGCGGACGGCTTGGGGCCGAACCGGGCGATCTTTTCATTCTGACGAACGTTGGGAGCCACCGGTTCTTTACGCGAAAGGGCGACAATATTTTCGTAACGATCCCGATCACTGTCCCGGAAGCTACTCTTGGAACGAAGATCGAGGTTCCGACGGTCGAGGGTCGCGCGCAGCTTAAGATCCCGCCCGGGACCGAGTCGGGCCAAAAATTCCGGCTGCGCGAACGCGGGTTTCCGTCGCTGCGGAATCCGAACCTGCGTGGCGACCAGTTCGTCGAGGTCCAGATCAAACTCCCGCGGATCATCAGCGAGGAGACGAAAGAACTGCTCCGGACGTGGGAGAAAGCGAATCCGGAGAACCCCCGAAAGGCGATGGGACTTGAGTGATTTTGGATTTGGGATTTCGGATTTGGGATATTTGAGTTCTGAAATCTGCAATTTGAATTTGAGTATTCGGATTTGAGATCAGCAAAACGACCGCTGACTACCGGCTACCGACTACTGACTACTGTGAAGAAGAAGGTCAAAACATACACGATCAGCGCCGTGGCGGAGCTCTACGAGATTCATCCGCAGACGCTGCGCATGTACGAACGCGAAGGCCTTCTCAAACCGTCGCGCTCCGAAGGCAATACGCGACTCTATACGGACCCGGACCTCGAACGCCTCGAAGTGATCCTGTCGCTGACGCGGGAGCTCGGCGTCAACCTCGCCGGCGTTGAGATCATCCTCAACATGCGCGAGAAAATGGACGCCATGCAGCGCGAGTTCGAGCGATTCTTCGAGTACCTTCGAACCCATGCAAACGAGTTCTCGCATCAAGTCGAGGAATTCTCCGGAACCGAGGCACTTATCCCTGTCTCGCGACGCACGCTGACGATTCGGCATACGAGGAATAGCGGGGAAGACTGATCTGACTTGAATTCCCCGTTACCACGAAGTTGTACCGTCTTTACATCAGACTCTCTTTTAGTTCAAAATATCCCGTTCCTATAATTGCCCCGAGCCTATTTATTTGGAGATTTTTATGAAAGCTTTCCGCGGCATTTTTCTGCCAGCAATCATTGCACTTTTGTTTTTTGCGGCGCTGACGGTCATAGGTCAAGATCTTGATGATGTTTCGATCGCCGGACGCGTTTTGGATTCGAACAATCTGCCCGTCGTCGGTGCGACTGTCACCGCAACCAATGCCGCGACTGGGATTAGCCGAACGGTGGTTACGAACGATGACGGCCGATACCGGCTGATCGAACTTCCGCCGGGAACGTACAACCTCAAGGCATCAATGCAGGGTTTTGCAAATCAGGAAAAGAACGAACTCGCGACGATCGCGGGCCAGAATGTCCAGCTGGATTTTACGCTTCAACCCGCAGGCGTAACGGCTGAGCAGATCATCACGCT
>JAKQII010000363.1 GCA_029557535.1 Acidobacteriota bacterium
CCCCGACCAGAACTCGTGCGATGCCGGAAGTCCGAGCGGCAAAAACGCCAACGAGACCATGTACATGCTGCCCGTGTTCGAGTAAGAATCGGCAAGGTCGCGCTGCCGGTCGCCGACAAGTCCGAGCGTCAGCCAGCCTTCTTTTGTGAAAGTGGAATCGGCGAAAACGCGCTTGAATACCGCAGTCAGTCCGCAGCGGACCTGTGCCGGCGAGATTCCATCCGGGAGGTGCCCGTCGAGCGCGAGTTTCGCGAGCGGCCAGAACAATCCGACGCGGTAGGTCGACGATCGCCCGACGACGGGATACGTTCCCTCAGGCGAAATGTAGCGTTCCTGGAACGACGCGTAGCGCCGCATCCGCTTGTAGGCGATCTCAAATTCCGCCTTGTCGCGGCGGCCCATTTCGGAGTTGACTTTCAGGACCTGGCAGAGCATCGGCTGGATGACGTACCCGTTGTAATGATCGAACGCGAAATGCTCGCCGTCCTTGTACCAGCCGTCGCCGACATACCAGCGAGTGATCGTATCGATCGCGCCGTCGATCCTCTTTTCGTCGATCTTCTCGCCGATCGAGAGCAGAAACGTCTCGATCATCGCGGCGAACAGGACCCAGTTGTTGTTGAACGGCTGGATTCGCCTGATCGTCGTGAATTCGCGGACGATGTTTTCTTTGGTCTCAGAATTCAACGGTTCCCAAAGAACTTCCGGCGCCGACAATAATCCGCTCGCCAGGAACGCGGCATCGACGAGCGGTTGGCGCTGCTTCTCGTCGCCGTAGTAAAGATAATCGGGACTTTTCGGATCGAAGCCGTGGGCGATGCTCGCGCGGGTCTGTTCCCGCCAGCGTGTAAACTCAGCGCCGCCGTCGAGTTTGACCACTTCGGCGAGCCCGGAAACGAGCCTTCCGAATGCCTCAAGGTAAGCAACGCGCCGGTCACGTTTGTCGTAAGTCGGACTGTAGTCGACGCGCATTTTCTGCCGGAGCTCGCCGCGGCTCATCAGTCCGAGCATCGGATCGGCGATCTTTCCCAGAAGGCGTATCCAATACTCGCGGTCCGACTCTTTTTTTACCGGCGACGCCTCCGCGTTCGACAGAATCCCAACCAACGCGGCGGCAGCTCCTGCGGCCGAGCGTTTCACGAAACTTCGTCGTTTCATAAGTTATTCTTCCGATGTGCGTTCGCCGTCGTAAACGACCGCCGCGCATTCGACGAACAGGTCGAGATAATAGTCGCGAACCTCTTCAGCCGCGAGCTGTTTGTTTTCCTTCTCCGCGATGAATTTCATCAGTTCGAAGGCGACCTCTTCGCCCGTTTCTATCCGTATCGCTTGTGTATCCATAATTCTCGTGGTCAGTAGTCAGTGGTCAGTAGTCAGTGGTCGGTGGACGGTGATCAGTGATCAGTGGTCCGTGATTAGTGGTTCGTGATCAGTGGTCCGAGCATTTGCGATTTCCGATTTTCAATTTGCGATCGTGAAATCACAGTTTGTCCACCGACCATTGTCCTCCGACCACCAATCACTGGACCACCGGCCACCACTGACCACCGACCACCAACAACTGGACGACCGGCCACCAATGACCACTGGACCACCGGCCACCACTCACCACTGACCACCGACCACCACCGGCCACTGACCACCGGCCACTGACCACCGGCCACTGACCACCGGCCACTGACTACTGACTACTGACCCTTACGCACACATTCTTCTCCTCGGTAAAGAACCGAAGCGCCTCGAAGCCGCCTTCGCGGCCCATTCCCGAATCCTTGACGCCGCCGAACGGCGTTCGAAGATCGCGAAGCAGCCAGCAGTTGATCCAAACGATGCCGGCTTCGATCCGCGCCGCGACGCGGTGCGCGCGCGTCAAGTTCTCGGTCCAGACGGTGGACGCCAGCCCGTAACGGACAGAATTCGCGTACCCGAGAACCTCGTCTTCCGAATCGAACGGCTGGATCGTGACGACCGGACCGAAAATCTCCTCCTGATTCGTCCGGCAATCGAACGGCAGACCTTCAATTACTGTCGGTTCGATGAACCATCCGTTGAGGCCATCGACGTTGACCGGGCGTCCGCCGGTCAGGACAGTTCCGCCTTCGGCTTGTGCGAGATCAATATACGAGAGGATCTTCTCAAAATGCGCCTTCGAGACGATCGCGCCGAGATCGCTTCCGTCGGCGCGCGGATCGCCGGTCTTCAACGCCTTCACGCGCTCGACGAAATCAGTCCGAAACTGATCGTACAGCGGACGCTCGACAAAGATCCGAGACCCGCACAAACAGATCTCGCCCTGGTTCGAGAACGACGAAAGCAACGTCGTCTCGAGCATCGATTCGTAATCGCAGTCGGCAAAGATGATGTTCGGGTTCTTGCCGCCGAGTTCGAGCGAGAGCTTTTTGAATTTCGGCGCCGCTTCGCGCGCGATCCATTCTCCCGTCGCGGTTCCGCCGGTGAACGAGATCGCTTTCACGTCAGGGTGAGAGACGATCGCCGATCCGGTCTTCGGACCGGTTCCGTGGACGATGTTCAAAACGCCCGGCGGCAGTTCCGCCTCGATACAGAGTTTCGACAGAAGATAGGCCGTCATCGGCGTTACTTCCGACGGTTTCGCGACGACCGTACATCCGGCGGCCAGCGCCGGCGCGATCTTCCACGTGAACAAGTAAAGCGGAAGGTTCCACGGCGAGATGCAGCCGACGACGCCCAACGGCTGCCGCAGCGTGTAGTTGATCGCCCGGCCCGACGTGTCGTGCGACTCGTTTGCCAGATGCATCTGCGCGGTCGCAAAGAATCTGAAATTGGCGGCCGCGCGCGGGATGTCGACGCGCTTTGCGAGACCTACAGGCTTGCCGTTGTCGATGCTTTCGGCGAGTGCGAGATCGTCGAGGTCGCGTTCGATCAATCGGACGATCCGCATCATCTGCTCGAACCGGTCTTCGGACGCGAGCGAGGACCACGGCGGAAATGCCCGGCGCGCGGCGTCGACAGCGAGCGCGACGTCGCGTTCGTCCGAATCAGGGATTCGGGAGTAGACCTCGGCCCGCGACGGATCAAAATTGTCGATAAAGTGTCCCGAAACCGGCGCCGTCAGTTTCCCGTCGACGTAGTTTTCGATGTCGAGCATGCAAACATCATAAACTGAAAACCAATTTCGCGGAATTTTTGAAGAACGTTCGGAGATGTTTTGTGCACGAGATGCGGCAGGAAAAGGTTTGCCGGGATACCGGCCGGTCCTTTTTTGCGTGTCGAGATACGAGAAAGGACTTCGAGGGTTCTTGAGGTCGCTAATCCTACTAAGACCAAGCCTGCTAGAACCTTTCCGACCAGAGTTTGTTGTCGGAGTGTATCTTAATGTAAGGCAGTAAACGACTTAACATGATCGAGACGACTCGATCGTTATTGGCCCGAGGTCATCCCGGATTAGCGAAGTGCCGGTTTGAGAGTTTGGATTGAATTGCCGGATGGCGCATAGATGGGTGACGGCGATCGCGATCGGCTAACGGTTATCACCAATCCGCAAACCCAAATCCGAATTCCGAGATCCCAAAACGTCTAGACCTTCGCGTACGTCAGTCCCGTCTGTCCTTGGTACTTTCCGCCGCGGTCTGAATACGAAACGGCGCAGTCCTCATCTGATTCAAAGAACAGGATCTGGCCGATTCCTTCGTTCACGTAAACCCTGAGCGGAAGATTGGCGAGGTTGGCGATCTCAACCACCAGCCTTCCGGTCCAGCTCGCTTCGAGCGGCGTCGTGTTCACCAACAGGCCGGCGCGCGCGTAGGTCGACTTCCCGAGCGCCACCCCGGTCACGTTTCGCGGCATTTTGAACGTCTCGACAGTCACTCCGAGCCCGTAATGATGGGGAGGCAGCAAGTAGAACTGTGCGCGGTCGTCAGCAGTATGAAGCACTGGCTCGATCAGTGAGAACTGCTCGTCGAACCGTTTCGGATCGATTTCCTTTGCGTGAACCGACGAAAAAATCCGGAAACCGTCGTCCGCGAGGCGCATATCGTAGCCATAACTCGAGCAACCCGCCGAAATGATCCTTCTGCCGTCTGCTTCACGCACGAGCTCAGGCAGGAACGGCGTGATCATCCCTTCCTGCTCCGCCATTCTGCGGAGCCAATTGTCAGACTTGATGGTCATAAAGTAAGAAAATACCGCATCGCGGGGGATTAGTCGATGCGCCACGAAACGTCGGATATTCGGCGCGGAATCTGCAAACGGTGAGTTGGCGGATCCGAAATTAGATATGAAGGCATCGCCGGGATTCGCGATCGAACTTGGCTACATTTCGGCTTTTCCTACAGACGCGATATTCAAATTTCCTTCGCCAACGGTGAACTTCAACGGAATCCCGCCTATTCCAGCGCGGCCTGCGATCAGGCGGTCGGTAAACACGTCGTTTCGATTTCGAGGCTTGAGTTCGGCGAAACCATTGACGATCACGCCGGAACGGAGGATGGCGGCGTCGAATTCGGCATTGAGTCCGGGTGGAAGGGAAACGTTCATCGTGCCGTTGGTTAATTGAATATCGGCAAACCGGCCACGCCAGCTGCGAGAGGGAATCGTGACGTCGACGATTCCCGTGCCAAAAATCGCCTGAATCGCGCCACCTGTCAACAGCATCTTTGCGTTGCCGCTGACGAAATTGATCCGCATGTTGCCGTCGACGCCCGATACCGTGAAATCACCGGCGCCGCCCGTCACGTTCAGATCGCAGAATCGCGGCACCTTGATCGTGTAGTCGATCCGAAACGGAAGTCCGACAAGATTCTTGGGGACCTTCTTTTTTGTTCGTTTCAGGTAGCTTTTGTCGAATGCACCGACCGAAGTGATTCGAAGGTGATTGAATGTCGGTTCGAAAACGAAACCGTTTACCTCGGCGAGTATCGCGAGTTCGGCCTCCGTGGGGGCCTCGAGCGTGACCTCTGCCGACGCCTCGATCAAACTCTTGTCCCATCCCTCGATCCGGATGGAGCCGATCGGCGCACCGGTGATCGTCACCGTGCCGCCCGCCCCGAAGTCGACCGTGTCGGTTTTGAACGCCGTCCGCTTGACGGTCGTTTGGGCATGTGCGCCGACGGCGACGGCAAATAAAAGGGCCGCGGCGTACGAAAGAAATCTGATCGTTGTCATGGTTTATGTTTTCGGGAGACAAAATGGAAGTTCGGAACTAGCTTAGCCGTAAGTGAGTGGTCAGGTCAAAAAGCTATCGGCGGATCAGTGCGATGCTTCCGCGTTGATTAGTGACCGTCAGCGTCGCGCCGCCGTCGCCGTTACGGCCAATGACGCGACGGCCGTCCTTGACGACATTCATCGTGCCGCCATTGAAGGCTCCAAGGGAAATGTTGCGGGTCGACGGTGCGGTTGCCACGAGTTTGAAACCGGCGTCGAATGGGATTCGAACGTTGATATTTCCACGCATCGAAACGAAACGGTAGTTGCCGCCTGACTGGATCGTGCCGTCGAAAAAGATGTCGCCGATCACGTTCTCAGCCGAGACGTTGCTGGCCGCAATGTCAGTCAGCGTGATGTCGCCCTCGCTCGAAATGTTCGCCCGAACGAGACCGCCGCGGACGTTGCTGACATTGAGATTGCCGACGCGAGTTTCAATGTCGACCGACGATGTGTAGGGGACCCTCACGGTGAAATTGACGTTTCCGACCTCGTTGCGCCCCTGATTGTCCTTGACGACGTTGATAAGGATCGTGCCGCTCAGCGATTGCGGAACGATATTGGCCGCCGGAGCCTCAAGATACGCAGAAATCTGAACCTGATCGCGATTCCAGCCTTCGACGGTAACGGTCCCGGAACGGTTCGTGAGCTGCAGGCGCACGGTCTTGCTTGCAGGATAGGTCTTCGAAAATCGCTTCTGGGCCAGCGCTCCGGAGGCGGCGATCGACACAAAGAAAAAAACTACGCTAAAAAGTGCCGTAGTTTTGATGATCGCCGAGCTCCCGAGGCTTTGTCCCAACTTCAAACTCATCGCTACTCGCTATAACTCTGAAAACTCGCGCAACAACTCCATTTTCTCGTTCAGCGCGGTATCGAGCATTTCACCCGACAGCTCGTCCTGCGGGTTCTCTTCCAAAATCGACGTGTATTCGGCAACCGCTTGGTTTATCTCGTTCAGATTGCGGTCGAAGGCGTCGCGCAGATGGGCGTCCCATTGGCCGCGGCGTTCCTGAACGCGTTTGTTCCAGTAATCGATCGCGGCCTCGCGATCCGCCACTTTGCGCTTTCGAAGTTCTTGTGGGGTATCGACGAGTCCCAGCTTGCCGAGCACCCGATCGATCATCGTTGGCTCAGATTTCAACGCCAGCGGATCGTCGGATGTCGAGTACTGTTTGATCACGATGATCGTCAAAAGAGAACTGACCAAGGCGATGCCGACGATCGCAGCGGTGACCTGCGAAAAAGAGAACTGCCATCTGCGCGGCACCCAGCCGGACGCAATTTCGGTCTCCTTTTGTTTCTCCTCCCGACGGATCTCCGCTCTTACTTCGCCTTCGATAATGTTGTTTATCCGCCACCAGAGCGCAGTCGGGTTGGGAGGAGCCGCATTATCGTCGCATTCAAGACTCGAAACATCGACGAGCATCGCCAGATCCTCGCAAATGCCGGCGCAAGTTGAACAAACTGACAAGTGCTCGCGGATAGCCGCGCAACCCGTTTCATCGAGTTCGCTGTCCAAAAATAGGCTTAGCTTGTCCTGGCACTGTTCGCAGTTCATTAAATCCCTTTCTAATCACGAATCAAACATTGCTGATTCAAAAAAACGGCTTCACGTAATAGATTGCCGAAGGGGGTCATTGGTTGCCCCACAGACGGCAAATCCTAACCGTTCTGCTTGATCAAAAGACCGCGGAGTTTCAGACGTGCCTTATGGAGTTGGGACTTTGACGTTCCGACCGAGAGTTTAAGCATCCGGGCGATCTCTTCGTGCTCGTAACCCTCGACGTCGTGAAGGATAAAGACTTTCTTGTATCCCGGCGGAAGCTGTTCAATGGCCTTGTTCAAAGCAAGCCGATCGACGACCGGCATCTTGTTCGGGTTCGCCGTACCGTGCACGATCTGATCGGGCACTTCGCCGCTTTCGCTGACCTTCTCGTTCTTGACGCTCCGACGCCGGAAATGCATCAACACCTGATTGACGGTCAATCTGTGGAGCCATGTCGAAAACGCCGAGTCGCCGCGAAAGCTTCCGATCTTACGGAAGAGTTGGATGAAGACCTCCTGCGTAAGATCCTCGGCCTCGGTCTGACTATTCGTCATCCGAAGGCAAAGTGAAAATGTGCGGCGGTGATAGCGCTGGTAGATCAGCTCAAATGCGGTAAGGTTGCCGTCGGCGGCAAGCCTGCAAAGTGTCAGGTCGTCTGAATCGGCCGAAACAACGACCGGTTCTGACGCGGAAGGTGCGTGAAATAAAGGGATTTCAACACTTTCCTCAAAGTCGAATGCGCCGTCACGCTCGATCGCCGAGGTTAGATCCATAGCCGCTCCTAAGAAACTTGTGTCTGAATTCAGTAGATCTTCGCTGTCTATGATGTCGCACCTCCTTCGGAAAGTTGCTCGAACCGGCGATTATTTTAGGTCTAAACTCGAAAATAGTAAATCGTTAATTGTTAATGGCCTGTGGAAATTCAACGACGAAAATGAGTCGTCCACGAACCATTTACACTTAACGACCAACTATTCGCTCTTCTTCTTTTTCATCAAGAGGTCGCACGCCTGATAGGCTCCGGAAGGATCGATCGCGGTATTGCCGACTTCGACGTGCTCTATCTTGCCGTCCTTCCCGACGACGAACGTCGCGCGGCGACCGTATCCGGATACGTCGTTGTAGAGTCCGTAATCTTTCGTCGTCGTCCGGTTCCAGTCGCTCAGAAGAGGAAAAGTGACCTTGATGTCTTCGGCAAATCGTTTGTTCGCCGGAGAACTGTCCATCGAAATCCCAACGACCACCGTGTCGGTTGCTTCGAATTTGGCGATATCAGCCTGATACGCCTGAAGTTCCCTCGTTCAGCCACCGGTGAACGCGAGCACGTAGAAAGCGAGCACGACGTTTTTCTTTCCGCGGAAGTCCGAGAGCTTGACCTTGTTCCCGGTCGTGTCGCTGAGCGAAAAGTCAGGAGCGAGGTCGCCGACCTTGAGCTTCGTTTGCGGCGCCTGCGGCGTTTGAGCGAACGCGACGACCGCGCAAACGGACATCAGTAAACTAAACAGAATCAATTTCATCATAGCTTGAATCCCCAATCCCAAATCCCAAATGGTATCAGTCGTCTGAACCGAAGATCTGCAGAACATACCAGAACAGCAACGCGATACTCGCGAAAAGCGCCAGCGAGGCCGCGACATGCTGCGACGGATGGTAGCGGTGCATAACGCCCGATGTGTTGTACAGGATTGCACTCGCGGCGAAGGCAACCATTATGAACGCGAAGACAGTGCCGAGCGTGAATCCGAAGATGATGCTTGCGACGATCACTCCAAGGGCGACCAAACCGCCGACGGCCAACACCGATCGAAGGAACGAGAAGTCGGTCCGCGTGATAAAGACCACCGCCGTCGGTCCCGCAAATAGTCCGAGTGATACGATCCCGGCCTTGACTATCGTTTCGGCGCCGTCCGCGAAACTCGCGACGACATAGAGCAACGGAATGAAGATCAATGCTTCGGCGACGACGTAAAGTCCCAGACCGAGATACTGAGTTCCGGATGAGACCGTCGAAACCGCCCATTTGTTCGCTACCCAAGAGACCACCATGAACGCACCGAGTACAAGCAGCCACGAGAACCGTCCGACGAATTGAAGCATTCCGATCACGACGTCCGCGACGCCTGAAACAAAGAAAAACGCCTCGACCCCAATAAACGCCAGGATCGCCCCGGCGAGGTGGAGATAGGTCCGTCGTATAAATCCGGCTCGCTCGAGAGGGGTCGCGTCCGCCGCGGAGTAAACATATCGATCATTGAAATCCCGGTCCATAGACGTTCTTCGATGGGTGTAAGTTACGGAGATTATACATGATTGCGAATTCATCGGAAATTCATAAAAAACTCATGAAGATCTAAATACGGTGGAACTTCGCGGGCGTTAATCTCGGACGCGTTGGAGGAAATCATATGGGAAAGAGTTACGCGCATATCAAGGCCCTGGCCCAGCCCGATCAAACCGCCTGCTGGTCGACCTCGCTCGCCTGGTGGACTCATAGCCTGCCGAAGGTGAAGGACTACACGGAAGTCGATATCATGGGTATGTACAATCATCTTACCGGAAGCGACGGCGGGCTTCGGTTCCCGGACGGTTACACGACAATGCTCAAGGATCCGGCCTGGGGAATGATCGTCGAGGAGGGCGGTATGGGAACCCAATTCCGGGACCTGTCGAAGACATTTTTCAAGCGCTCACCCGTGATGTGCGGTTACTTTGACTACACTGTCGGCGGGTATCATTCGGTGGCGCTTTACAATTTCAAGTGGGGAGACGGCGTGTGGGCGATGGATCCGAACGGCGGAACGCATGTCTACAGATCATTCGATTACTACTTTTACCCGATGAAAAGGACGATCTTCGGTTACATTTGAGCGTCGAAAAAGGCGGCCTTCCTCAAAGCCGCCTCTCGATTTATTAAGTTGTTTTTTTTCGTTTCGCCAGTCGCCGCGTTCGCCCCTGAGATTCGCCGGATCGATTTTAGCAAACCTTGTTTCCGCCGACGCACTCTTTGGTTCGACCACCGTCGCGCGAGCGTCCCGTTTATATGATGACCATCGGCAAAACTGCCGGCATTTACCGGCTCGAATTGTCCGGCGGTGTTTCGATTGAACTTTGATTCATATCTATCACCTCCTGAACTCAATTCTAACCAATTTCCGGAACGGGAATCAACGGTTTTTTTTCGACTGGGACCGGTTTTTTGTTCATCGAAATCCGCAATCCCGAATCCCAAATGTTTTCAAGCTCTTACGACGCGAATGATCTCGCCGGGGGCGCTTTCCGTGCCGTTCGAGTCGACGGCGCGAACGTAATAATAGTAAATCTCGCCCGATTGAACTCCCTCGTCTTTGTACTCAAGCGATTGCAGCGGCGTACCGTTTCGCCGTTCCCACTGCTGAAGCGGGACGTCTTTGTCGGGGGATCGGTAGATATTGTAACCGGCGTGATCCGCCAGCGGATTCTGTTCGAAGGTATTGCCGGCATGATCGGTGAACGAAACCTCAGGCGCGAACGGTGCCGATTCGCGACCGGACGCGTCGACGCGCGTCAGCCGGTAATAGCAGCGTTGTCCGACGCCTGCCGCCTGATCGTCGAAGCGGCCGTCTGCGATCGGTGCGTCCGTTATGCGTTCCCAAAGTGCGAACGGCGCGTGTTCGTTCGTCGAACGATAGACATGAAAACCGATCCATTGCCGTTCGACCTTGTTCAAAAGCTTCTTCTTCAGCTTGTTCTTCAAACGTTGTTTCATACCGTACGATTTTTGAAGAATTAATCACGGAAATCAAAAAGGCGGCCCGCACCGAGCCGCCTAACGAGAAAGTGAGCCCGACGAGGTTATTTTGCCACCGCCTTTGTGGTCTCCTCGAGTCCTTCGGGACGCGGAGTCGCGAGTCCGAGATCGTGCTGACGCCAGAGATTTGACACCAACAGTTCACGAATGAACGTCATCTCCTTCGGCAGACGATCGTAAAGCTTGAAGAAAAGATCGTCGTGCATCGCGATCTCTTTGAGCCAAATGTCGCGATCGAGGTCCATGACCTGTTCAAACTGCTCCTTCGTGAATTCAAGACCGCGCCAGTCGATGTGTTCATAGCACGGTTGCCAACCGAGAGGCGTTTCGACGCCCTTCGAGGTCCCGCGGGCGCGCTCGACGACCCACTTCAGGATTCTCATGTTGTCGCCGTAGCCCGGCCACGCGAACTTGCCTTCTTCGTTCTTGCGGAACCAGTTGACCGAGAAAATGCGCGGCGGTTCCGGAATGCTGCGTCCGAAATCGAGCCAGTGCGAGAAGTAATCGCCCATGTGATATCCGGCAAAGGGCAGCATCGCGAACGGATCGCGGCGAACCTCGCCGATGTTGCCGAACGCGGCGGCGGTCATCTCCGAGCCCATCGTCGCGGCCATGTAAACGCCGAAAGCCCAGTTGAACGACTGCAGGACGAGCGGCACGACCGAGTTGCGGCGTCCGCCGAAAATGAATGCCGAGACGGGCACGCCTTCAGGACTGTTGAAATGCTCGTCAACGACCGGGCATTGCGTGATCGGCGCCGTGAAGCGGGCGTTCGCGTGCGCCGCGACGCGGCCCGCATCCGGCGTCCAATCGTTGCCCTGCCAATCGACGGCATGTGCCGGCGCATCGCCGTCCATACCTTCCCACCAGACATCGTTGTCGTCGGTCAGAGCGACGTTCGTAAAGATGGTGTTCGCGAGGATCGAATCCATAGCGTTCGGATTCGTCTTGTAGTTGGTGCCCGGAGCGACGCCAAAGAATCCGTTCTCGGGATTGATCGCCCGCAGCCGCCCGGTCTCATCCGGCTTGATCCAGGCGATGTCGTCTCCGACGGTCGTAACCTTCCAGCCCTCGTCGTGAAATGCCTTCGGCGGAATGAGCATCGCGAAGTTCGTCTTTCCGCACGCCGAAGGGAACGCCGCACAAACATAATCCTTCTTGCCGTCCGGCGACTCGACGCCGACGATCAGCATATGCTCGGCGAGCCAGCCTTCATCGCGGCCGATCGTTGAAGCGATACGGAGCGCGAGGCATTTCTTGCCGAGCAGCGCGTTGCCGCCGTAGCCCGAACCGTACGAAACGATCGCGCGTTCTTCAGGGAAATGAACGATATATTTGTCTTTCGGGTCGGGCGAACACGGCCACGAAACGTCTGCCTGGCCTTCCGCGAGCGGCATTCCGACGGAATGGAGGCAATGAACGAAATCTTTGTCGCCGAGTGCGTCGAGCGCCGAGTTACCCATCCGCGTCATGATCTTCATGTTGACGACGACATACGGCGAATCCGTGATCTGCACACCGAATTGCGAGATGGGCGAACCGATCGGACCCATGCAGAACGGGATGACGTACATCGTCCGGCCGCGCATCGCGCCGCTGAACTTCGACGTCAGGATCGTCTTCATCTCTTTCGGCGCCATCCAGTTGTTCGTCGGGCCGGCGTCGCCTTTGCTGATAGAGCAAATGTAGGTCCTGTCCTCGACGCGCGCGACATCGGACGGATGTGAGCGGGCAAGGAACGAGTTTGGCCGTTTCTCCGGGTTGAGCCGGATGAATGTGCCGCTCGCAACCATCTCTTCGCAAAGACGATCGTATTCCGCGTCCGAACCGTCGCACCAGTAAACACTGTCGGGCCTGCACATCTCGACCGCCTTGGTCACCCAGTCGATGAGTTCGGTATTTCTTACGTTCTCGGGAATGTTCAAACTAGTCATTGGAATTGGTCTCCGTAACAAAAAAGCTTCGAATAAATAGATCTACAATCTTTTGAATCCGCAAACGATCAACGTCGATCTGTTCTCATGATTATTCGTCAATGTTATCACACTATTAGAAAATTGGAACGTTTTCAAAGAGCTCACCGTACGGCGGGTTCGGGTCGGTCAGGTTGCCGAATTTTCGTTCATCGATTGTTTCAGAATGACAATATCCGACAGCCACATCCGCTTTGCCGGAAGCGCGCAAGTTGCCTTGAATCAACTGTTTTTGGGAATTCCCTCATGCCGCACCGCCTTGGCATGAGGATTGATTGGTCCGAGGCGGAAGTGTGCTGTTGTTTGCCCCCTACGCGCACCGGTCCCGAGGGAATTGGATCACCTTCCGACGTGTATGACGCAGATTCATCGAACAAACTCGGAAGAGACACCTGACCTTCGGACGGTATTGAGAGGCTGGTCCGCGCATTGGACCGGTCGCGGAGTCGCAGTTCTGACGCTGATGACGATGATTTACCTGCTCTGGATCGTCGTCGGCGGAGCTTCGGCGTATGGGAAGGCGCTCGCCAATGATATTGGCCAGGTTTTGATGCCGGCCGGGGCGCTGATCGCGACGATCATGTTGGCGCGCCATCCGAATCTGGATCCGGAGGCGAGAATTGCTTGGCGACGGACTTCGGTGGCGTACACGGTGTTCACGTTCGCCCAAACGGGCTGGCTTTTATGTTCCCAGATTCTCAGGGTTCGGCCTTTTCCGTCGCTCGCGGACGTCGGCTTTCTGGTCTTTTACCCGTCGATGTTATTCGCGCTGTTGTCGTTCCCGACGGCCGAGCAAACGAGGCATCATCGGCGAAAATTCATACTCGATCTCGTCTCGGTCATGATCGCCGGGACGACGGTCGTTTGGTACTTCATCGTACTTCCGACCATCGAAACCGGGGTCGACGGTGTCCGGATCGGACTCAACATCGCCTACATCGTCGGTGATCTCGTGCTGCTGCTCGGAATTTCGACGATCCTCCTTAAACGTCCGCCCGCACATTTGCGGCAATCCCTTTGGATCGTGGTCGCGGGGCTCGTGAATCTGCTCTGCGCCGACGTCATTTTTGCGTTCGTCACCCTCTACGGACTCGGCTCGAGCGGCCCGTTTGTAGTCTTATGGGTAACCGGCCCGCTGCTGCTCACGATCGCGTCGCTTTATCAATACTATCTTACGGCGACTTCGCACCGGAACAACCTCGGGATGATCGGCGAAACGTTTGTTCCCACCTTCAGCTGGCTTCCGTACGTGGCGATCTTTGTCGGATATACGGTGCTCGTCATCGCGGCGTTACCGTACTGGGATCAGCCGCTCGGACTCGTGCTCGTCGCGGCCCTGATGCTGACGGCGATCGTTGTCTTGCGCCAGATAACGGCCGTCAAGGAGAACGTCAAACTGCATGCGATCCAGGCCGCGCGCGAAAGTGAGTCGCATTTTCGGACGCTGATCGAGAACTCCTCGGACATCGTCATGATCTTCAGCGTCGACGGAACTATCACTTATCAGAGCCCTTCGGTTCATCGAATACTTGGATATGAGCAGGGTTCTTTGATCGGACAACTTGGATTCTCGTATGTTCACCCGGATGATCTGCAACCGATGAAGGACGCCTCGCGGGTGTTGATGAAGAGCGCCTCAGGAGAGATCCTGCGGGAATGCCGGTTCCGGCACCGCAACGGTTCATGGCGTGTTCTGGAAGGGATCGCGAAGTTGATCGTCGACGACGAGACAGGCACGAAAGCGATCCTGTTAAACGCCCGCGATGTGAACGAACGAAAGGCGCTCGAATCGAAGATCATCCATCAGGCGTTTCATGATCCGCTGACGAACCTGGCCAATCGACTGCTTTTCAGGAGCCGCGTCGAGGAAGCGCTGATCGCCCATGCCGACAGTCCGGATCAACTCGGCGTGCTCTTTCTGGATCTCGATGATTTCAAGAACATCAACGATACGCTCGGACATGACGCCGGCGACAAACTACTGGTTGAATTCACCGAGAAACTCAGGCTTTGCGTCCGGGCGCGGGATACCGTGGCGCGCCTCGGCGGTGACGAATTCGCCATCCTGATCGAAGGCCACGATGTTCGCGAAAAGTCAGTTTCCGTCTCGAAGCGGATACTAGAGAACATCCGTCAGTCTTTCAATATTAACGGCGCGGAAGTTAAGGTCGGGATCAGCATCGGAATCGCCTTCAAGGAGTCAGAAGAGACAACCGCCGACGATCTGCTCCGCAACGCGGACGTTGCGATGTACAGCGCCAAGGGCAAAGGCAAGAACCGATTCGTCGTGTTTGAGTCTGAAATGCACCTGAATCTTCTGGCCCAGATCGAACTCGAAAACGATCTCCGGGCGGCGATCGACAACAATCAGCTCAATTTGAACTATCAGCCGATCGTCAATCTCAGGACCGGGCAGGTTACGGGAATCGAGGCGCTCGTCCGTTGGAATCATCCGGTGCGCGGTCAGATCTCACAGGTCGAGTTCATAAAACTCGCCGAACAATCGGGCTTGATTGTGCCGCTCGGGCGATGGATCCTGCTCGAGAGCTGCCTGCGGAGCAAGCAGCTCTTCGACATCTATGGAGACCGCTTGACCGTTACGATAAATATCTCCGGCAAACAACTGGAGCATCCGGAATTCATCAATGACCTGGCAGAGGTTATCGACAAGGTTAAGATCGATCCCGGCAACATCATCCTCGAAATCACCGAAAGTACGATGATGGAGGATACCGAGTCGATCTTGAAACTACTGATGCGGATCAAGATGCTGGGCATCCGTCTTGCGATCGACGACTTCGGCACCGGGTACTCGTCTCTGAGCTATCTGCAGCAGTTCCCGATCGACATTCTCAAGATCGATCGTTCCTTTGTTGACGGCATCGAAACGAGCCCGCAAAAGAACGCGGTCGCCCGGACGATCATCAATCTGAGCGACACGCTTCAGTTGGCGACGGTGGCAGAGGGAATCGAGAACAACGAACAGGCCGAGATTCTTCGCGCGCTCGGTTGTGAGTACGGCCAGGGCTTCTTCTTTGCGAAGCCGGTAAGTTTCCACGAATTCGAAACGCTCCTGGCGAATATGAGCGCGAGCGAAGCGCCGTTCGCCCCCGAACTCGAAGCTGCGGAACTTGTCAGCGGATCGGTGAACTAGTCAGGCAACGGCGCGTTTGCGGATATTTTGGACCAGGGTTTGAAACAATACTCCGGCGATGATTATCACGCCGCCGACGATCGCCCAAGCGCTCGGGCGCTCCCCGACGAAGAGAAATACCCAGAGTGGATTAAGCAGTGGTTCAATGAAGCCGATGATGCTCGCGTCGAGGCTCCGGACTCCGTGCGTCACACCGTAAGTAAAAAGGTAATACGCCAGTCCGATCTGAAATACGCCAAGCAGGACAACGGCCAACACATCCTTTCCGGTCCATGAGGACGGGGCGGCGGCGACAAACGGGACCATGGCCGCGATCGCGAATAGATTTCCGTAAAAGACGGACGCGGCCGGATTCTGGTTCAGCGATCGCGGATGTCGCAACAATAATATGTAACCGCCAAGGCTTACACCCGAACACAGTCCAAGAATATTGCCGATCAACTGCGATTGCGGCGAAAGATTGCTCGCGGGAGCCGAGTCGACAAAAAACAAGGTCATTCCGCCGAGACAGACAATGACCGTCAGCAGATCGGAAACACGAAACCTCTCTTTGAGCACGAACGGCGCGAAGACAAGAATGTAAACAGGCGCGGTGTATTGGAGAAAGATCGCGTTTGCGGCGGTCGTGTATTTGTTCGCAACGGCGTAGAACGAAAGCGCACCAACATAAAACACTGACGCCAGAAGCGTGAAGCGATCGGCTTTGATCGCGCGGAACCGAGTCAGCAACGCGATCGTGATCGCCGCAAAAAAGCAACGACCGAGGTTCACTTCAAAGCCGCTGACACTTGTGATTTTTATCAAAAGCCCGCCGGTGCTCCAAAGCGTGACTGCGAGCACTACGAAGAGCGTCGGGGAAACGACGGCATTCGTCATGCCAGAGTTTATAGCGAATCGCCGTGCGTTTCGCAACCGTTGGCCACCGGCGTCAGCCGCGGCGGCCCAAGCACTGCACGGTCTGCCTCGTTGCCGACCTTCATCAGCAGCGCTGCGGCCACGAACGCAACAGGGATTTCGGATTGGCAGACAGAAAGGTTCCTACGGATCCGGGTCTCGAGGCTCGTCCGTCTCTGACCCGTCGTGTTTCCGGAACGAACTTCCGGGCGTACCTCGCCGAAATCGCCAGCTTGGGAATCGACTGACCTTCAAAGTAGTAATTGAACTATGTTCTGTGTCCGAGCCCGCCATATTCGGACGGCAACAGTCTCCGGTTCGGCATTCCCGACCGATATTGGCCGACTCGAAGGCCCTCGTGCGGGCGATCGGGGGCGCGACCTTGCCGATCGACCTTTCGAGAGGTCACGAATAGATTTCGCATGAAGAAGGCAGGTTTCGCCAACAAATAATCGTTGAATTTCCGAAGGATTGACGGATAATTGTTTCACGATTCAACGTGCCGAGATTCGATCGGTATTCCGATCAATTGATACGGATGTCTCCGACGGTATCTCGGTTCATCCGGCCGGACCTCAATCCCGGTGAATTTTTGGACCAAACATAAGGAAGATCATGCTCTTAACCTCAAGAAACCTCTTTCCGCCCCTTCATCGGTTGTTGATCATCTTGATCGGCATCAACACCGCGGCCGTCGCCAGTGCACAGTCGGGCGAGACGCTGCTTGCCACGGTAAACGACCGGAAGATTACCCAGCAGGAAATCGACCGTACGGTTCTTGCTCAACTTTGGCCGCTCGAACAACAGATCTATGCGCTGCGGAAAGCCGCGCTTGAGAATCATATTGTGCGAATCCTTCTTGAGGATGAAGCCAGGCGTCGCGGCATTTCGATCGAGGAACTCAAAAGGCGATGGACTGAGGGGAGCGTCGAGGTTGCGCCCGGCCAAATTGAACAGGCCTTTCTCGAAAACGAGGCGGCATTTGCGCAAATGAGTCCGGACGAAGCTAAAGAGCGGATCAGACTGGATCTGGAGAGCCAGGCCCGAATGCGGTCTTACCGAGCGTCGGTCTTGAAGTTGAAGGAAAATGCCCGGATCGATGTTCAATTGAAGCCGCCGTCGCTGCCGTACAGTACTCTGGACATCGATTCGCCGACAATCGGGGATCGGAGCGCACCGGTGACGATCATCGCATTCTCGGATTTCCAATGCCCGTTCTGCAAGGAATCGTATCCGGTGATCAAGCAAGTGATCGAGCGTTACGGCGCTGATGTCAGGTTCGTTTTCAAACACCTGCCGCTAAGTATTCACAAGCAGGCTCTTCCGGCTGCTCTGGCCGCGTATTGTGCCGGTCAACAGGGCAGTTTCTGGCAGTATCACGACGCGTTGTTCTCGGCTGAAACGGTGTCGGCGGCAACAATGGAACGAATCGCGTCGCAGATCAACCTTGACGCGGTCAGGTTCAACTCGTGTCTGAAGTCGGACGATTCCCGCAACGCTGTTTTGAAAGATTCGCAGGAGGCGCGGAAATTGGGGATCGACGGCACTCCGGCATTCATCGTCAACGGAAAGCCGGTTCGAGGAGTTCTCGACTTCGAGAGTTTCAAGAACATGATCGAGCAAGAACTGAAAGCTGCCCGAACGCCCCGTAACTAATCAATCAACAAGGAAGGAAAGAAAATGAAAAACTCAGGAATCATCCTCAACTGGATACTATTTGCAATCGTCGTCATTCCTCAATTCAATTCGATTCATGGTCAGAAATCGGAATCGTCCGAACCACAAACATCCCTGAACACGAATCTCGCTCGTTCTGATGCGGCTCCGGAAGAGCGCGTCGTCCGAATGGCGTACCGAAAAATGAACATCTTGGACGCGGTCGAGCGTGTCGTAAAGGCGAAGCGCAGCGGGCAGAACGCCGGATCGGACCTTCTCCGACGATCTCTTCGATTCGATCTCAGGGACTTTCGGGTGGGGCCGATCGACGAGATCCGCGATCGCACCTATAGGGATCTAGTGACAAGTTCCGCGGGAAACGTCGTGCAGATAATGTTCGCGACCTCTTCCCAGAACGATGGAGAAGGCAAACCGTCGATTGCCGCAGAATGGCGTGCCGGGCAGTACACGGCCGGATTCGACCCGCAGTGGACCGTCGCAGACGTTCTGCAGTACGAAGCCGTGAGGTTCAACGACGTCGACCGCTACGCATCCTATGAAGTGACGGTATCGCTCGAGGGGCAAGACAGAACGTACCGGGCGCTCGCTCTTTTTCACGCGCCGACCGGGCATCGGGGACTTCCGAACCCGGAGTTTCTTGATGGGATTGTTGGGATGGGCGGCGTCGTTACGCAGGTTCTTCGTGATACCAGAATGCCGCTCGCGATGAAACGCAGTCCTGATAGAAATTCGGACCAACTCAGTTTTGTCCAAAACGGCAATATCCCGGATCGGGATAAGGCAGACGCCGATATGAAGAAACCGGATGATCAAGCCGAAGTGGATATGCCGCAGTCAAACCTCGCGAGTTCGCCCGAAGACGGTCCACCTTGCATCGAATGGTACTCGACGCCAATTGATCCGACCTACACCTATTGCATGACGTGGGACCTTGAAGCATGGGGGCCCGTCGGCAACTGGGGCGGAGGTGGCGGCAGCAGTTGCGTGCGAACAGCATCGGTCCTCAACTACGCGCAGATCTTTGATTCGAATCGGACTCACCATGCAAGCGGCAGTCATTTCGCCAGAACGGCATTTCAGAGCGCGTGTCTGGTCAACGACGGGTGTCAACAGACGTGTGACGTTGGGTTCACGATAAGCGGTTTCGGAGAATCAGGGGAATTGGACGAGAGCTTCTATAGTCATTTCGGCGGAACAACATTGACGCGAAACGGCCGGACGGGTCCGCGAGATTCCGAAGTCAGTTGCGAAACGGCGATCGGTTACGGATTCAGGCGCTGCATCTTTGATTGCACGGTTCAGCTGAACATCGGAGTCTCCGGTCAGGGGGTCAATGCCAGTGTGACTGTTTCCGGGGGCGACCTCTGGAATGTCGGGCATATCAAAGGAAGAACTTGCCGAAACGGGCAATAATCCGGGGCATGGCAACTTCGGGTGGCATTCGGGTCAATAAGTTGGGAAATCTCGTAAATCGGAACATCAGGGAAGCAGCCCATCCGTTCGAAACGGGCTACTCCCCCGGTGAAAAGCGGAGAACGCGGACGGAGAGCGGACTAGTCGTTTTTTCCGGCAACCGACGCCAGCGTTTCGCGCAGTTTGCGCGCTGATGTCGTCGCGGGTTCAAGCTTCGATTCTTCGACTCCATAGACCTTTCGACCGAAAACTCCGTTCCACGGCGGAATGACAATCGCAACGTTTCCTGACGCTTTTGCCTGACAAGCGAGTCTGAGAAACGGCTTTTGTTCGTCCGGCTGGTTGTATCCGAACACCTTCATTTGCTTGCGCTCAAGCGACTGGACATCCGAGAGCTTTTCACGGCCGCCGACGACTCCGACCCAGCACGTGCCGCACGCCGCCGAGCGGCATTCGACCGGAACGACGCCTTCCCAACATCGCTCGTCCTTTGAGCGCCAGTTTTGGGTTTGATCGAGTGCCGATGCCGTGGCGAGGTCGGCGTCATTCTTGATCCTGAACCTCCCGCTCGAACGCGCATCCTGCCAATTCACCGTGAATTGACGGTCGACCGTCCGGAGAAATCCGAATAATCCTTGCGAATCGTCCTTCGCCCGCTCGAAGACAATTTGATCCGGTGATTTGGCGAGCATTCCGTGCGGCGTTCCGGTTGTTCCCGGTGAACGTTTGAACTCCTCCCAACCGACCTGCACCAAGGTCATCAGGCCAATCACAGCCACTCCGATCAAAAGTGATTCGCCCACACCCGCCGCCTTCGAGGCGGCCGCAGCGATCGAGCGTGCCTCAGCGGCGATGTCGATCGAATCTCCCGCAAACGCCTCAGCGCGGTGTTTGATCTCGGTCTTGACGTCTTTCCAATAGCGGTGGCCGTAAAGGAAGCTGTGCGACACGTCGATCTGATCCGTCAGATCGTAATCGCCCTGGATCACAAACTTTTGGATTTCTTTCGCCCTGTCGTCCGCTTTCGCCAGAAACTGGTGCAGACCGAGCGGAAAAAAACGGAACCAGATCGCGGTCGCGTCGCGATCAACCTCGTGGATCGCTGGCGCAAGCAAGTCGACGGCCGCCAGCCATTGTTTTTCGTCGAAGTTGCCTAGGCACTTCTCGTATTCATTCATTGTTTCCTATTTCTTGCGTTGTGAATCTTAATCTGAATTCTAGTATATGTGGAAAAGTTAGCAATTCCGTTGGTGAAAGACAACTCCCGTCGCGACCTAGAACAAGACCCTGCGACACTGACCTTCAACTCACAAACATCGCACCGTATCTCAACAATGCTGCTCCCGGGTCCGGGCATGGTGCGTTCGAGGATCGTTTGTGACGGCAACTCCGGCGAGACCCGGATCAGAAGGTCGGGGGGGACTCCCGCGGCCACGCAGTGGGTGAGTTCTTGTCAACGAGCCATTGGTTCGTTGGGAGCTTAGCCCAAACGCCGAATGCATCGTGACAGCTCACCGCTGTCACGATGCACACCCTCTGAGTCAAACGTTCCTTGCATGAACGCTGTCGGAAATTTTCAAGCAATACGATCACCAAGTTTCAAAAACTAGAACATCCAGAAACCCTGACTCTCATTCACTTCCGATCCATCTGAACGCGAGGGATATGCAGGACGATAGAGTTGTCAAAAGAAGGGCAGATTTCGCCAAGAGATAATCGTTGACTGAGCAAAGCGGGCGCCCGATAATTGACGACAAATTCTCATTCACCAAGGAGACTCAATGAAAACCTCAATTTCTTTCACCTCAATTGTAGCGGCACTCTTGGTCGTTTGCCTTTTCGCACCGGCCGTCGACCGGGCGATCGCTCAGACGAATCAAAACCCGCAGATGCAGCTGTCGTTGCAGCAGATCAACCAGCTTAAGACCAGAAGCAAGTCAATTCGGACTGTTGGCCGTCTATTGTCGGAACGGAACGTGCCCATTGAGGCGCGCCATCTCTTCTCAAAGAACTGGAGGACACGGCTATCTGCCTCGGTTGCGCAATTACCGGAGATGCGGATAAGCCGGTCTCACACATCATCGGAAATCCGGGGCGTTGAGATAGCCGATGAACTTACTTTGCCGGAAAACATCCGTCTTACCGGCGACACGGTAATTATCGCAAGGAGAATTCGGTTTCAAGGCCGTGACGTTCGGATCACGGGGGGGCACGGGTTGCATGTGTTTGCCATTGAGTCAGTTAGTACAACGGACGCGGGTGGCTCAATTACCGTAGATACAAGTGGACGCGGGCGACGGGAATGGCTTGAATCGGTACAGGCGTCACGGTTGAATCAGACAGAGCCGTTGAACTTCGGATTCGTAAAGGCGAGTTACCGGTTTCCGTTATTGCAGGATAACTCGGGACAGAACGGCACCGACGGCGCTAACGGACAGGACGGTAACGGGGGAGCCAACGGGAACGACGGCTCAAACGGACAAAACGGCAGTTGCTTTGCAGACCTTAACGGGAGCCGGGGACTCAATGGGACCGCCGGCGCCTTCGGGAGCGATGGCAATGGAGGCGGCGACGGAGCCCCGGGGGCAGACGGTCAACCGATAACTTTGGATATCGCCACGCTCTCGGACACTACGTCGTACGTATTGATTTCGAAGGGAGGCGACGGCGGATACGGTGGTCGCGGTGGGAACGGCGGAAGCGGCGGATTCGGTGGCAGGGGTGGCAACGGCGGTTCAGGAGCCAGTTGCGAATCCTGTAAGCGTCTTGGCAGTGGAGGCGATGGCGGTGACGGTGGCGCCGGGGGCACGGGCGGAAACGGCGGTAACGGCGGAAATGGGGGCAATGGCGGAAACGGGGGTCAGATTACGATCAACTACCCAGGCGGCTATGATTGGAACAGAATCACGATCAACAACAGCGGCGGCGCGGGCGGAAACGCCGGGCAGGGCGGGTTCGCCGGACAGGGCGGCCAGGCAGGATACCCCGGCAACGGCGGATCTCCCGGGAGTCAGGCCTCGTGTACCGCAAATGCAGGGACGAGCGGGAGTTTCGGAGGTACAGGAAACCCCGGGGTAACGGCAGGTGCGGGCGGAAACGGTGGAGCAGGCGGGGCAAGCGGGGGCGTTTCCTGGAATCAGATCGACGGCGGTGGCGGTACGCTCGAGCCCGGTGGCACCGGCACAGGTGGATGCACTGAGTGGTACCTGGTTACTTACAACTGGAATTTCGATACCGGGCAGTACGAACAGGTCTCAAGTTACTACGCGGGCTGCTGGTAAGCGCAACTACACACACTTCGTACTCGATTGGAACGACAGCGTCTTCGGTTGAGTCCTATTTGACCCGGTTATCGAAAAGCGAGAAATCGCGCCGATCGCCGACGCTGTTTCCGGTCGAAGTGCTCGGCGCCCGCCACGCCGCATGTTGGTCGGGAAAGGAACCCGAATTTGAATTCTGTTTCACGCTTCGCGAATCGGACTAACGAACACAGGTCGCGCCCGATCCGGTACAATTTACATCGGCGCACCTAATGAAAAAGCGTTTGCCGCCGTGCCGCGCTCAGTCGACGGGCCGGAGTCAGGACCAATCCGATCGGCGTCATCTTGAATCATCGTTACCCTCACGGATCCGTGATCGGGCCCTTCTCGATCCCGGATGCGCTCGGCTCGACCGAGGCGCCTACGTCTTAACGGTGCGCGAAACCCAGGGTCCTATAAAGATGTTCGATTTCCCGGCTTCCTCACTTTCATGCCATAACGATCGCCTCGCACTCGACGCAATGCACGACGGCGAGGCTATTGAAACACCCGCTCAAGGTTTCGACCGCTGATTTGCCGGGTAGCTCGTAGTGTTCCGACGATCTGGTTGCGTGGATAACATCTGGCGCGACCTGCAGTTCATCGGAACACGATGCTTTTTGCTCAGAGAGTTTGCACTGCGGGTCGGCTTTCGGTACCCAGAACAACACTCGAGAGTATTCTGGGGACTGCTCGTCGTCTCTCGTTGAGCTTGCAAAACTACCGAGTATCACCTTAGAGCAAGCCCTTTTGCGCCGGCACCGCCAACCGACCGATCCTGCGCGAAGTCCCCGCGCATTCCGAGGACATTCCGAACACATCGCTCGTGACGCCTGCATTTGAGCTTCCGGCTTGACAGCCGCGAGCCCGATCAGTATAGTCTACAGTTTCGGACTGAAACGTCTGGACCTTCTGTGCGCGTCGGAAACGAAAAGCACAGGTGATTTTTGAAGGCAGAAGCAGGAATTGTAGCGTAAAGCACCGAACCATTCGGACCGCGGCGAATTGATTCATTTCACATTGAAGCCACGCTACAGCAAAGTTGAAGCCGGATGATCGATAAAGGTTTAATCACTTAACTTAAGACGCAAGTTGAAACTTGTTGCTAACTGCCGGATATGATCCGGCAAGAGTCAGGTGAAAGGCTACTATTGCCTTTCGTTTTTTTAGCGGTCGGAACCGGCCGCGGGATTTAGAAAAGAATGCCGACTATCAACCAATTAGTTCGCAAAGGTCGCCAGCGAGTGAAATACAAAACGGCGAGCCCGGCTCTTCAGGCCAACCCGCAGAAGCGCGGCGTATGCACCCGCGTTTACACGCAGACCCCGAAAAAGCCGAACTCGGCTCTTCGAAAGGTCGCCCGCGTGCGTCTGACGAACCAGATTGAGGTTACGACCTACATTCCGGGTATCGGACACAATCTGCAGGAGCATTCGATCGTGTTGATCCGCGGGGGGCGCGTCAAGGACCTTCCGGGTGTACGTTATCACATCATCCGTGGAACACTTGACGCTTCGGGTGTCGCGAACCGCAACCAGGCGCGTTCGAAGTACGGCGCGAAACGTCCCAAGGGAAGCAAGTAATTTTCGATTTTCGATTTGCGATTGTGCAAAATCCGAAATCCAAAATCCGAAATCCAAAATTGAGTTATGCCTAGAAGAAGAGTTGCAGCGAAAAGAGAAGTTCTTCCGGATCCGATCTACAACAGCGTGATCGTGACCAAGTTCATCAACGGGATCATGTGGGCCGGAAAGAAGTCCACCGCCGAAAAGAGCTTTTACGCCGCGATGGAAAAGATCGGCGAAAAGACTGGCGAAGAGCCGCTCAAGGTTTTCAAGAAGGCGCTCGACAATGTCGCGCCGGCGCTTGAAGTGAAATCGCGCCGTATCGGCGGCGCCACCTATCAGGTTCCGATCGAGGTCACCAAGGAGCGCCGCAACACGCTCGCGATCCGCTGGGTCGTCACCAACTCGCGCAACCGCAGCGAAAAAACGATGACCGAGCGTCTCGTCGGCGAGCTTCTCGATGCTTACAACACCCGCGGCGGCGCGTTTAAGAAGCGCGAAGACGTTCACCGTATGGCGGAAGCGAACAAGGCATTCGCCCACTACAGGTTTTAATGAGTGATCAGTGGACGGTGCTAAGTGGTCAGAAGTACACAGACCACTAATGCCCGACCGCTGACGACTGAAAGCAATGTCAAAGATCAGCTTAGACAAATTCAGAAACATCGGGATCATGGCGCACATCGACGCGGGTAAGACCACGACGACGGAGCGTGTGCTCTACTACACCGGTGTTTCGCACAAGATCGGCGAAGTTCACGAAGGAACGGCGACGATGGACTGGATGGAACAGGAACAGGAACGCGGCATCACGATCACGTCGGCCGCCACGACCTGCTTCTGGAAACACAACGGCGTTGAGCACCGCATTAACATCATCGATACGCCGGGCCACGTCGACTTCACGATGGAAGTCGAACGGTCGCTTCGTGTTCTCGACGGCGCGGTCGCCGTCTTCGACGGTGTCGCCGGTGTTGAACCGCAGTCCGAAACCGTTTGGCGTCAGGCTGATAAATACGGCGTTCCCCGTATTTGCTTCATTAATAAGCTCGATCGTGCCGGAGCGTCGTTTGACCGGAGCTTCGATTCGATCCTCAAGCGCCTCGGCGCAAATGCGGTTGCGCTGCAGATCCCGATCGGTCTCGAAGACCAGCTTAAGGGCGTCGTTGATCTCATTTCGATGAAAGGCCTCGTCTGGAACGATGAAACCAAGGGCGCTGAATACGAAACCGTTGAGATTCCCGCGGACCTTGTCGATTCCGCGAACGAATGGCGCGAAAAGCTCGTAGAGGCCGTTTCCAGCATCGACGACGACCTGATGATGAAGTACCTCGAAGGCGAGGAGATCTCGGAGGACGAGATCCGTGCCGCGCTTCGCAAGGGAACCATCGAACTCAAGATCGTCCCGGTTGTTACCGGTTCGGCATTCAAGAACAAAGGCGTCCAGACGCTGCTTGACGCGGTCGTCGATTTTCTCCCGTCGCCGCTCGACATCCCGGCGGTTGAAGGGACAAATCCGAAGACCGACGCGGTTGAAGCCCGTCCGGCCGATCCGAAGGAGCCGTTCTCGGGACTCGTTTTCAAGCTCATGGCCGACAAGCATCTCGGTCAGCTCGCTTTTGTCCGCATCTATTCCGGCACCGTCAATTCCGGATCCTACGTTTACAACACGATCAAGGGCTCGAAAGAGCGCGTCGGCCGTCTGATGCGCATGCATGCCAACAAGCGCGAGGACATTGAATCGGCGTCCGCAGGCGAGATCATCGCGATCGGCGGCATGAAGAATGTCACGACCGGCGACACGATTTCCGACGAAACGAAACAGATAATTCTCGAGTCGATGGAATTTCCGGATCCGGTCGTTCGCGTCGCGGTGGAACCGAAGACGCGCGCCGATCAGGACAAGATGGGTGTCGCGCTCAACCGGCTGGCATCGGAAGACCCGTCGTTTCAGGTTTCGACGGATCATGAAACCGGCCAGACGATCATCGCCGGCATGGGCGAGCTTCACCTCGAGATCATCGTTGACCGCATGAAGCGCGAATTCGGCGTCGAGGCGAACGTCGGCAAACCTCAGGTTGCGTACCGCGAGACGATCACCAAGCCGGCACCCGGAAAAGAGGTTTTCAAGAAGCAGTCGGGCGGCCGCGGTCAATTCGGACACGTCGAACTCGAGATCGAGCCGGCACCGGGCGAAGGCTTCGTTTTCGAAGACAAGATCACCGGCGGCGCCATTCCGCGCCAGTTCATCAAGCCCGTTTCCGAAGGGGTCCAGGACGCGATGCGCCGCGGATTCCTTGCCGGATACGAACTCGTCGATATCAAGGCCAGCCTTGTTTTCGGTTCGTACCATGAGGTCGACTCGGACGAGCGTTCGTTCCACATCGCCGGATCGCTCGCGTTCCAGGACGCGGTCAAGAAAGCCAAGCCCGTCCTTCTCGAGCCGATCATGCGTGTCGAGGTTGTGACGCCGGAAGAATACATGGGAGCAGTCAATGGCGACCTTAACCGCCGCCGCGGACAGATCGAGAAAATGGAGCCTCGACCGGGCAATGTACAGGTCGTGACCGCGTTCGTTCCGCTGTCCGAGATGTTCGGGTACACCACCGATCTCCGCAGTGCCACGCAGGGCCGAGCGACGTCGTCGATGCACTTCGAGCGCTATGACGAAGCGCCGCGCAACGTCGCCGAGGAGATCATCGCCAAGGTCAAGGGGGCCAGCAGTTAGGCAATTGCGATTTCAATTTTTAGAGAGGATTTATGAGCAAAGAGAAATTTGACAGAAGCAAGCCGCACGTGAACATCGGGACGATCGGACACGTTGATCACGGGAAGACGACCTTGACGGCGGCGATCACGAAGGTGATGTCGAAGCACAATCCGAAGATGGTGTTCCGTTCG
>JAKQII010000366.1 GCA_029557535.1 Acidobacteriota bacterium
CGCAAAGTCACAGATTCTCAGTATTTCCCGTCGGATGAATGCCGTTTTGTCTCAACTATTTACGAGGCCACGAACGTGATCATGACCGGTCAAAATTCCCAAAACACTGAATCTGTTCGACTTAGAGTTGGACACTAGTGACTTTTGATTTTGGATTTTGGATTGCCTGGAGCGCATGCGTCCCGGTTGCATGGCCCGCAAGGGCCAAACTTCGCATAATGGCGGAATTCGCCTTAGAATGGTCGTACGAATTCGGCAAAATCCAAAATCCAAATCCGGAATCGAAAATTGAGTGTATTGGTCACAACTTTTCATACCAACTGTCAAAGAAACGCCGGCTGATGCCGAGTGTGCCTCGCATCGGCTGTTGCTTCGCGCGGGCATGATCCGCCAACTCGCTGCCGGAATCTATTCGTATCTTCCGCTGACGCAGATGGTTCTTAAACGGATCGAATCGATCATCCGCGAAGAGATGACTGCAATCGGCGCGCAGGAGTTCTTTCTTCCGGCGCTCAACCCGCGCGAGGTCTGGGACGAGACCGGACGCTGGCAGGTGATGGGCGACAACATGTTCCGGCTCAAGGACCGCAAAGGCGCCGATCTTTGTCTTGGCATGACCCACGAGGAAGTTTTCACCTCGATCGCCCGCAACGAGCTCCGGTCGTACAAACAACTGCCCCAGATCTGGTATCAGATCCAAACTAAATTCCGCGACGAAGCGCGCCCGAAATCGGGCCTGCTCCGCGTCAGGCAGTTCACGATGAAAGACTCGTACTCGTTCGATCTCGATCGCGAAGGGCTCGACGAATCATTCGAAAAACACCGCGAGGCGTACAAAAAGATATTCACCCGCTGCGGCCTTAAGTTCGATATGGTCGAAGCGTCGTCGGGCGCGATGGGCGGTTCGGCCTCGACCGAATTCATGGTCCGAACCGACGCCGGCGAAGACCTGATCGCGACCTGCGATTCGTGCGGATATGCCGCGAACGTCGAGAAAGCCACATCGCGGATCGCATCCATTGCCGACAGTCCGGGACCGGCCGCGCCTGAAGAATTCCCGACGCCGGGCGTACGCACGATCGAGCAGCTGGCGAACTTCGAAGGCGGGGCGGCGGCCGACCGGCAGATCAAATCGCTGATCTGCGTCGCCCGGAACGGCGATGAATCTGAATTCGTGATCGCGCTCCTGCGCGGCGATCATCAGCTGCAGGAAACGAAGCTCCAGGACGCGCTCGGCGCTGAGGAGGTCCGTGCCGCGGCGGATGACGAGATCTTCGAACTTCTGGGGGCGCACGCCGGAAGCCTCGGCGCGGTCAACGCCCGGGAAAAATCGGCCGAGCACGGAAAAGAGGTGAAGATCATCGCCGACGCGTCGCTCAAAGGCCGCAAAAATATGACGACCGGCGCGAATCGCGACGACTTCCACCTGCGCGGCGTCGATATCGAACGCGATATTCCGGTCGATCAGTGGTCGGACCTGCGGCTCGTCTCGTCCGGCGAAGGCTGCCCCGAATGCGAAAACGGGCATCTCGAGGTCGCAAAATCGCTCGAAGTCGGACATATCTTCAAGCTCGGCACGAAGTATTCCGAGTCGATGGGCGCACGCGTCCTCGACGTGAACGGCAAGGCGGTTCCGATCGTGATGGGCAGTTACGGGATCGGCGTCGAGCGCATCATGGCGGCCGTCATCGAGCAGAACCACGACGCCGATGGTATAATCTGGACGCCCGCGATCGCGCCCTTCGATGTCGTCGTCACAATCACAAATGTCCGCGACGGATCGCTTTTGGAACTAGGGAAGCGGCTTTATCGTGAACTGACGCGGGACGGATTGAACGTCCTCTTGGACGATCGCGACGAACGGGCAGGCGTGAAGTTCAAGGACGCGGACCTGATCGGGATCCCGCATCGGATCAACGTCGGGAAACGCGCGGCCGAGGGGATCGTCGAGCTTGTCGCACGCGACTCGAGATCGATCGCCGAGATTCCGATCGATTCCGTCGCCGATACACTTTCGGGTATCTAGTTGCTGATGAAAGCGAGGATCGCAGTTTTCATTCTGATGATGCTTGCCGCGGGATCGCCGGTCCGCGCGCAGGACTATCTCCCCGAACTCGTGAAGCGGATCAAACCGTCGGCGGTCGCGATCGAAACCTTTGATTCGCGCGGCGCGACCATCTCGCGCGGAAGCGGTTTCTTCGTCTCCTCAGACAAAATAATCACCAACCGGCACGTTATCGAAAGGTCTTCGCGGGTCGAGGTTCATCTTATCAATGGACGAAAATATCCGGTCAAAGGCGTTCTTGCCGTTGACGGCGAAGGCGATCTGGCGCTGCTTCAAGTCGATATTCCGAAGGAATTTGCCGTTCCCCTTCCGATCGTCAAACGGGTCCCGCAGGAGGGTGAATCGGTCGTCGTAATCGGAAATCCTTTTGGTCTCGAGGGATCGGTCTCGAACGGCATCGTGTCGGCGGTTCGCGAGATCTCGGGTTACGGGAAGATCATCCAGATCACCGCGCCGATTTCGCCGGGATCCTCGGGAAGCCCCGTCGTGAACATGTTCGGACAGGTCATCGGAGTTGCGACACTTCAAGCCGCCGAAGGCCAGAGCCTCAACTTTGCGGTTCCCGCAGAACGGATCTCCGGTCTTAGGGTCGGGGACCTTCAATCATTTGCGTCGCTCAGCAGCGAGACGGCGAAATCGAAACGCGCCGGCGCTGAACGTCTTTATTCGCAGGGACTTGCGCAGTTGTCGCGGGACGATTACAACCGTGCCGTGACGTTGTTCGAAAAAGCCGCGGAGACGGATCCGAACTATGCGGAAGCGTGGTATCAGATCGGTTTCTGTTACGGGATGCTCGGGCGCCCCGCCGAGTCGCTGAAAGCGTCGAGACAGGCCGCGAAACTTCGTCCGGAATGGGCCGAGGTGTTCGTCAATATCGGTGCGTCGAATTATGCGCTGAAAGACTACAAGGAGGCCGCGGAAGCCTATCGGACGGCGACGCGACTGGATGCCGACAATGCCGACGCCCAATTCGCGTACGGACTGAGTCTCGGCAAGCTCAACCGGACCGACGAGGAGATCCTCGCCTACCGTCGAGCGCTCGCGCTAAAGCCCGATTATGCGGCAGTTTACGAACAGCTGGGGTTATCGTATTTCAAACTGAAGCGGTTTCCGGAAGCCGTCGGCGCTTTTGAACAGCTCAAGACCTTCAAACCCGATGCCAAGACGTTCAACTACCTTGGCGAATGCTACTTCGAGAACGGACAAACCCAGGACAGCATCGATGCGTTCAATTCGGCGATCGGCTACAACCCGGATTTCGACAAGGCCCGTTTCAACCTCGGCCGCGCCTATCTCAAGGCCGGCGACCGCGACTCTGCCCTGATCCAATACGAATTGCTCCGATCATCTAAATCCGACTTCGCGGATCGGCTCTATGCATTGATCTATCAGTGAGCCGTTCAGCGCCGTGTTCCGGACTGCCGGCGTGTCCTGTCCTGAATAGCGTCGGCCGTTTTTCGTGTTCGAGTCAACACTATACTTCGTCGAACGATCGAACAAAGCGCGGAGATCGAAATGGCGATAATCAATGCCGGAAAGCCCGCCGGCGTCCCGGTCAATTGCCGATTCGGTACTCGCGTCGCCGTCCGGGCAACGTCGACACTTTGTTCACTCCAAAGTGTCTGAAACAAAATCAACATCGGTCAGTTCGTCGGTCACATTCACGATGCGCGTCGGGTGGGCAAACGTGAAGCGTCTGGACTTAATGCTTATGATGACGGTCTGGCCGACGGGAATTCCGTCAAAGCGGTAGTATCCCGCCGAACCCGTCCGAACGATCCGTGTGTTTGAATTCTGATCTGTGATCGTAACAACGGCATTTCGGATTCCGGGGCCACCCGCAGTAACAACTCGACCGCCGATCGAAACAGAAGCAGCTGTTGGCGCAAGTTCGGTAAAATCAAACCCTGAAAGATCAGTCGTCAATGGATCGATCGCGTAGAATGCCGGCGAGAAATTTTCTTGATTGCCGGCGAACAGGCGTACCTCGTAACCGCCGTCGGCGGGCAGGCCTGAGAATACAAAGTCGCCGTTCGAATCCGTCAATGTCGATCCGTTGGACGCCCCTTCTATCTCTACCACTTTCCCGGAGAGCGGTATTCCGCTTGAGTCAACCGCCCTGCCCGATATCGAGAAATTCGCCTGAGTTCCGGTGAACACAACCGAATTCTCGCCTGTGACGGCGAAGAAGTCCTCGCTGTACTCGCTAAACAGATAGCCCAGTTGTTTTGGCTGAACGGTATAGCTTTCGCCTTCGGTCAAATTAACGAAAGTGAAGAAACCGTCGGCATCGGTTTGGGTGAAGCGGTCTTCGGCGCCGGTCAATTGGACCGTAACGTTAGATATCGGCGATCCGCCGGAGTCCGCGACATAACCGGTTATGGATGGCAGCAGGGCATCGAACTGTTCGGCAACGACAAATGGCGAAAGCGTGGTCACACTGCCGCAGATCGTACGGGACGGGAAATCGCGGCTCGACGTGCGATCGACGAGCACGCCGCCCTCGTTGTGCATCAGGCTGAGAGCGTTAAAGGCGGTCTGCGTTGATGCGACGGTCGTCGGAACATTGAAACAGATCGTGACCGGCGCGGTGTAGGCGGCCGTGGTCGCAATTTCATATGCGATGCCGCCGAGCACGAAACCATTGGGCGCGGTTCCCGCCGATGAAGGCGGGATCGGTGTGACCGTAGTGGTTCCGGCTGTTGTAACCCCGGAAAACGTGATATCGACGCCACCCGCAACAACAGGCACGTTCACTCCGGCCGGAGTTGCCGTTTCGATGTCCGGCGCCCAATCGAAAAATGGATGGCTTGAAGCGCCCAAAGTTGCAAAGTCTCGTATGAGCGAACCGTTTGACGAGTTGATAATGCTGTAGACCGATGGCTGGTTCGGTATGATGCGAACTACCGCAAGCATCGTTCCGTCGGGTGACCATCCGATCCCCGTTCCGCTTGCGACATCATTCCTCAGGAATTGCAGGTTTGACCCGTCCGAATTCACAACCGACAATGTGTTGTTTCCCAGATCGAATGAGTGATAGGCGATTCGAGACCCATCATAGGAGGCGGACGGATTCTTATCCGGACCGGAGTTGTCTGTGAGCCGAACGAGGGCTGTACCGTCGGTGTTGACCGCATAGATCTCAAAGTCGTTTCCATCAAAGGCCGAAAAAACCAGGCGGGTCGGCGATATCCAATCAGGGTCACTTACGCCCGAGAGCGAACCGGTCGGGACCGTGGCAGTAGTGCCCGCTGCGAGATCCCGTATCCGAAGCGAATTCAGCGCTCCCGTCACGCCGGAATTGAATACATACGCGACCTTCGAGGCATCAGGCGAGAATCTCGGGCGCTCCAGCCAAGCCGAAGCCGAGCCGGCATTAAGGACCGCGACCTCACCGCTGCCATCGGAATTCACCGTGTAGAGAGTGTCGCGACCGGTGGGCTCGAAGAACTTTTCGCCTACATAGACGATCTTGCGCCCATCGTGTGAGGAGTCGAATCCGGGCCGGATCCTGCGGTATTTGACTTGTAGGTCGGCGGTGCCGTTTGCATTGATCACTCTTGGAAATAAGGTCGAGTAATAAACTCGGCCTTCGAGCGCAGTTGTTTGAGACGCAAGATGTGAGAGCGCAACATTGGTGAGAGCCAAGTTCACGTCAATCGACAGAGGGTTGAACGTCCAGCCGTCCTTGATCGCGGTGACGGTGTATTGTCCGGTCGGCAGGTCGTGAAACGCATAAGAACCGTTCGAGATCGTCGAGCGGCTCGCCGCCCCGCTAAGTGTAACCGTAACACCGGAAAGAGAGATCGGAACGCCGTTAACAAGTCCCCTTACCGTTCCGCTGATCGAGGAACGGTTTTTGGTGCCGACGAAGTCCTGGTTCAATTGGTCACCCGTGATATTCGTGTACATGCGCGTTGGCGGCGCGAAGTCGTAGTTGGCACGAGACGCTGAAAGGGTATAGCTCGCCGCGCTTGCGACGTTTCTGAAGCTGAAGTTTCCCAACGCGTCGGTCAGAACTTCCTTCGTACCGCGCGGTCCGGCGAGTCTGAGTCGGGCTGCACGGAGAGACGCTCCGCCGGAATCCGTTACCCTACCGGAGATCGTGACGACCGAGGGCGACGCTTCCCGGCATTGCGAGAATTCCGATGTGTTTCCCAAAGAATCAGTGGCGGTGGCGGTTATAAAATGACCAACGGGTGTAGCGACCGGGAAAGTGACGTCAAAGCTTGCGAGATTCGAAGCGTTGGTCGTGACATTGATCGAGCCGACATAGGTGCGACCCTCGCCATAACCGCTCGCATCGCAAACGTCATTGCTATAGAAATCCAATATGAAGGATGATGATGGCCGGCTGTTTAGAATTCCGACGATCTGGGTTGACGTACCGCCTGTTGCAAAGTCGATGACCGGGAAATTTTGTTTCTGGTTCACTCCCGTATCGTTATCACCCGGGTCGTTTAGCTGAACTCCGGTCGGGTGCAGGTCGATTCCCTGAAATCCATTACTGTGGATGGAGTTGCCCCTGATCGAAATAGGCGCAAAGGTACTTACGACGATACCGCGGATGTTGAAAGCGACAATATTGGCCTCGCCGTTGGCAATACCTCCAACGTTCGAACC
>JAKQII010000168.1 GCA_029557535.1 Acidobacteriota bacterium
TTGGCCGCGGCGCTGAGTGGTCTGGCCGAACGCAATGCGGCCATCGCCTTGCCGTCGCCGGCCCATTGAAATGCTTTGCAATCGACGTAATAGCCGGGAATGAGCGGTCGCAGCCACCCGCAATCGGAGCATAAAACGCGCAACTGATCGAGTCGCGAGCCGTCGCCGCCGCACGTTGGGCAGGTTTCGACCGGGACCGGCGGCGGAAGAGCCGGAACGGGCGACGGTGGCGATTCTGCCGGAACTGCCGCGGGCAGTACCGTCGCGGCCGGCTGCGTTTCGACCGACGCGGCCGGCGTCGGCGGTTCATCGCCGTTCAGCGGCACGCCGCAATGAATACAGAATTTCGAGCCCGAGGGTTGTTCGTGCCCGTTGCGGCATTTCATAGGCAAGCTCCCTTCCGATCTGCCGATCGATCGAATCACATATTTCCTGAAAGCAAGACGAGGACGGCGATCACGGATCCGATCAAATTTAGGATCGAGACGACAATACCGCCGTAAAACGCGATCTGCGACATCGTCATTCCGGTCTGCGGAGCGCGGCCTTCCTTGATCGCGTTTATTTCCATCCAACCGAGAATGGCTCCCGGTATTGACGTCAGAAAGCCGCAGCAGAGAAGTCCTGCGATCACCAGCACAAGCGCGATCACGGGTCGGTTCGATTCCTGCACGGGCGCCGACATCGGGGCCTGCATCGGTCCCCCGAACGGCTGATTTCCGAATCCGGGCTGCTGCTGGCCCCACTGGGGCGCCGCCTGTTGCGGTTGGCCCCATTGCGGCGCTTGCGGAGCAACGGCTCCGAGCGGTGTGGCACAACTCCGGCAAAAAGCCGCTTCCGCAGGATTAATTTCACGGCATGAAGGACAAATTTTTTGCATCGTTCTCTCCTCGATACATTTTCTACCTGATGACTCAAATATACACTGGACCGCGATTAAAGCGGAGCGGGGCAGGGAAATTTGCCGATCAGAACCGCCCGATTCTTCGACTTCCGTCAATTGCGAATTCGACACCGTGCGCGTAACCTAGTCGCACTATGAAAAGACTTCTTTCCTTGTTGGCTTTGATCGCGGTCACGATGCCGATTTCGGTATTTTCCCAAAAGGCGATGACCGACGAAGAGATCGTCGCGAAGGCGGAGAAGATACACCTTGAGGTGATCACTCTCGACACGCACAACGACATCGACACGCGAAATTTCACCGGTGCGGTGAATTATACGCAGGATTTGCCGACGCAGGTGAATCTCCCGAAGATGCGCGCCGGCGGGCTCGACGTTTCGTGGATGATCGTTTACACGGGGCAGGGCGAGCTGACCGAGGAGGGTTATAAAAGGGCGCTCGAAAACGCGTGGGACAAGTTCGACGCGATCGACAGGCTGACCCAGAAGATCGCGCCCGACAAGATCGAACTCGCCCGGACGTCGGCGGACGTGCGGCGGATCGTGAAGTCCGGAAAATTGGTCGCGATGATCGGAATCGAGAACGCTTACCCGATCGGAACCGACCTGTCGCTGATCAAAAAATTCGCCGAACGGGGCGCGCGCTACATGTCGCTGGCGCACAACGGTCACAGCCAGTTGGCCGATTCAAATACCGGCGAAGCCGACGGAAAATGGCTTCATAACGGACTCAGCGACCTCGGCAAGCAGGCGATCGCCGAAATGAACAAATGGGGTATCATGATCGATCTCTCGCACCCGTCGAAAGAGGCGAATCTGCAGGCGATCGCGCTCTCGAAAGCGCCGGTGATCGCGTCGCATTCGGGTGCGCGCGCACTCTGCAATCACAGCCGGAATCTCGATGACGAGCAACTCGAGGCGATCAGGAAAAACGGCGGCGTCGTCCAGGCCGTGGCGTTCCGCGGCTACGTGAGCAAGGAAAAAAGCGAACTGCGGGCGAAACTCGCCGCAGAAATTTCGAAAGAGCTCGCCGATAAAGAGGGGTTCAAGATCATGGACCGGGCGACGGTCGTCAAACTGCCGGCTGACGAGCGGGCGGCATACATGGCGAAGATCACCAATTTCCGGGCGCGAACGAGGCCGATTATCAATGAGCGGCTGAAGGATAAGGCGCCGGACGTCAACGTTAGGGACTTTGTCGATCATATTGATTATCTGGTCAAAAAGATCGGGATCGACCATGTCGGAATCAGTTCTGATTTTGACGGCGGAGGCGGCGTCGAGGGTTGGGACAACGCAGGCGAGTCGCTGAACGTGACGATCGAACTCGTCCGCCGGGGCTATTCGAAACAGCAGATCGCGAAGCTCTGGAGCGGCAATCTCCTGCGAGTCCTCGATCAGGTCCAGAGGGTTGCGAAGAAATTGCAGCAAGTAGACAGTAGACGGTCGGCGGCAGACAGTAAAAAGTAGGCGAAAAGCTGGAGACGGAAGGCGGTAGCCTGCTGGTATTCGTGACGTTTTCAGATTGGAGTATCAAGAATCGAAGTCGTTGAGAACTGAAAGTGATGACTATCAACCAACTACCGTCTACGGTCTACCGTCTACCGTCTACCGTCTACTTTTAACAATCACGCACATAAGTTAGAATTGACGGAGCCCAAAATCGATCGATTAGCCAGATGAAAATTGTTCTTGCAGACGTCGGAGCATCGTCCGAGAAGTCCTTTAATCAGAGCGTTATTCGCGTTGGCCGTGACCAGGCGGATTGTCAGGTCGTATTCGAATCAGACAAGTTCCCTATGGTTTCGCGGCGCCACGCGGAATTGCGTTGGGACGGCGGAAAGTGGTATCTGGTCGACCTGAACTCTTCGTACGGAACTTACGCCAACAGCGAGCGTGTTTCGCAGCCGAGACCGCTCGCGATCGGGGATGTCCTTCAATTCGGCACCCAGGGACCGACTGTTCGGGTGATCTGGTTCGAGGTCATCCCGAACTCTCTCGGCGCCCAGCCGCCGTCGCCTTCTGTTTCGACGCCGGCGCCGTCGATGGCTCAGCCGGCGCCGTCGATGGCACAGCCTCCGCCGTCGATGGCACAGCCTCCGCCTTCAATGGCGCAGCCGTCCTACCCCGCGGCGCCCGCACCGCCGTCGATTTCAGGCAGCCCGGCCCAACTCGACTTTGTTCGTTCTACCACTCATTCATCGCCGTTCCGCATCTCGAAGCCGCAGATTTGGCTCGGGCGCGATACGTCGTGCGACATCGTGTTCGATCCAGATGAGGTGATGGTTTCGCGCCGCCACGCGCAGATCATCGAAAACAACGGCGTTTATCTCATCACCGACAACAACAGTTTCAACGGAACGCTTGTCAATGACGTCCGGATCTCGGCGCAGACGCCGCTTTATCACGACGACGAGATCACGCTCGGGATGGGCGGTCCGGTGCTCCGGTTCAATTCGCCGTCGCGCTTCGCTCCGAAGGGTGCGAGCCGCGCCGGCCAGCGGGCGGTCGCGGCTGACCAGGCGATTGATCTGTCACAGTTCGTCGAATCGATCGGTTCGAAGACGATGGTCGCGAACGTGGGGAACATCTCGCAGAAGATCTCGACGGACCAGTCGAGCCAGCCGACGTTGCTGATGACGTTGAACTTTGCGTCGAAAGCCGAGCTGACGGTCGGTCGCGCCGAGTCCTGCGACATCCGTCTCGACGGGCTCCAGATCTCGAACCTCCACGCGCGGCTGATGCAAACCGGCGGCGGCATCGTCGTCGAAGACCTCAATTCGACGAACGGTGTCTATGTCAACGGCAACCGGATCTCGCGCCAGAATGTCTTTCCCGGCGACAATATTCAGATCGGGTCTTTCCTGATCCAGGTTGATCAGGCGGGCAATATCGGGGTTTTCGATACGAGGTCGAAGACGCGGATCGATTCGGTCAATATCACCAAGGACGTCAAGAACCGGTCGGGCGGCGGGATGATCAGGCTGCTCGACAACGTGTCGTTGTCGATCTTGCCGAACGAGTTCGTTGGACTGCTCGGACCTTCCGGCGCCGGCAAATCGACGTTCATGGACGCGCTCAACGGCATGAGGCCGGCATCGGGCGGTAGCGTCCTGATCAACAGTCTGGACCTTTACGAGCATCTCGATTCGCTCAAGCAGTCGATCGGTTACGTCCCGCAGGACGATATCATCCATCGTGAGCTGACGGTTTACAGGACGCTCTATTACGTTGCAAAGCTCCGTCTTTCGGGCGACGTTTCACGCTCGGAGATCGATCAGATTATCGACGAGGTGATGGACGTGACCGGCCTTAGCGAGCGACGGAACGTCCCGATCAACCAGCTTTCGGGCGGACAGCGCAAGCGTGTCTCGATCGCCGTCGAGTTGATCACGAAGCCGTCCGTGATCTTTCTTGACGAGCCGACATCGGGTCTCGATCCGGCGACCGAAGAGAAGATCATGAAGCTCTTCCGGCAGATCGCGGAGTCCGGCCGGACAGTTATTTTGACAACGCACGCCATGGAGAACGTCAAGCTCTTCGACAAGATCGTGCTCCTGATGCGCGGTAAGCTTGCGTTTTACGGCAAGCCTGACGAGGCGCTCAAACATCTCGGCGCGACGAGCTTCAAGGACCTTTACGACAAGCTTGAGGAACCGATCGAGCAGCGGATGAAGATGGGTGGCGGGAACATCCATCAGGTGACCGAGCAGGTTGCTGAAGAATGGAAGCAGAAGTTTCTGCAAACGCCCCAGTTCCGGAAGAACGTCTTCGAGCCGCTGAAGGAACTCGGTAGCGTTCAGTCGCAAGGAGTTCAGGGCAAGCGCCGGCTGGGCGTCTTCGGTTCGATCCGCCAGTTCCTGACGTTGTCGCGTCGCTATTGGGAAGTTCTTTTCCGCGACAAACTGAATCTCTTCATCCTTTTCGCGCAGGCCCCGATCATCGCCGTTCTCACGTATTTCGTGATGGGCGAGAACCAGCCGCGAGATTTTGCGTATTTTGTTCTCTCGCTCGTGGCGGTCTGGTTCGGCACCAGTGTTTCGGCACGCGAGATCATTCGTGAGCGGGCGGTTTACAACCGCGAGCGAATGGTCAATCTGGGCCTCTTGCCGTACGTCGGATCGAAGATCTTCATTCTCGGAATCATCGTCGGACTCCAATGCCTGATGCTGTTCGTACCTCTGAAACTGCTGGATATCGTCGGTCTGATGCCGATGCCCGGAGCGCTTCTGGGAATCCCGCAGTTATGGGTGATGTTACTGACGGCCGGCGTCGGGATCGCACTTGGATTGCTGATCTCGGCGCTCGTCAATACCGGCGAGATGGCGACGTCGCTCGTTCCGCTGATCCTTATCCCGCAGATCCTGTTCTCGGGGTTGGTGGGCGTGCCGAGCGGGATGAACAAGGTCGCCGGGCTGATCATGCCGGCGACATGGTCATTCGACGCGATGAAGCGTTTTTCGGAGCGCGATACGCTTGAACCGGAAGGCGCCGATCCGGACGGCAAGACCGACGGAAAGGGATATTACGATTGGGTCGAAGCGCAAAACGACAAGCTGATAGAGGATTCGCGCAAAAAGGTAAAGGACTACAAGGCGGCGCAGGAAAAGAAGATTGACGATTACGAAAAGGACATGAAGGACAATCTGGCGGTCGGTAAAGCGCCTCCGGACATGCCGAAACTCGATAAAGAGCCGACTATCGACAACCCGACGAAGGTCGACAAGAATCTCAGCAACTACGTGAATTTCCTCCATCCGTGGATGGACGAAGTTTTGAACCAGATCGTTCTGATGCTGATGTTCTTCATTCTGTTCGTCGGGACGCTTGTGGTTTTGAGGATACAGGATATCGGATAGTTCTTATGAAGCAATTGATCGCAGTATTTTTTGTCGGATTGTTGATCGCGGGATGTGCCAACGGGCCCGCCGCCAATCGTTCGGCGCGAAAGGAATCCGCGTATCCGCCGGTGAGCCCGAGGATCATGACGGCCGAAAACAAGTTGCTCGACGAAACGACCTTCAAGCTTGAGGAAAAGAAGGGGAAGGTCGTTCTTGTAAACCTTTGGGCGACTTGGTGCGGACCGTGCCGCGAAGAAATCCCGCAACTCGTGGAATTGCAGGAAAGGTACAAGGACCAGGGATTTGAGGTCATCGGCCTGGACGTCGACGACGAGACGAAAGCGGAGATAGAGGCGTTCACGACCAAGATGAAAGTGAACTATGCGATCGGCTGGGCCCATGACAACGTCACCATCGAGATCAGCCGGATGAACAAGATGAACGGTATTCCGCAGTCGATCCTCATCAACCGCAACGGCGAACTTACCGGGATCTTCCGCGGCGGCGGCGCAAACGTGCTTTCGAAAATGAAGCAAACCGTCGCGAAGATCGTCGAAGAATGAGGCAAAGTAAAAGGTTAAAAGTAGAAAGTAAAAAAAGCCGATTCAAAACTCAAGATTCAACATTCAACCCAGATGGGGTGTTGAATCTTGAATCTCGAGTTTTGAATCGGCTTTTTTACTTTTTATCTTCTACTTTTTACTTCAACGAGGATAGTCTTGAAACTCGTCAGGCTGACGAGTCCGGGAGCCGCGCCGCGCGGTTTGTGAACATTCTTCCGCAGCGTGAAGTGGACGGCGACCTTCGGCTGCTCCTTTGCGGTTGAGTAGCGGGCGGCATACTTCGCGGCCTCAAGAAGAGTCTGCTGCGGGATCTCGGACCGGGTGGGATTGCGGACGATCACATGCGAACCGGGATAGTCGGCCGCGTGAAGCCAAAGATCTCCCGATCGCCCGATCTTGAACGTCAGTTCGTCATTGTCCTTCGCACCTTTCCCGACCAGGATCTCAAACCCGTCCGACGACTCGAACCGGCGCGCGCACCGCGGAGCCGCGGTCTCCGATCTCTTTGAGCCTTTTGTTTTCGGGCTGTCGCCGATTTCCGCGATTGAACGGACCGATTCCGCATCGCCTTCCGCGATTGCTTGTTCAAGCTCGTCGGCTCGGGCTTCGATTTCCCGCAATGATTCCAACGTTCGCTCGATCCGACGCGCCAGTTCCTCGCGGGCGTTCCTGGCTTTGGTATATCGTTTGAAGTATTTTTCGGCGGCTTTGGTGAGTGAATCGTTTTCATCGATCTCGATCTCGACCACCGGCTCGGAATCGTCGAAATAATCGACGACGAGCGCCCTGCCGTCGATGATCGCGGCGTCCGCGAGATTTGCCAGCAAAAGATCGCCCGTACGCTTCCAGCGTTCCGGATCGCCGTGCGTTGCAAGATCCGCTCTTAGTGCGCCGAGCAATTTCGCCAGTTTCGTTTGCGCTGCGGAGAGTTTCGCACGCGCGGCCGCGCAGATCCGCTTGAACTCCTTCTGCTCAGCGGCGTTGAGGAAATGGATGTCGAGCGCCTCCGAAAGCGAATCGAATCCGGAACGGTCGAATTCTGATTCATCGCGCCGGGCCGTTGATGACCTGTCCGGCGGGCGGTACGACGACGCGATTTCCTGGCCGTCGCCAAACGTTTCACGCACGCGATCGAGTATTCTTCGGTCGGGGTCGAGAAGGAATAAGTTCGCGGAACGGCCGGTCAATTGGAGAACCAGCCGGTGCAACGTCGGCTCGCCGGCTTCGGTGGTCCCGTCGAAACGGAGTACCAGGACGCGCTCGCCGGGAATCTTTGCCGTCTCGGTCAACCGCGAGCCGGAGATGCGTTTCCGCAAGAACTGTGCGAACGCAAGTTGGGGAATCGACGCCTTTTCAAGGTCCCGAATTCGGCGCCGGATCAGGTAAACGCGCGGCGCGGCCGGATCGACGGCGATGAAAAGGAATCGGTCGCCGTCCCTGAAGTCGATGGCGAACTCGAGTTTCGAGAGCTGAAAAATACGCCCGACCCGCCGGCCCGAAAGCGCGCGGTCGATCTCGCCTCGGATCAGTTCTAACGTCGGTTCGTTGAGCATTGTCTCAGATCAGGCGGTTGAGATTATTGCCTGCGGATTTACGCGAATCGGCGCGAATCGACAGGAAAGTGTCAAGAAGACCTGCAATCACAGCATTGAACGCACGATCCAGGTTTTTCGGCACCGATTCGCGGGCAGAGTCCCTTCTCAACGAGCTAAACAAAGCAAAAGGACCTTCGAACGCGGGTCCGAAGGTCCGGGAATTACGAAAGGCGTCGATCAGAATTCCTCACGAACGACGATCGTGCCCGAAAGCAGATCGTGCGCGGCGCGTTTCTCGTCGTTGAATAGCGCCGGGATCAGCCCAACTCCGCCAAAGGCGAGCGAAACCAAATAAACCGACGAATTAACGGCCGCCTGATGCAAGGACGGATAGTCTTCTTCTTCGATGTCCAGGACCTCGATCGAGAAAAGTCTCATTCCGAGGGACTGCCCAAAGAATCCGAGTGCCGTCGTCAGGTAAATGAACATGACGATCGAGCAGGTCACGCCGAATGCGAGAACACCCGCCAGGCTGTACCAATTTCCGCCGGACATCATGAGCGGAGAAAGCAGAACAAGACTCGCGCATGAACCTATCAACAAATCGACAACGCCGGCATTGAAACGAATTCCAAGAGTCGCCAGATCTTCGACAGCCTCATACTCGACATCCGCCGTTTCGGTTTCGAAATCCGTATCCTCGCAGTCTTCGTCGATGTCGGCCGTACGGGTGATCGAGATTTCCGACGTATCCGTATTATGGATATCCTTGCGTTCATCAGCCGCCTTTCTCTCGAGGCTTTCCGCGATGATCCCGGAATTCGGCAGGGGCTTCAGTTTGTTTGTGTCGAGGCCGGTCTTTTCGATGACCGGAAGGTCTTCGACGATCGTTCGCAACACTGCCGGCTTCATCTGTGCCGGTCGCGGTGCGGGCGTCTGATTTTTGGATGCGATGTAAAACGGATAGTTCTTCGTGGCCGGGACCTGCGGTGCAGGCGGTACTATCGGTTCAGCCAAACGTGGCGAGACCGCGACCGCGGTCGCCGTGCCGCGCAAGAACCGCTGGCGCGACTGTTCGATACGTTTCAACGCGCTGTCGAGCTTGCGGTTGCCGGTTTCCGGCTCAGAGTAGGCCACGACATCGGCGCGCGCGCCAGCCTTCGTCTTCGTGGTCGAAACGGATTCCGTCGTCGGTTGGTCGGCCGCAGTCGCGGCATTTGACTCGCGCCGCTTTCGGACCGCGTTTTGAAGCTCGAGCCGCCAATCCGGCATCGCCGGGCTCTTTGCCTGAAACTCAACAAGCGTCGGACTCGTCTGCTTGGCCGCGATTTCAGCGGTTTCGATGCGGATCGGCTCCGGTACAGCTATCGCGGGCACGGTCGCGACGGGCGGCGCAGCAGGGGCGGCCGGGATCACGAAAGGCAAAGGCTGTGGCGGCGAAACAACCGGTTTCGGTGTTTCAGGAAGCCTGGCGATCGGCGAGATCTTGTCTCTCAGTTCTTCACGAACCGAGTCATTCATCATCGCTCCGCAACTTGGGCAAATGGACAGTGTAGCCGCAAGGATTCGTTTGCAAACGGGACAGTTCATAGGTGTGCAAAAGAATGAAAAGACAACGGACTTGATTGCTGACAGACCAGAGAACCTTTGAAAAGAATCAAAACTGAGGGGATGTTATCAGAATTTACTTTAACTCGTCAACAGTAAATTTAAGCGAAATTTAAACTTCCGACGATTGTTAAAGATTTCTGTTATTGATGGCTTGAATGGAAGATGTAACGTTGGCTGATGGTTCCAGTCAGACTGACGATCGCCTATACTCTCAACCGTGTCGCAAAACGACCCAAATATTGTGCGCTGTATCAAAAGAGCTGAGGAAACAGGCGGAAGACAGTAGACGGTCGACGGTGGACAGCTGGCGGTAGACAGTGGGTGAAGCGCAGAAGGCTCTACTGTTCGTTGATTCGAAATCCCAAATCCCAAATCCCAAATCCGAAATGTCAGAGGGGTTGTCTTCCTGCGAAACCGGCCTCGAGTTCGTGCCACCATTCGAGTTCGTCGCTGTCGTCAAGCTGCCAACAAAGCAAGACGACCCGCCCATCGCGCATGCTTGGAAAATCTATGAGGCCGCGCGAATAATCCTTCAGCTGAATCCCGATGTCGTGAAGCTCCGACGCGATCCGGCCGATCTCGTAAAGTCGTTCGACGTATCCGGATCCGCCGGGCATCCCGCCTCCGCCGAATTCCTTGGCGGCCGTCGCTGCCTTTGTGGCCGGCTCGGAATAGACCGCCAAAGACGAATATTGCGCCCGAATCTCCTCAAGTTTCGGGCGCAATGTCGGAATCAGCGAATTCGCTTCGTCGACCGTGAATAACTTCATTGATCAGGTTCCGCTATTTCGCAGGTTTTTTCACTTCGGTTCTCGCGGCTTCGTTGAAGAAGTACGGCGAAACCATTGGGCGGTAAGTGTCGTTGATGCGGATGTATGAATCCTTACGTAGATCCGCCATGTAGTCCTTGCGTTTGGTGTCAAGCACTTCGATCGTCATCGCGCGTCTGACGTCCGCCTCGTCGAAAACGGATTCCTTGCTCGCTTCCTTACGGTCGTCGACGCGGAAGATCTCGATGCCTTCAACGAGTTCGATCGGGTCGGTAACGCCCCCTTTCGCGGTCGCGCCGATCGGAGCGACGCACTTCTCGCATGCCCGTTTGAGCTCATTGGCCGAAATCGGGCCAATCGATCCGTTCGATTGCTTTACGTCTTCGCGATCCGAATTCTCAACCGCAAACTTCGCAAAATCGCCGCCCTTCCGTAATTCGGCAACGATCGTCTTCGCTTTTTCACGCACCGCAGCTTCGTCGCGTCCGGCGAAACTCATGAAGATTTCGGAAAGCGTTACGATCTCGGGCTTGAAAAACTTCTCCTTATGCTTCTCGTAGTAGGCCTTCACTTCCTTGGCGGACCAGCCCCACAGCGTCTTGCCGAAGACCTCGCGGTTCACGACATACTCCATCGTGTACTGTTTACGCCACGCTTCGCGAACGTCCTGCGGGTTCAGCCCTTGATCGCCCATCGCCTTGTAGAGCTGATCGAGCGTCTTGAAGTTCTGCTGTTTCATGATCTCCAGAAAACGGCGGTTGATCTCCGCGTCGACCTCTGACTCGACACCCAGTTCTTTGCCCTTCTGGAGAAGCAGTTCTTCCTCGATTATCTTTGCGATGATCTCGCCTTCCTTTGATTGAACTTCGGCGTTCGCGACGTCCCGGGTCTTGCCCTGTTCGACAAGCATATCGACCTGACCCTTCATTTCGCGTCTTACGCGCGAAAGAGTGATCACCCCGTCGTTGACCTGGGCGACCACCTCGTCAATGACTTTTAGCTCGGTTTCCTGGGCGAAAACTGAAAACGCAGAAATGAATAAAACGGTAACGATTGCCGCAATGAAACGTGTCATATTGCTCCTCTGGCGTTGATTCAACTGAAAATCTTAAATTTATTGCCGGTATTATGCAAACTGAGGGGTTTGATGCCCGTCGGCCGGCGCGCGTTCGTCGCGAACAGGAAAAAAGTGGAACGAAAGTCGATTGAAGATCTTTTAGAATAGGGGCCTTCCACCGAGGTCCCGATTTACCGGATGAAAAAAAGATGTCCGAACTGCGGTCTTGTCAGTTTTGCGTCGGTCGAGATCTGCGGCCGATGCGGGGCGGGCCTGCGCGAAGTCGGGATTTTCGGTCCGCAAATGCGGGTGAAACCGCAATCGATGAATCGCGTGTTTTTGCGGCGCGACTTCATATTTGTCTCTGCGATCCTGTTCACGGTGGGCGGTTTTTACGTCTCGCTCATCGGGTCCGCTTCGGGACTCTCCCTCGAGCAAAAGCAGACGGTCAATCGGGCGGTCCGCGTGCTCGATCGTGCCGGCTTCAGCACCGAAGTCCGGCTGCTTGATCATTTCACCGCTTATCGCTCGACCGACAATTGGCTCAACGCATCGGTCGAAAAAGAGAACGCGTATGCAGCGACGAATTTTCCGTTCGAGATCATGACGATCTATCCGGAGTTTTTCAATATGCCGGTCGACGACGTCGAGCGTGCCGCGATCCTTCTCCACGAAGCGCAGCATCTCAAGGGCGCGAACGAACACGACGCGTACCGGTTCGTTTGGAAAAACCGCGACAAGATCGGTTGGACACGCGGGGCGTATGGAAATTCGATCGTTTGGCGCGACGTTCGGAAGCAAACGCGTGAGACGGTCCCGGAATTGTTCATATGCGAAGAGAAGGAGTTCGCGGATTGCACGGAATAAAGGGGAAAAGGGGAAAGGGGAAAAGGGGGAAAGGGGGAAAGTGGAAAAGGGGAAAAGGCGAAAAGGGAAAAGGGGAAAAGGTGAAAAAGTGGAAAAGGGATACCGTAAGAATCCGGCTTTCCCCGTCGCTCACTTTTCCACCTTTTCACTTTAGTTCTGACCTTCCGCCTCGTCGGATTCCTCAACAGCCTTCCGTTCGGGCCGTAAGTGCGGGAACAAAATAACGTCGCGGATCGAGTGTTTGTTCGTCAGCAGCATGACGAGACGGTCGATTCCGATTCCGATCCCGGCGGCCGGCGGCATACCGTAACTGAGAGCGCGGATGTAATCCTCGTCAAGGACCATTGCTTCGTCGTCGCCGCGCTCGCGTTGCTGCATCTGATCAAGGAATCGTTCGTACTGTTCCTGCGGATCGTTCAGCTCGGAAAATCCGTTCGCGACCTCCATCCCGTTGATGAAAAGTTCGAACCGTTCGGCGATCTCCGGATTTGCCGGGGACGCCTTCGACAGCGGCGAGATCGACTTCGGGAAGTCAATGATGAACGTCGGCTGGACGAGGTTCGGTTCGGCGAATTCCTCGAAAAGAAAAACGAGGATAGACTCATCTTGGTACTCCTGGCTTAAGATGGACTCTTCATTACCGAAATTCCAGATTTCCTCTGCAGTACGTTGAATTCCAATTCCATCCTCGGTAGGGATACGAATACTATGTGCAAATGCAACGCCTAGCAACCTGCGCAATTTCACCGTGTCATTGAACCAAGTTCTATCGACGGGAATTGATGGAATTGTGGGAAGGTATCGCAGCACCGCATCGACCATCGAAATCCGTTCAAATTCGAAGAAGTCTATCTCCCGGCCTTCGTAATTGACCTTCAACCCGCCGGTCGCCTCTTGAATCGATTGGCGGAGCAGTTCCTCGCAAAAATCCATCATCCCGTTGACGTCCATGTACGCGCAGTAAAACTCGAGCATCGTGAACTCGGGATTGTGCTTGTAAGAAATGCCTTCGTTGCGGAAATTGCGGTTCAGTTCGTAAACCTTTTCAAATCCGCCGACCGTCAGCCGTTTGAGATAAAGCTCGGGCGCGATACGGGCGTAAAGATCGATGTCGAGCGCGTTGTGATGCGTCACGAACGGCTTCGCCGCGGCGCCGGTCGCCTTCGGAGTCAGCATCGGGGTCTCGACCTCGATGTATCCGGCATCTTCGAGAAACCGCCGGATCGACGAGATCACCTTCGCGCGAATCTCGAAGACCTGGCGCGTCGTCAGTCCCTCGTGCTCGACCTGCAAACTCGAAGCGATCAGGTCCGCGTAACGCTGACGCTGGCGGATCTCGGGATCCGCGATGCCGTGCATCTTGTCGGGCATCGGGAGCAGCGATTTCGAAAGGAACTGGAGCTTCATGACATGCACCGACAGTTCGCCGGTGTTCGTCAAGAACAAAAACCCTTCGACCCCGACAAAGTCACCGCCGTCGAGGAGTTTGAAGATATCCCATCCGGACGGTGATTCCGGAATTTGGATTTCTGATTTCGGATTTTCTGTTGACGTTTCTTCTAATCCAAAATCCAAATTCGAAAATCCAAAATCGTTCCTAACGCCTGCCGCGTCGTCCTTCCGGACATAGATCTGGAGCCGGTTCTTGCCGTCGCTGATATGCACGAACGCGGCCTTTCCCATCGTCCGCGGCGTGGTCGTCAGCCGTCCGGAAACGCGCACGTTGCCGAGCATCTCAAGTTTCGCGTTGAGCGCGTCCTTGACTTCCTGATGCGGCCGTTCGCCCTCGGCAAGCGTTGCGATGTGAGCCTTGATCTCGTTGACGACCTCGACGACAGGGCCGAAGTCTACGATCCGCGTGATCGAATCATCGCGTCCGGTGATCCTTGATCGCTCGAACTTGTTCGGGTAGACGTTCCCGACGAGATCCTTCAGCGCCCGCAGATGTTCGAGGCGCGCCTCGACCTGATCATTGCTCTCGATGATCCCGGCATCGACGATTGAATGCATTCCCTCAGACATATGTTTCAGATAAATCGCTTTGGCGCAAAAACGCGCGTTAAATCGAATAAAAAAGTATAGTTTACGGTCCGAAGTTGGGCAATCATTCGATTTGAAAAGTCGCGTTGTTCGTGCGAAAGTCGAACAATATGAACCTTAATATCGGCGACACTTTCACGGTCACGAAAGAAGTTACTGACGAGGTGATCCGCAAGTTCGCGGAAGTCTCCGGAGATTTCAACCCAATCCATCTCGACGATGAGTGGGCGGCGAAAACGCGGTTCGGAAAGCGGATAGCGCACGGAATGCTCGGCGGCTCGTTTATTTCGGCGGTTCTCGGATACGAACTGGCGGAGCGAAGCGTGGTTTATCTGTCGCAAACGTTGAAGTTCGTCGCCCCGGTATTTATGGGCGACACGGTCACGGCGAAAGCGGTCGTCACCGAGATCCGCGACGACAAACCGATCGTGACGCTGGAAACGACGGTTACCGGCCCGAACGGCGACTGCATCGTCGGCGAAGCGAAGATCATGGTTTTGGACAGTGAGCGGTAAGCAGTGAGCGGTAAACAGTGAGCGGTAAGCAGTGAGCGGTAAGCAGTGAGCCGCAGCTAAGAGCTCGCAGCTATCAGCTATCAGCCAATCCGAAAAGAATGTTTGGGCAAATACGGCTAGTTCCTGCGCCCAATCCCTAAGGAACAATGTCCTCGGAATTCTCCAATCCGATCGATCGAATCCGCGACGAGATACGGCGTGGCGCTCGGGTCGTGTCCTTGGCGGGACTCACGTCGCCCGCGTCGAAGGCGTTTGTCATCAACGAATTGCGACCAAAGATCGGTAAAATGCTGGTGATCGTGACCGGCACGAACCGTGAACTGGAGACTCTCGAAAACGATCTTGGCTTTTTCGGACCAGAAGAACCCGTTGTCTCTCTGCCGGCGTTCGAAACCGACGTCTACTCGAGCATGTCGCCTCATGCCGAAACACTTGAGCGGCGCGCGCTCGCGCTCTGGGCCTTGTCGCACAAGGCGGCAAGAACGGTGGTCGTTTCGGCGATCTCGCTCGCGACAAGGACCGCCGCGCCTGACGAATTAAGGGAATTGGGGGCGGTTCTGGTACGGGATGAGGATTTTCCTCCCGATGAACTTGTCGCCCGACTCGCGGCCGGCGGCTTCGTCCGTGAGGAACCGATCAAGAATCTCGGCGAGTTCTCGGTCCGCGGAGGGATCGTCGACGTCTGGTCGCCGGCGGCCGAATTGCCGGTCCGGATCGAGTTTTTCGGCGACACGGTCGACTCGATCCGTGAATTCGACCCCGAAACACAGCTTTCGACCGGGCAGCTGAAATCGATCGAGATCGCGCCGATGCGCGAGTTCGCCGCATCGCCGTCTGATTTTCGCGATTGGTCATTCTTCGCCCGTGATCGGTTCGCCGACTCGAAACAAGAACGCGCGCTGCGTGATCGTACCGCCTTTGCCGAGGACGGCGAGACTTTTCCGGGCTGGGAGTTTCTGATTCCGCTCTCGCAGCCGCGCCGTTCGACGCCCTTTGACTACTTCAACGACGCGATCTTCGTCATCGATGAGCCGGGCTTGATCGAGCAATCGCTTGTCGCCCATTTCGAACGGTTAGCCGATCGCCACCGCGAAATCTTGGAAGCAGGCGAGATCGCTCTCGAACCGCACGAACTTTTCCTTTCCAGCGCCGAAATCCGCGCGCGGTTTGAAACGTCGCCGCGAATCGAGATTCGCGCGCTTGGGAAAGGCGCCGCCGAAACCGGCGAAGAACTCAGCGATTTCGGAGGCGCGAACGTACAGATTCCCGCGGATTCGCCGATTGCCGCCGCCGCCGAACGGGCAGCCAGACGATCAAAGCCGCTGTTCCTCTTTCCGATGATCGAAGTCGGATCCGAGATCGAGATCGGATCACGTGCGACGCGGCGTTTTCACGGCGATATTGCCGAGTTTGCACGATTCTCGGGATCGCTTCGCGGTGACGCGCATTTTGTCTTCGAGACGCTCGGTCTCGCCGAGCGATTTGATGAAATTCTTCGTGATCATGAGGCTTCGGTTCCGCCGGCAAGCGTGGGCGTCGGCGAACTTTCGAGCGGATTCGAGATCCCTTCGCTCGGCGTTACCTATTTCACCGAAATCGATATTTTCGGCGAGAACCTGCAAAAGGAAGCGACTCCGAACCGCAAGGCGCAGGTCGCGAGCAGAAAGGCGCTCGGCGCGTTCATATCCGATTTTCGCGATCTGAAGATCGGCGACTACGTCGTCCACGTCGATCATGGCATCGGGAGATTCGAAGGTCTCGAAACGATCGCGGCGCAGGGAAGCGAGCGCGAGTTCATGCTCCTCGTTTACGCCGACAACACGAAACTGTTCGTGCCGGTCGAACGTCTCGACCTCGTCTCGCGCTATTCGTCGGGCGAAGGCACGGCGCCGACGCTCGACCGCTTGGGCGGGCTCGGATGGCAAAAGACGAAAGCGAAGGCCAAGCGCGCGATGCGCGACATGGCCGACGAACTGCTAAGGCTTTATGCCGAGCGCAAAATGATCAAGGGCTACGCGTTTTCGGCGGACGCTCCGTGGCAAAAGGAGTTCGAAGACGCATTTCCGTACCAGCTGACGACCGACCAGGCGACGGCGATCGAAGACACGAAATCCGACATGGAAAACGCTGTTCCGATGGACCGCCTCGTCGTCGGCGACGTCGGTTACGGCAAGACCGAGGTCGCGATGCGTGCGGCGTTCAAGGCGGTTATGGACGGTCGCCAGGTCGCCGTTTTGACCCCGACCACCGTTCTTGCGTACCAGCATTTCGAGACGTTCAAACAGCGCTTCGCGGCGTTCCCGGTCTCGATCGAGCTGTTATCCCGTTTCCGTTCGGCGAAAGAACAGAAAGCGGTCGTCGACGCCGCGGAGAAAGGCGAAGTCGATGTTCTGATCGGAACGCACCGTATCTTGTCGAACGATGTCAAAATGCCGAAACTCGGACTCGTCGTCGTCGATGAAGAACAACGTTTCGGAGTCGCGCACAAGGAGCGGCTCAAACAGCTGAAAAAGAAGGTCGACGTTCTCACGCTGAGCGCGACGCCGATCCCGCGCACCCTGAACATGTCGCTGCTCGGAATGCGCGACATGTCGGTGATCGAGACCCCGCCGCGCGATCGGCTCGCGATCAACACGCAGGTCGTTCAGTTTTCGGAAGGCGTGATCAAGTCGGCGATCGAGCTCGAAATGGCGCGCAGCGGCCAGGTTTTCTTCATCCACAATCGCGTCGAGACGATCGGGACGATCGCCGCGCACGTCAAGAAGATCGTGCCGAACGCGCGGATCGTCATCGCGCACGGTCAGATGAACGAGAAGGAAATGGAGCAGGCGGTACTCGATTTCGTCGATTTCAAGTTCGACGTGCTCGTCGCGACGACGATCATCGAGAACGGCATCGACATCCCGCGCGCGAATACGATCATCGTCAACCGCGCCGACAATTACGGCCTTTCGCAGCTTTATCAGCTCCGCGGCCGCGTTGGGAGATCGAACCGCCGGGCATACGCTTATTTGCTCATTCCCGGCGAGATCGAGCTGACGCCGATCGCGCGCCGGCGCCTGAGCGCGATCCGCGAGTTTTCGGACCTGGGAGCGGGATTCAGGATCGCCGCTCTCGACCTCGAACTTCGCGGCGCCGGGAATATTCTCGGCGGCCAGCAGTCCGGCCAGCTCGACGCACTCGGATTCGATCTCTACACGAAGATGCTCGAGCGGACGATCGCCGAACTCAAGGGCGAAGAGATCGTCGACGAGATCAGCGTCTCGATCAATCTCGGCATCGACGTCGCGATCCCGCAGGATTACATCGGCGAAACGTCACAGCGATTGCGGACCTACAAGCGCATCTCGTCCGCCGAGTCGGACGACCGTCTCAACTCGATCTACGCGGAGCTCCAGGATCGTTACGGGCGAATTCCCGATCCCGTGGAGAATCTCTTCGACTACGCGCGTCTCCGCAAACTGGCGGAGTCGATGCAGGTCGTCTCGATCGACCGGACGCGCGACGGATTCGCGATCAAACTCAGCGAACATGCGAAGGTCTCGCCCGAGCGCCTGATGAATTTTCTCGACGCGAACGAAGGCGCGGTATTTTCGCCGAGCGGGATCCTTCGCGTCCCGTCCGCCGCCGGGAACATCATCGATCGGGCCCGCAGTGTGCTCGAAGCGATGCGCGGTTGACCGTTTTTCTTCGAAATGGCGAGCACCGAACCCGAAAATAGTCCGAACGGCGACGCCGTCACGATTCTGCGGTGGTGGACGATGCTTTTACGGGCGAAGGGGACTCCGTTTCGGAAACTGCTGCATCTTATCGTCACGATCGCGCTCAGGCTGTTCTTCAGGCGGATCGAAACCGCCGGCGTCGAGCGCGTTCCGCATGATTCACCGGTCATCTTTGCCGCCAATCATCCGAACGGACTTGTCGATCCGGCGCTGGTGTTCGTTTCGCTTCCGCGGCGCGTATCGTTTCTCGCGAAATCGACACTGTTCGAGATTCCCGTTCTCGGACGGTTGATCCGTGCGTTCGAGGCGCTGCCGGTTTACCGAACGATCGATTCAAAAGGCGACGCAGGCGGGAATATTGAAACCTTCCGCGCGTGCCGCAAATTCCTGAGCGAAAATCGTTGCGTGGCGATCTTTCCGGAAGGGATCTCGCACGACGAAACAATGCTCAAGCCGGTCAAGACGGGCGCCGCGCGAATCGCGCTCGGGGCCGTCGGCGTTCGTGATCATATGCGTCCCATAGATCTCAAGATCATGGCGGTCGGACTTTTCTACACCTCGAAGACGTCGTTCCGGAGCGAGGTTCTGATCCGGTTCGGCGAGCTGATCGACGTCGCGCCGGTCGAGCTCGACGAGAACGGCGAGCCCCCGCGCGAAGCCGTTCGGACTCTGACGAAGCAGGTCGAAACGGCGCTGAGGAAGGTGACGCTCAATGTCGGAACTGAATCCGAACGCGAGACGGTCGTTCGAGCCGAGGCGCTGTTTTCAAGCGTTTATCAGAATCTCCTGTTCAAGCGGTCGCTGACGCAGTCGTTCCTGCAACTCCAGAAGCTCGCCGAGAAATACGAGTTGCTCGGGCGCAACGACCCCGAGAAGATGCGGGCCCTCAATTCGCGGATCATGGATTATGAGACCGAACTGCGTTCGAGCGGATTGACGCCGGAAAGCCTTTCTTTGCAGCAACATCCGACGTGGTATGTGTTCCGGTTCCTGGTTTTGAGACTGACTGTGCTCCTTTTTCTCTCGCCGCTCGCGCTGATCGGGACGATCGTCCATTCGCCGGCGTACGTTCTTTCAAACTTCGCCGGACAGTTGTTCAAAACGCACGGACCGGACGCGGCCGGATCAACGTACAAGATCCTCGCGGCGATCGTGCTCATGCCGCTGACCTGGCTGATCGTCGGCGGACTCGCTTTCTACCTGTTCGGTTGGCGCATCGCCGCGCTCTCGATCCCGCTGACGATGTTATGCGGTTACGCCGCGCTGCGGACGTCCGAAACGCTTGTCGATCTGACGGTCTGGATCCGCGCGGCATGGATGCTCTTCCGGCAGCGCGCGCTGTTTCTGCGGTTGCTCGTTGCCCGCGAGGCGCTGAACCGTGAGATCGGTGAGATGATCGAAGACAACGAATGAAAGCCGTATTGCTGACATCATTTGCGTTGCTTTGCTTCGCGTTCAACTCGATACTTTGCCGGCTCGCGCTGCGCGGAGAGGAGATCGACGCGTCGTCATTTACAGCCGTCCGGATAATCTCAGGCGCGATCGTGCTCTACATCCTTTCCGCCGCTTTTTCAAAGGGGTCAGGCAGGTCCGGAAGCTGGCAGTCGGCGCTGTTCCTTTTCGGTTACGCCGCCGCGTTCTCGTTCGCCTATCTTTCGCTCACGGCGGCGACCGGCGCACTGCTGCTGTTCGGCGCCGTCCAACTGACAATGGTCGCCGTCTCGATCGCGAACGGCGAGCGTCCGCGCCGGTTCGAATGGATCGGCATGGCGATCGCATTCGGCGGGCTGATCTATCTCGCGCTTCCGGGGCTTCAGGCGCCGCCGCTCGTGAGTTCGGTGCTGATGACTGCCGCCGGCGCGGCGTGGGGATTCTACACGCTGTCGGGAAAGGGAGTCACCGATCCGCTCGCCGCGACGGCCGGGAATTTCGCGCGTGCCGTGCCGTTCGCGTTGGTTCCGCTTATCTTCTTCGCCGGATCCCTGAAGATCAGCGTGCACGGCGCGATTCTCGCGGCTCTTTCGGGAGCCGTCGCATCCGGCGTCGGCTATGCGGTTTGGTACGCCGTACTGAAATATCATTCGGCGACCCGCGCCGCTGTTCTCCAATTGTCTGTACCTGCGATCGCGGCGGTCGGCGGGATCGTTTTTCTCGCCGAAGCCTTCACTCCCCGGTTCGCGATCGCGAGCGTGCTGATCGTCGGCGGGATCGCGATGACGATCTTCGGCCGCAGGCGTTGATCCCGAGTTTCGTGCCGGAAGAACGATTTTCCCTGCGAATCATGGCGAAAAGACGCGAAATCGTCATCATCACCCGCTAAACACGCGAAAAACGCGAAAATCTATGACCGAATCGCAAGTATTGCAAAAAAGCGGCTTACGGCTGTGATCGTTCAAAACGTCAAACATCAAAACGAGGTCTTGAAGGACGGTCATTTTCGCGTGTTTAGCGTATTTCGCGGGAACGGATCAATCCTCCCTTTTCGACGCGAATTATCCCTGATTGCGCATTAACGGTTGTTACCCGCTAAACACGCGAAAAACGCGAAAATCTATGACCGAATCGCAAGTATTGCAAGAAAGCGGCTTACGGCTGTGATCGATCAAAACGTCAAACATCAAAACGAGGTCATTTTCGCGTGTTTAGCGTATTTCGCGGGAACGGATCAATCCTTCCTTTTGACCTCGATCAGCAGCGAATATCTGCGGAAAAGCGGTTCGACGCGAACCTCGACGTCCGGGAGGCGGTTCAAGAACGGGATCAGTTCTTCCGGATAACGCACATGAAACTTGTTAAGCCAGCCGCGCAGCAGCCGTCCGAACCAACCCGGAAGATTCGTCTGATCGTAAAAATCCACGATGTAAAGGCTTCTTCCGGGCTTCAGATTGGCGAGGGCGTTGACGATCGATTCGCGCCAAGGCGGTATGATCGAGACGGCGTAGCTGAAAAAACAGGCATCGAACGGCTCGTTGAGACCGAATTCGCCGAATTTGAATTCGTCGGCCAGCGCCGTTCTGAACTCAACGTTCGCGAGTTCGGCCGCTTCGGATTTCGCGCGGGCGGTCTTCAGCATTTCGGTCGACGCGTCGAGACCAAAAAACTTCGCCTGCGGATGTTTCTTTGCGAGGATGATCAGGTTTCTGGCCGTTCCGCAGCCAAGTTCGAGAACGCGATCGTCCGGTTCAATCCGCATTTCGCTAATCAGCCGGTCGCGGCCGAGCAAATAGAATTTTCGCGTCAGGTCGTAGAAGTAGCGCTGGTAGCGGTACATCCGGTCCATCGACGCGAACGGCGATTCGTCAATTTCGGTCATCCTTCGAATACGTAAAGGTGGAATCCGCCGTAGATCGATGCCCGATCGCGTTTGAACAAATCTCTCGACGATTCCTCTTCGTACCTGAAACGCGCCGCGAGCGACGGCGGCAGCGCGTTCTCGATCGGAGACGCCGAGCCGGCGGTTCGGAAGATGATGCGGGCGCCGGGCGACGACCTGTCGGCGATCGCGCTCCACAGATCGGTCATCGCCGCGGAATCCATCCAATCCTGCGCGTCGAGGAAGACGAAGCGGTTGAACCTGCCGCGATCCGAGTTCGCGATCTCGGCGGTCACCGAACCGACCTTCGTCTCGATCCGGTCCGCCATCGATTTGAGTTTCCCGAAATTCTCGGCTTTCAGATACTCGGGGATCGCGATCGAGCGCTCGGTGTCGTATTTCCGCGCAAACGCCTGCCACGCGAAATAGTTCTCGTCGATCGGATAATCGACCGCGAGGCGCCGTGCCCGTTCGCGGTAAACGTCGATCACAGATCCCCCGTTCAAATCTTTCAGCAATTCGCCGTATTGCTGTGGCGGGATGCCGAGACCGAACATTGTCACCGGCAGTTTGCCGACGGCCTTGATGAACAGGGAATCGAAGAACGGATCGACGTGCTTCTCATAAAGCCGCGCTTGTTCGTCCGCGGTTTTCGCCTTCAGAACCTCGTCTGGACGGCAACCGACGAGCCGCGCAAAGCGATGAAAAAATCGAAGGAAATATCCGTTGCGCGAATGCTCGTAGAGGCCGCCGTTGCTGAAATATGCGATCCGCGGGCCGCGTATGAGTTTCCCCGGAAACGACGAAGATTCCCAGAATCGTCGTGTCTCGTCGTCGAGATGCGGCGCGATGAACTTCTCGTAATCCGCGATCGCGCGGTCCGATCGTCCGCGTCCGAAGAAGGCGAAAAAGCGATCGTGATCGGGAAGGTTTCGCAAGGCCGCGATCTTCAGGTTGAGCAGGAAAATATGGTTGCGGTTCAGATCGACGGCCGTTACCGAATTCAGTTCCGCAAGCAGGTAATTGAGCGCGTTGCATCCGCCGGATGAGATGGTCAGGACGCTCGAGTCGTCGTCGAGCTCAAGCGCCTCGAGATCGACCCGCGGATCTTCCCAGATCTGGTTGTAGACAAAAGCATCGAACCAGACGGCAAAGAGTTTCTGCAAGACGCTTTGACGGCGGGTCGCGTTCTTCTGGCTCACGCCCTCGAGGATCATCGATTTTGGATTATCGAGTTTCAAATTTGGATTTCGCAAGTCGTAAGGCTCCCGACTGCTTAGGATGAAGCAACGGACGCCGAAGTTCAACGGCTCCTTCTCCGGAATTAACTGAGAATTAACCCGTAATCGGTAGCCGTCGCGACATGCAAATCGAGCGATTGCCTTCGCTGACGCGGATTTGATCCGCGTCGGGCGGCAGCCGAACTGCAAATGAGGATACCCGCGATCGTATCCCGCGAGCGGTGACGACGGGCAATCGAGTTGTTGCTTTCGCTGACGCGGATTTGACGGATCTTGCGGATCATCACTGATTTTTTCGTTTGACCCGTGAAGATCGGTGTCATCCGTTTTATCTGCGTCGGGCGGCAGCCGCGTGCGAATGAGGATACCCGCGATCGTATCCGGCGAGCGGTGACAACGGGCAATCGAGTTATTGCTTTCGCTGACGCGGATTTGACGGATCTTGCAGATCATCACTGATCTTTTCGTTCGACCCCCGAAGATCCTAGTCATCCGTTTTATCTGGGTCGGGCGGCAGCCGACGTGCGAATGAGGATACCTGCGATCGTTTTCCGCGAGCGGTGACGACGGGCAATCGAGTTGTTGCTATTGCTGATGCGGATTGACATGCGAATGATGAATGATAACTGCGGCCCCGCCAATCCAAAATCCAAAATCTAAGATCCAAAATCGGCATCACTCATTGACCATCACTTGGACCGGATCGATCCCGGCGGCTTTCCAGGCCGGATAGAGCGCGCCGACGAGGCTTCCTCCGATCGCGATCGCAGCCGCCGTGATCACCCATCCGCGGCTGAATTCGAATTGGAGCTCGAAACTTCGGGAGATCAGTTCGGAGGAGACGAAAGCAACGATGAAACCGGTTATCACGCCGAGCACGCCAATCAGAAACGCTTCGCCTTCAATGACCCGGATGATGAACGACGTCGATGCCCCAAGCGATTTGAGGATGCCGATCTCCTTGCGCCGTTCGGTGATCGTCGTGTACATCGAGAGCAGCACGAAGATCGTCGAGACGAAAGCTCCGAGCCCGACCAGCACCCGCAGGAACAGGTTCAACGCGGGAATCCGTTCCTGTGCGTCGATGACGAGATCCCGCGTCAGGTTGACCTTGTTGCCCGGCAGCACTTCGTTGATCCGCGCGGCGACCGCATCAACGTCCGCTCCGTCCTTTATTTTGACCAGGATGTAGGTGCATTTGTTCGGCGCTTCGAGCGCTTCCTGCATCGCGCCGAGCGACATCTTGATCCGCGATCCCGACGGCGGTTCGAAGATCCCGACGATCATGAACGTACGCCCCAGAAGTTCGACGGTGTCGCCGATCTTCTTTTCGTCTTCGCGCAATTGCCGTTCGTCGTAAACGACCTCGTTGGCGGCGTTCGGCGCACGTCCGGCAACGATCCTCATGTCGTTCATCGCCGCGAACGGTTGCCAGTCGACGCCGTCGAGTTGGAGCAGACCCCAGCGGCCCTTTTTGCTCGGCGCGACGTAACGGATGACGGGGACGGTCGACGCGACGCCGTCGATCTCGAGCAATCTCGACGCGTAAGTCGTTGAAACGGAGGCGTTTGAACTCTCCCACTCGCTTGCACCCGGACGCGTGAATACGATCTCGGCCTTCCAGTTCGACGCGCGGCGCGCCATGTCGTTCGTCATCCCGCGGGCGAGGCCGGTGAAAAGGACGACGAGCACCACGCCGAGCGCGACGCCGACGATACTGATCACGGTCCGGAACGGGCGAACTCTCAGATTTGCAAAAACAAGCTCAAGCATTGCGTAACTTCCTAGCCTTCGACGTTTTTCGGCTCCAAAAGCGAGGCATAATCGAATGATCGGGGCTCTTCGGGGTCGGTGAACAGGCTGCGGCGACTTTCGAAATCGTCGAACATCCGATCATAGGTTTCGAATAGGTGATCGGTCGATCGTTCGCGGCTGTTTGCGATCGCCGTTGCGATCGCGTCACGGGTGCGTCGCTTGGTTTCATCGGGGTTTCCGATGATCGACCGGACCGCCGCGGCAAAGTTCTCGCCGGTCGGTTCGACGAGCCAGGCGTTGTCTTCGGACGCATACGAAAGAATTCCGCCGGCGTTCGGTGCGACCGTCGGCACGCCCGATGCCATCGCCTCAAGCGGCGCGATGCCAAACGGTTCACGCGGGTTCGGATGAACGAAGACGTCCGCGTTCGCATAGTAATCCGCGAGGATCTCCTTTTCCAGATGCCCGAGAAGAATGATCTTTCCCGGGAAAAGCCTCGCCGTTTCACGCCGCAGCCATTCCTCTTCGGGTCCGGCACCGGCCACGACGAGCCGATAATCGCGCTCGGTGTCCGCCGCGAGCGCCTTCATCGTTTCAACCAACAGCGAGACGTTCTTCTCGGGCGAGATCCGTCCAGCATAGAGAATGATGATCGCGTCCTCGGGCAAACCCGCCTTCAACCGCATCGCTTGCTTTATCTCGTCGCTCTTCCGGTCGGGGCGGAAAACATCCGCATTCACGCCCCGTGGGCAAACGAAGATCCGTTCTTCGATCGGAATTCGCGGAGCCTTGAAGAATCGCCAGCAGAAGTTGAAAAAGCGCCGCGAGCGACGCGGATTCGATTCGGCGGAATAAGCGTCACGGAATTCCTGCGCGGTGTAAACCGAGTTGGCGATGTGGAAATCGAAGTTCGGCAGCGTGTAGTTTCCGATCACCCGCCGTGAGAACCAGTTTCCGAACCGGCCCGAAAAAATGAACGACTCGAAGTTGTCGTCCATCCGCTCGGCGCTGAAGTGCACGAGCATTGGGCGTCCGAGTTTTCTGAAGTTGCCGGTCCGGATCATGGCACCGATCAGGCTCAGCGTGTACTTGTCCGTCACTTCGATCATGTCCGGCCGTTCGGCGAGCAGGATCTCGCGGATCGCGGATCCTTTCGCCATGTATTGCCACGGCATCATCACCCGGTAACGTTTATCGAAGATCGGCGAATATCGGGCCGGAACGTAATAGATCCGGGCAAAGTCGTTCACCTGTTCTTCGCCGGCCGTTTCGCCGGGTACGATCAGCCGCACCTCGCGCCGGCGCCTGGCGGCGGCGTCCAGCAAATTGTTGAAACTCGTGCTGATCCCGCCCGAGTTTCGGTGATAGTAATTGGTGATGTGAACGGATTTCACCGGTCCGGGCATATATCAGTGTTTAGTCCGATGAAGCGAGTTTCTTGTCGGAACGAAGAGGGAAAGAACGATCGCCAAAATCAGGGCGGCGATCCCGTCAACTCCCCAGTACTTAAGAAGGCCCAGATCCTTCCCGCCGCCGTATGTCCAGAATGCGCGGTTCGTCACGGCCCAGACAAGCATCTGGGAGAAGAACCCGAAACCCGCGATCCCGAGGATGACCGAAAGATAGGCACCGCGCCGGAACAACGACGCGATCTCGTTCGGAACGAAGGCGATGAAGTCGAAGATAAGGAACGGCAAGCGGAGCACGTCATGCAAGAGCGATTTGCTTTCTTCCTCGCCGACGATCAAAACGTTGCGCCGCATTATGAACAGCGTGAACAATGCGGAAATGATCGTGAAGCAGATCGAGCGGATTATTGCCTCGTCCGTGTGATTCGTCGTTCCGGTCAGGTAGGCGAACAGCGCCTGGAAACAGAACTCGAGAAGGTGACTGAACGCCGGCAACGCGAGCATGATCGTCAACAGCGCCTTCCACGGCGGTTCGACCCGCCGGAATGACTGGATCAGCGCGCCGCTCAATCCGGCGAAAACGAAGCGATATCCGAACTGCACCAACGCCGCCCCGATCGCCAGTTTAAGCCCTTCTTTAGCAACGAGATAGGTGACCAAAAAGATCGGCGCGCGAACGACCCCGCTAAGGACCGCTCCTTTGTAGTTCCAATAACGGAGGAACATCGCCGGATCCTGCACGAGATTCCTCCATGCTTCGCCAACGGTGTACGTGGCCGGCTCGGCGGCGCTTTTTTCGAGGACTGCCTCGTTAGTCATCGGGTGTTTCTGCAACTTCTTTTAGTTTTTCGGCCTTTCGTCGCCGATTTTCGGCAAGCGTCGATCGAGCTTCACGATATGCATCGTAGACGCTGTCGAAGACACTCTCCCATGAGCGCGAGAGCGCGAATTCACGAGATGCTGTCTTCATTTTCGACAATTTTTCAGGATTGTCTAACAATTCGATGGAATACTTCACGAAATCATCGAGCGTTGCGGCGACGTATCCCGTTTCGCCTTCGCGGACGATGAATTTCGGCCCGCCCTGATCGGAGACGATGCAGGGGACGCCGGACGCGTTCGCTTCCTGAACGACGTTGCCGAACGCGTCGGTGTCGGAAGGAAACACGAAAATGTCCATATTCGCGTATGCTTCGGACAGTTTCTCGCCCTCGAGAAAACCGGTGAAATCGACATTCTTCATCGACTTCTCAAGGTATTCGCGCTCGTTGCCCTCTCCGACGATCAAGAACCTGAAGTCCTTCTTGCCGGCCGCGATCAGCGCGCGTTCGAGATCGACCAACAATCTGACGTTCTTTTCGACCCTCAGGCGACCGACAAATCCGAGTCGCACGATGCCGGGCTCGGCGGTTTTCTTCTCAGGAGAGAAGATCTCGGTATTGACACCGCGGATCATAAGCCGTGCTTTGCGTCCGGTGCCGGTCTCAAGCATCTCGACGAGCTCATCGTTCGGCGCGAGAAGTACCTGCGGCATCCTGTAATAGAGCTTGGCTCCGTCGAGGATCTTCCTTTCAATGAAATTCGTGAACGCGAAACGTTGCGCGGCCGGGATGAAGCCTAGTCGCGTGCGCAGCCGCCGCGCGGCGTACTCGTGGAGGTTGGTGTGCCACGACCCGACCATCGGAACGTCCATCTTCCAGGCGAGATAGGCGCCCATGATGCTGACATCGTTGAGTCCCGTAATGTGGAAAACATCGGGCTTGAATTCCTCAAGCGCCCGGCGGACGCGTCGCGTATGCCGCTGGAACAGCGGATCGTACTTGAGACCTTCGTCCATCGTGAACGAAGTGAGCGATCTCCGCAGCCTGACGAACGTGATCGAGCCGTCGACGACCGTCTCGGTCTTCGACGCGGCGTGCACGACGAGAAACGGGTTCTCGTTCCGGCGAACGTAGTTGATGAACTTGTTGCTTGTCATCGCGACCCCGTTGACCTCAAGGAACGAGTCAGGGAAGTACGCGACACGCAAATCCTGTTTCACAATTGCGCAAAAAGTTTAGAGGCAGTCGCGACCGACCGCCTCCAAACAAGTATCAATTTAATGTCGACATCACGAAACCGCGTCCGAGGACAGGCTCTTCGGAGCGATTTCCTCGAGGTTCGGTATTTCGAATTTTGTTTCGGCGGCGTCTTTCGGAACGCGGTCACGCTGTTTCCGCGCAAGTTCGAAGAACGGACGCATTTTCGGGCTTCCGAGGAACCCGAGTGTCCAGATCGCCCACCTAAGCCACGTCGGGCCACCCTTTTTCCAGCCGTAAGCAGACAGCGGATTGAGTCCCGCGCCTTTTCCGATGTCGAAAAATACGCGGTCGAACCAGCGCTGCCGGCCATCGCGGAATTCTGGATAGAACTTAAGAATCTCCGAGAACGACTGAAGCTGCCGCGAATGCAGCGGCTGTTTGTACTCGGGCATGAGCACGACCTCGCTCCGTTTTTCGACCCGGATCTCCTCGACGAACTCGTCGAATGTCCGGCTGTTCGTCAAGTTGATGACTGTATTCGGCTTGCATCCGTGGCGGTCACCGCCGGTCGCGATCGGGATTCCGAGCGCCTCGGCCATTTCGATCACCGCTTTGTTTTCCGACCACGTGCGGAATCCGTTGATCTCCAGGGCATGGATCCATTTGCCGTGCTCGCGGATGAAATGCTTGAGCAGCACCTCGTGGCGCTCCGGACCGACCATCTCGATGTCCCAAAGCGGATGGTTCAGGATAACGAGAACCTGTGGGATCTCGTTGAGCATCGCAAACAACTCGGTCAAACGCGCATTCGACGGTTTTTCGTCGCCGCTGAACGTGTACGCAAGCAGGTCCTTCGTCAGATCGACCGCGCGGTCTTTCGGAAGGTTATGCACGCCGACATGGAAAAAGCCGTACTCGAACGGCACCGTCCATTCGAGTGAAACCGGGGCATGCGTGACGCCCAAATCTTCGGAAATCCGCATGTTCCCGTCGATGCTGTCGTGGTCCGAAAGCGAGACGATCGCTTCGAGTCCCGCTCCTTCGATCTGTGCTTTCTCGATATCGTAGACCGCTTCCGCCGTCATCGGCGGCGACCAGTAGGCGGTCGAAAAATCGATTCCTTTTCCTTCCTTCTTCTGATATTTGTCACGTTCCTTGCGCCAGTAATAGGCAATGACCGGGAGCTTTTCGGCATAATGCGGAACGAAATCGAGCATTTCCTTAGAGTGCTCCGTATGGCAATGGAGAGAGACGCCGACTTTGGCTTCCTTGCCGAGATTTTCGGCCTGGTGCAATATATGGAGCCTTGTTCGTCTTAAATTCATGGTGCTTCTCCGCTCTTGGATGCTCGAATCCGAACGTTAAAAGCTATCAAATCCGCGAACGGTTGTAAATTCAAAGGCACATCGGGGTTCGATGTCGCGTTGCGACCGCCGGTTGCGGCGGATTGCTGATGCTTACAAACACTGCCGATGTTACCACACGGCCGAATCAAAAACACAATTACCGCAGGGCGGAAAAAAAGTGTCACATCCACCCGTTTTACGGTGTATCACAAGTGTAAAAAGCAGAACGCCAGCTGTTTTTCGATCATCAAATAAACCGGAGTAATACTGTAATGTCTTGGCTATTTTCCATCTTGCTTGCGGGAAGCCTGATCGCTTCCGAACCGGCGATGCCGGAAACAAAGAACTACCAGGCTTCCGTCCGCGAAAGCCGGTCGGTCGTGATGGCCGACGAAACCGAGCGCTTTGAACAAACGTACGCGCTCAACCCGACCGGACGCGTCGCGGTCTCGAACATCAACGGATCGATCACGATCGACACGTGGGACAACAATCAGGTCAGACTCGAGGTCGTCAAGACCGCGGATTCCAAAGAACGCTTCGACGACGTCGAGATCAAGATCGATTCGACGCCCGACTCGCTGACGATCGCGACCAAATATGATCGTCTGAAAAACCAGAATAACTGGAACCGCAACGGGAAACTCCTGATCGACTATCGGCTGACTGTTCCCCGCAGCGCCGTTCTGGACGCCATCGAAACGATCAACGGCACGGTGAGCGTCGTCAACGCGACTAATGTCACCCGCGCGAAATCCATCAACGGACACGTAAAAGCGACGAATCTCCGAGGGACGGCCGAACTCGGCACGGTCAACGGAACGGTCACGGCCGATTTCGATCAGCTTGCGGGCTCCGGCCGGATCGCGCTCAACACGGTCAACGGCCAGGTCAACCTGACGGTTCCGTCCGACATCAACGCAACGCTCAAGTCGCATACGCTGAATGGATCGATCACGAACGACTTCGGCCTTCCGGTCCGCAAGGGCAAGTGGGTCGG
>JAKQII010000019.1 GCA_029557535.1 Acidobacteriota bacterium
CTGCCCTTTGAAGTGACCGATGGTTCTCGTGACCTCAGAACTGAGGCTCCGCAAATCAGAATTCTCCACCAATTTCAATCGAAAATTCCGGTTTGTTGAGAGAACAAACAAAGTTTTAACCTAAGTGTAACCCCGTGTCAAGAAAAATCCCGTTCGAATTGTGATTTTTTTCATTTCAACTTGCGGAAGCAAACTTGCCGGCGAGCACGAGAGCCAGCGCACCGATGAGGGTCGGTGACTCGCCAAGCGATGAGGCGAGGATCGTCGTCCGCGGCAGCCCGCTCCGGACGCTCCGGTCAGCCGTTTGAACGAGAATATCTTCGAACAGATCCCATGATTCCGTCAGTCGTCCGATAACCACGATCGCCTGCGGGCTGAGTCCGACGATAAGGTTGGAAATCCCGATCGCAAGGTACGATGCGGATTCCCTGATCGCCCGGATGGCGTAGGCGTCGTTGCCGCGCGCGAGTTCGGCGATCTTTTCAAATCCGACGCCGGTTCCGCCGTTGCCGTTGTAACTCAGGTAACGGCTCACGACGGCCTTTTCCGAGGCGTGCGCCTCCCAGCAGTCGTGACTGCCGCAAGAACACGGGACGGGCGCATCCTTGCCGACGATCATGTGGCCGAATTCGCCGGCGGCACCCTTTTCACCACGGTAAATCTGTCCGTCGAAAATTATTCCGGTGCCGACGCCGTCCGCGACAAGGATCGTGATGAAATTCGCGGTCCGCCGGATCGATTCTTCGCCAAACCACAATTCTGCAAGCGCGATGGCATTGGCATCATTCTCGACGGTCGCCGGCAATCCTGTTTCTTCGGTCACGCGTTCGGCAATATTCCAGTCGTGCCAGCCAAAATAAGGAATGTACACGGCACGGCCGCTTTCCGGATCCGCGATCCCGGGAACGCTGATCCCGACCTCAAGATCCTCTTCCGAGCACTCGGCGGCGAAGGCCTTCACGGCGTCGATGATCTTCCGGGTCATCACCTCAGCATTCGTCTCGGACGGAAAACCAACCTTCTTCATGACTTTGCCCGCGAGGTCGGCGACGGCGACCGTCGTCCGGCGCGGCGCGACGTCAACGCCGATCGCGACCGGCGTGTTCGTTCGCAGCCGCAGCAAAGTTGGTTTGCGCCCGCCGGTCGAATCGCCGGTTCCGATCTCCTCGATCAATCCGGCTTCTCTGAGATCTTCAACAATGGCCGAAATCGTCGAGCGCTGAAGGGCGGTCTCTCGGGCGATCTCCGCCCGTGAGATCGGCGCGCGATCCCTGACGTAATTCAGGACTATCTGGCGGTTTATGTCCCGGATCGTGTTCGGGCGCGCGATCTGCGTCTTGGCCTGTTGAAGGTATATACGTTTCATCGGAATCGGAAAGACAAACCGCTGCGGGACGCAAAAATGAACTTAATTGATATAACTTTTCAGCGTTTTTTTCAATCAGGCCCTTCAGGCGGGGAGTTCCCGCCTGTTACCGCTGGGTGATCTTATGGCGTGTGTTGATCTTGAAACCGTCTATCTTCTCGGTCTGACCGTTAGGCCAAATCACTTCAACCGCATCGATCTTTGTCGCCGGACCAAGTCCAAAATGAGCTATCTGTTCATTTTGGGAAGCATATCCGGCTCCGCTTGTGATATCGAAACGCTGACGCAATTTTCCGGTGGTGACGAAGACGACGGTCCCGATCGCGTCCTTTGGAGTTTTCTTCGTGGGATCGCCGACAAACTTGATTTCAACCCAATTGTTCGTTTGCGGGCTCAAATTCCTGAGGAGCATCGGGGACGAATCCATCCCGTTGATAATCGCATCGAGGCGGCCGTCGCCGTCAAAATCGGCGATCGCCAAGCCGCGGGCGCAAATGGATTCGGCGAGCCCCGATCTCGGCGCCGCGCCGACGCGTTCGAATCTGATCTGTCTGGTCTTCGGGTCGGGTGTCCCGTTGCGGAAAAGAAGTACCTGCTCAGCCAAACTCGTGCCCCATTGGAACTTATCGACAACAGGATAAACATGACCGTTCGCGACGATTACGTCCTTCCAGCCGTCGTTGTCGAAGTCCAGGAACGACGTCCCCCAGCTAAGAAACGGGATCGTCGTCTCGCCGAGCCCGGCCTGAAATGAGATGTCCGTGAAATTCGAATCGCCGTCGTTTCGATAAAGAGTGTTCGAGTCGTCCGAAAAGTTGGTGATATGAAAATCGACCCTTCCATCGTTGTCGTAATCACCGACGCCGAGTCCCATTCCGGCCTGTTCACGGCCGTTCTCGTTCAGCGCGATACCCGAAGGATAGCCGGTTTCCTCAAATGTGCCGTCCCCTTTGTTTATGTATAGCTGTTTGGCGGTTGAGTCGTTAACGACCAGCAGGTCGAGATCACGGTCATCATCGACGTCGACCCAGACGGACGAAAACCCGTAGTAGTTGCCATCGTCGACGACCCCAACCTTGTCACCGACTTCCTCGAACGTCCCGTCGGCCTTCTGATGGAACAATCTGTCCTTCGCGCCTTTCAGCCCGCGCGGTCCGCACATCACGGGCTGTCCCCTGAACTGGCAGAAATTCCGGCCGGTTTTGTTTCCTTTGCCGACGTCGAGCGGCGAAGGCGGCAACCGCTGCAGGTCAAACTCAATGTACGCCGGAATAAAGATATCGAGCCGTCCGTCCTTGTCATAATCTCCGAAGCTCGCGCCGGTATGCCAGCCTTTTACCGCGAGGCCGACTTTCTCGGCGACATCGGTGAAAGTCCCGTCGCCGTTATTCCTGTAGAGGCGTGAGATCCCGTAATTTCCGACGAAAATGTCCGCGAACCCGTCATTGTCGTAATCTCCGACGGCGGTTCCCATCGCCCACCGTTCGTTCGCAACACCCGCGCGCGCCGTAACGTCTTCGAACTTCCAGTCGCCGACATTGCGATAGAGCGCCGACTTCGGAGGAGACTCTTTTCCAAGTTCGGCGTTGACGGTGGAACCGTTCGCGAGAAAGATGTCAGGCCGGCCGTCATTGTCATAATCCAGCACCGCGACGGTGCATGCCGTCGCTTCGACGATGTATTCCTTGTTCTTCGTTCCCGAAGTGCAGACAAAATCCTTCAGCGCGCTCGTCGAGGTCACGTTTTCAAAGACCCTCGGCGCTTTATCGTCGACGATCCCCGTCGTCCGCCGCGAGGTGTAGATCTTCGCTTCGCCCGTCGAGACGCCGCCCATTTGTTCCTCCTGGGCGAAAACGGCAGTCGGAAGAAGCACTGCGACGATGGCAAATCTTGAGAATATCTTCATTATCATTTTTCCTTGACGACCGCGTAAGCGTCCGTTCGCGGCGAGTCGACGGTCTGCACTTTGCCGCTCGGCCAGTGGATTTCGACCGTCTTCACCGTCGCTGCGCCCAAACCGACGAGCAGACGCGGATCGCTGGCGGCCAGGTAACTCCCGGCGTTAGAGATATCGAATATCTGCCGGCGATTGTCGCTTCCAACGACAATCACACGAGCACCCTCACCGTTCGGTCCGCTTTTGTCGCCGCGCAGCGCCAGCCCGATCCAGTGGTTTTTTGTACCGTTGTTCTTCAGGATCACCGGCGCGCCGTCGGTCTGCGCGATCACGAAATCGACGTCGCCGTCATTGTCGAGATCGCCCGCCGCCATCCCGCGCGCCGAAAGATCCTTCTGAAAGACCTCACCGGCCGCGACAGAAACGTTTTGGAACCCCTTTTCGGTATTGCGCATAAGAAGCGGCGGTTGCCTGTACTTGAGGAACGTCGTCGTCTTTTCGATAGTGTCGAGAACGTGGCTTTGCGCAACAAAGAGATCGCGGCGGCCGTCGTTGTCGGCGTCGACCCACTTGATCCCCCAACCTGCACCAAGGATCGAGATCTGCGCGACGCCGCTTGTCTGAGTTACGTAATCGAAGGCCAAATCACCGACGTTTCTATATAAAGGATAGGTTTCGTTCGATAGGGCCGTGATGACGACATCCTGCCGCCCGTCGAGGTCATAGTCCGCGATGTCGATCCCCATTCCCGCGAAGCGACGTCCGCGCTCATCGTAAGCGACCCCGGCGGGAAGCGCGACATTCTCGAACGTCAAGTCGCCATTGTTGCGGAATAACTGTTGTTCGTAATTATCGTTCGCGACAAAGATATCGGTCCGGCCGTCATCATCGAAATCACCGAACGCGACACCCAGGGCTTTGCCTTTCGAATCGGCGATCTTCGACTTGACGCTCGCATCTTCAAAGGATCCGTCGGGCTTTTGATGAAGCAGAACGTTGGTCGACGGCTTGAAGTTGTCGGGATGACAATAGGCGCGATATCCGGGGCGCATATCACCGCAGAATATTCGACCGATCGCGAAGTTCCAATCGACGTAACGGGCGATGAAGATGTCGAGCCGGCCGTCGCCGTCGGCGTCGAAAAAACCCGCCGACGTCGGCCAGCCGTCGATCTTGATACCGAGTTTCGCCGTCACCTCTTCAAAAGTTCCATCCCGGCGGTTTCTGTAAAGCGACACCCCACCGAGACGCGTCACCAAGACGTCCGCGAATCCGTCGCGGTCAAAGTCACCGACGGCGACCCCGAAAGAGTAGCCGGTTCCCTTCAATCCCGCAGCTTGGGTCATGTCGGTGAAAGAACCGTCGGGCATTTGGCGGTACAGCCGGTCCCAATAGCGCTCGTCGGATTTGACCGGATTCACGCCGGTCGCCATCTTCTCATCGATCGACGCACCGTTTGTAAAAAAGATGTCGAGCAAACCGTCGTTGTCGACGTCTATCAGCGCGACCCCACCACCCATCGTCTCCGGCAAAAACTTCAGCGACGTTTGCGATGCCATATGACGGAAACCGATCTTGGTTTGACCGGAAACGTCTGTGAAGTTGACCGGAGACGGGTATTGCGGCGCCGAGGTGAGCGGCCGCTTGATCTCGGTGAGATCGTATGACTTGCCGGTCGTCTCCGGCGTCGGCGTGGGTGTTTGCGCGCGCAACGCCAGCGAAGCTACGGCGAGAGCCAAAGCGAGAAGGATCGGAACTGACTTCACGTTTCTCAAAACCGCGCGGAGAAAAAGAGCACAAACGCTGCCCTTTTCTAAATGTCCGGAGCCATCGATCGGGCCGTATGATCCCGGATCAGAGCCCCCGGATGTACCCGACTATTGAAGCGATCTGCTTTCGAGTGAGTTTCTTGCTGAACGCCGGCATCGACTTGCCGCCGCGCATGACCACCGTCGTGAGCTTCGCGCTGCTTTTCCGACGGAGCCGTCCGCCTGAAATATCGGGAACGTCGTACAAACGCCCGCTTTCAGTATCGCCCTGTCCGTCGGCTCCGTGACAACGGGCGCAGTTGCTCAAGTACAGATTCCTGGTTGCCGTTCCGGACGTGGCCGACGAAACGGCGTCGGTTTCGGCGAAGGCCGGGCCGGCTACGAACACCGTTCCGACAACAACAACGATCACAACAATTACGAGCTTGGAAACAGTTCGCATCATGACAAAACACTCTCCGGCGATCAGTTCAACATTGCCAGATAATCCATCTTTTGCCAAGCCAACTGAAACGGCTCGAGTTCGTGCGAATGGAACGGCAACGATTCGTTACCTATGTTCCAATTCGTCTGCAAAAAGTTGCTCGCAATCGACGTAACTTGCTGGTCGTCCTTGAGATCCTGAAAGATCTTCGCTTCGAGTCTGGCTTCTTCGCGCATTCCGAGTTTTTGATAGATGATCATCATGTTGTAATGCGCCCCGACGTCCTCAGGATCGATCGCGAGGATCTGATCGTAAAAGGAGCGCGCAATGTTCAACTCGGCGCGACGCTCGGACGCCGGGACCGTATCGGCCTTGATCTTTGCCAACTCGCCTAACTGCTGAAGCGTCATCCGGTCGCGCGGGTATTTTTCGAGAACCTTTTTGAAGTTCGCCTCGGCCGCTTCGAGCCGACTCAGAACGCGATCGATCCGACCGGCCTGAAAGATCGCGCGCAAATTGTTCGCATCGATAGCGATCGCCTTGTCGACCAGTTTCTCGGCCTCCTTCCATCCGCCCATTTCCATCAGCGCGAGCGCTTTGTTTGTCAAGGCGAACGGCTGGTACTCCTTGAAGTTGGAATCTATGACTTCATCGAAAGCGTCCGCCGCTTGCGGGAACTGGCGCTGATCGAGCAACGAGATCCCGTAATTGTTCCAGCGGCGCCAATCGGCGGTTTTCGATTCGGGCGCTGTACCCTTGTTCTCCGTCCCGATCTGGAGCGCCCGTTCGGATTTGGCGAGCAGAACGACCGGATAATCGACAGAGCGTCCCAGAACGTAATCGCTGAACACCCTCGTGAACCGGCGATACTGCAGTTTCGCGCTCATTTTGATCACGCCGGAAACATTCGGCGGAAGCGTGAACTTGTAGCGGGCCAGATCGGACCTTCCCGATCCGATCCCGAGGTTCTGCGCCACGACTTTCGTGCGCCAGATGTGATGCAGATCGTTGAGCGATCCGTCCGGGAACACCAGATATGTCTTATAGGCATGCGCGCGCTCGTCGAGTTCGCCGGAAGGCTTGATGAAACCCGACTTGAAGAGAACCTCACCCTTTTCGTCGGCGACCGTAAATTCGACATAGGCCTCGTAAAAATCCCTCAATTCAGGGGGAAACCCGTGGCCGATGTTCTTGTTGGTGACGATAACGTCAGCCGTAAGCGTATCACCGCCGCTGATCCTGAAGTTTTTCCGGTCGATCGGAGCGACAAGCTTTTCACGCGACTTCCCTTCCTGTTTCACGTGCAGTGCGAATATGTCGACCCCCAACTTGTCGTCCTGAAGAAACTCGACAACCTCGTCAAGCTGCTCCTTGTAACCGTAGAACGTCGGGATTGCGGTATTCGCCGCCGCCCACCGGTGCGACGCGATCGTGCCGTCTTTCGCCGAAACGTCAAAGCGTTTCGTCGGTACGTCCTTCATATGGCAGGTGTTGCAGGTCTCTTTGTTTCGAACATAGAACGGATGCGGCGATTCCTTTGAAAAGGAAGACATCTGCAACTCGTCGGCGACGGCGAATGCACGAAGAAACTTGTAGTCGTTCAGTTCGCGCGGCACCTGCGATTTGTGGCACGCGCCGCAGAATTCGGGAGTCTTCAGAAGATCCCGCATCATTGCGCGCTTGTGATCCGCGACGTTGTTCAAGATCTCCTGGTCGGTCGCCTGCAGTACCTTTGAGCCATCCGCCCGTTGAAGCAGTGCCGGCTTTCCCATGACATAGCCGCCGATCCCGCGGCCATCAACGGATTCGATCGAGTGGCAGACGATGCATGAAACTCCTTCCTCGTCGAATGGACGTTTCTTGAACCGCGGATTGTCGGTCAACGCCCCGGAAAACAGCGCCGCGGGATTGTGACAGGATTCGCAGTGCCGCGTAAACGCGATGTTCTTTTGTTGAATCAAGTCAGTGACGTTCTTCTGATAGAAGGGCTCGCGGAATGAGTTCCGGTGGGCGGACTGCGACCATTGAGGATGAACATCCGTATGACACGCGGCGCAGCGGGCGGCGGAAATGAAGTTATCGCCGGGAATGAACTTACCGTCGAAAGAATCGGCGTTTCCCGGGCTAAATCGTTTATCGGCCCCGAATCTGAAATCGTACGATTCGGAAATCCATTTATCGTAATCGGCGCTCTGTTGCGATTGGCTGTTCACGAGACGGTCCGCGCCGACCAAAAACGCAACCGAAACGAATGCGAAAAAGGCTCCGACCCGAAGCCACTTGGTAGCAAATCTGAACAAACTGATGTGCTTAAACATTTGGGATGACCTCTGATTTCTGATCAACCGAATTCCGGCAATTTTGTCCTTTGGGAAACTGGCTAATCCGTAATCTAACGCAATCCGCCGGTCGCATCAAGGCGCTTTTTATTTACGGCCAGCTTTTCGTGCAGACGAGACTCATCGGTCGCGCGACGAACCGAAGCATCGGTTCGCTTCGGAAACCGCCGAGCTTGCCCGAAAATATTGAAATAACAATTTCCAAATCGCTTACTTGTATGTTATAAACGATTGCAAATCGGCTTTTTACGCTGTCTTGGCGTTCGTCCGGGATAGTCCGAGATTTTTCTGTCGCAACCCAAATTCCGTTGACACAGAAAAATGATTCGTGTTAAAAAGCTAAAGGTCTGATCTTTTTGAAATTATTGACTTAACGGGATACACAGGAGAACTATGAACAGCAAAACACTGATTCGTAAAGCACTTTCGACGTGCTTGATTGTTGCAGTCTATGCAGCCTACTCAATGGTGGCCTTGGCGGGTTCCGACAAGATCGCCGGCGAGCTTTTGGTTTCCGGAAAATCGGCTAGCGTATCCGTGAACGGACAGGACGCTCAAAGCGGCCGCACAATTTTCTCGGCCAGCACGATCACGACTCCTGAAACGGCGTCAGCGATCATCAGCGTCGGCAAACTTGGAAAGATCGAACTCGCACCGAATTCCACGATCACATTGAATTTCAACGAAAACGGGATTTCCGGCGACCTCGCGAACGGCAAAGTTACCGTTCTCGGCGCGAAGGAATCAGTGAGCATCCATACACCGGAAGGAACCACGAACGTTCCGGCCGGAAAGTCTGTATCGACCGGAAAGTCGCAGGACGACGATGACGACGATAAGGACGGCGGCGCAGCCTGGTGGCTGTGGGCGGCGATTTTTGGCGGAGCGGTTGCCGGCATCGTTATTGCAGCAACAAGCGACAACAACCGCGTTTCGGTCGGCGGTGGCGGTACGGTCGTCAGCCCGAGCCGGTAACGCGGCCTTGCGTTCCTCCCCGCTTGGGGCAGGCGCTTTCTATTGAAGATTGAATTAGGAGGATTTTTTTAGATGCTCAGCAAGAACTTGGTTAACAAATCAGTTACCCTGCTTACCGCCATTGCCGTCTTTTGCGTTTATTCGATGGCCGTTTTGGCTCTTCCGAAAGACATTAGCGGCGAGATCACCGCGAGCGGCGACGTCAGTGTCAATGGACAGAAGGTCGTTTCGGGTTCGACCGTTGTTTCCGGCAGCATGATCACCACCGGCGACGCTTCGACGGCGACGGTCAGCCTCGGCAAAACGGGCCGAGTTGAATTGTCGGCCAATTCGAGTCTTACGCTTCGCTTCAGCGAAACCGGGATCACCGGCATCCTGAACGAAGGCAAGGTTCGTGTCGCGAACTCAGCAGGGGTTGCCGCTTCGATCAGCACGAAGAACGGAACGGTTATCGGCGACGCCGGACAGGCGAACAATTTTGAAGTACAGGTCGAGTGCTCGCATACGCACGTCGACACGTTCAGCGGCCTCGTGACCTTGCGCAACGGCTCGAACGACCGTCAGGTCGCTGCCGGTACGGACGCGATCGAAGGAAACATTTCGCAGCAAGGCTGCCAGCCGTGTGTCCGTCCGGGCCCGGGCGTTCCGACCGCTTCGATCGGCACGCTTCCGTTGGTCGCAATTCTCCTTGCGGCAGCCGGCGGTGTTGGTGCGGCAATCATCCTCGGCGGCACCAGCGGTGATCAGGGCGGCGGCGGAACGACTGTAGTCAGTACTGTTCGCTAACCGTAGGTCCAGTAATTTCAAAGAACAGTAATGCGGGTCACGTTGACGACAACTTGGCCCGCATTGCTTTGCGCCAATTTGTGAATTATTTAACAATATAAGAAACCGGAAGGTATTCATTAGTTTATGCATATTGCAGTTATCGGAACAGGTTACGTGGGGCTCGTGACCGGCGCGTGTTTTGCGGAGTTCGGGGTTGAGGTCACCTGCGTTGATGTCGACGCGAAGAAGATCGAGGGCCTGCAGAAAAACGTCATGCCGATTTACGAGCCGGGACTCGATACGATCGTCGAGAAAAACTTCAAGGCCGGGCGCCTTCATTTCACAACCGATATCAGATCGGCCGTCGAACAGGCTCTCGTAGTGTTCCTCGCCGTCGGTACGCCGCCGAAGGAAGACGGTTCGCCGGACATGAGTTTTTACCGGCAGGCGGCCCTTGACATCGCGAAGGCCATGAATGGCTATAAGGTGCTCGTGACCAAATCGACTGTGCCCGTCGGCACCGGCCAGTGGCTCCGCGAATTCGTCACCGAGAACCAGGTAACGAAAACGAACTTTGGCGTTGCCTCGAACCCGGAATTCCTTCGCGAGGGCGCCGCCATCGATGATTTCATGCGGCCCGACCGCGTCGTCGTCGGATCGAACGAGCCGGACGCGATCGCTATCATGAAGGACCTTTATCGTCCGCTCTACCTGATCGAGACGCCGATCGTCATCACTTCGCTCGAGGCGGCCGAGCTTATCAAATACGCGGCGAACGCTTTCCTCGCGACCAAGATCACCTTCATCAACGAGATCGCGAACCTTTGCGACGCGATCGGTTGCGACGTCCATGATGTCGCCAAAGGCATGGGAATGGACAACCGCATCGGGCGCAAATTCCTGCATCCGGGACCGGGTTACGGCGGCTCGTGCTTCCCGAAAGACACGAAGGCGTTCACCAAGGTCGGCGACCGGTTCGGTGTCGAGACGTCGGTTGTCGACGCGGTGATCGCTGCAAACGACCGTCAGCGCGAAATGATGATCCCCAAGATCCAGAAGCTCGTCGGTGACCTGAATGGCAAGCGGATCGGAGTGCTCGGACTCTCGTTCAAACCGGAGACCGATGATATGCGTGAATCGCCGGCGACAGACATCATCCGCGGCATGCAGAAACTCGGAGCCACGATTCGCGCATTCGATCCGGTAGCGATGGACGAGGCCAAACACGCACTTCCCGACATCGAATACGCGACGGATGAATACGATGCGATAAACGGAGCGGACGCTCTAGTGATCGTTACCGAGTGGAACCAGTTCCGCGCACTCGACATGGAAAAGGTCAAGGGACTTCTGAAAGCGCCGAAGATCGCCGATCTGAGGAACGTTTATGAACCGAACGACATGCGGTCGTTGGGTTTCGAATATGTCGGCGTCGGCCGATAGACGGCATCAGATACTATTTAGAAGGAGGGGCGTTACGTCCCTCTTTTCATTTGCCCGGGATTTGTATGGTAATCTGGGTTTTCTAACTTTTACGTTTATGGCACTTACAACCAAATGTCTGGTAACCGGAGGCGCCGGATTCATCGGCTCGAATCTCGCCGACGGGCTCATCGCGCAGGGCGCGAAGGTCGTGATCATCGACAACTTCGTGACTGGTTTCCAAGAGAATCTGGACGAAATACCGGGTGACTTCGAACTCGTCAAGGGTGACATCAACGATGACGCCGCGGTACGGCGCGCGCTCGAAGGGGTCGACGTCGTCTTTCACCAGGCTGCGTTGCCGTCGGTTCCCCG
>JAKQII010000033.1 GCA_029557535.1 Acidobacteriota bacterium
GAGCGGTGAGCGGTGAGCGGTGAGCGGTGAGCGGTTAGCGGTGAGCGGTGAGCGGTGAGCGGTGAGCGGTGAGCGGTGGTCAGTGAGCAGTGAGCAGTGAGCAGGAGATTGGCGTCGGACGGTCGCAAATCGCAAATTGGAAATCGCAAGTATCTGATACTGCTCACCGCTCACTGCTCACTGCTCACCGCTCACCGCTCACCGCTCACCGCTCACCGCTCACCGCTCACCGCTCACCGACCACTGACCCCTGTCCACCGCTCGCCGCTCGCCGCTCACCGCTCACTGCTCACCGTTCACCGCTCACCGCTCACCGCTCACTGCTCACCGCTCGCCGCTCACCGCTCACCGACCACTGCTCACCGCTCACCGCTCACTGATCAAAAAATATCTTGCGCGAGCGGATCGGGTTCTGGACGGTAAGCCTGATCTCGACGGGGACGACGCGTTTGAACTTCATTCCCCATTTCTTGAACTTGCCGAAGACGAAGACCGTTCCGGTGACCTCCCATTCGGGTTTCGAATCGCGGATCTCGCCGAGTGCGCCCTTGAGCGATTGAAGCGTTCCCACAAAGACGGAAACCGGCCGCGGCAGTACGACGGTTGTTTTCTTCTTGAAGTCGAATCCGTAGTTGTACTCGTCGATCGCGACGGCCATGCCGTTGACCCTAACGTCCTTGAAGAGAAGAAAATCTACCGAACCGCTGTTGCCCAGCGTTTCCAGATCGCAGGTTACTTCGATCGTCAGTCCTTTGAGCGATGTGTCCGCGATTACCGGATCGCCCACCCGAACGATCGCGTCCGGTTCTCGGTCGCCAACCGGATCGCGGCGGTTCGTTACGACGACGTTCGCCTCGTGGACCTTGTATCCGCGTATCTCGTCGGGAAGATCCTGCGCGTCCGCGGGAACGGCAGCGCAAAACGCGATGACAAAGATGATGGCGGAAATGACTTTCAGCATAGACTATCCGGGAATCGTGACGACGAATCGCGTTCCCACGTCTTTACGGCTTTCGACGCGGATTTTGCCGTTCAGCTTGTCGATTTCGGTCTTCACTGCATAAAGCCCGTAACCTCGGCCCGAATTCGGACCGGACTCGCTGAGTGTCGAGAAACCCGGATCGAAGATCTCGCGTTCGGCGGATAGAGAGTCGGAATAGACCGATTCAATGCCGACGCCGTCGTCCGCGACCGATATCTCGATCCCGTCCCCGCGGCTCAGAATAGAAAGGTCGATCTTGCCTGATTTGTCAAAGCCATGATCGACCGCGTTCGAAGTCAGGTGAAGAAGAATTTCGAAAACGGGTTTGGTGAGCGTGCCGAGCTCGACGTCTCCGCAAACGATGCCGAGACTCACTTTCTTTGACGCTTCATCGGCCACGCGCGAAACATGGCTCGCGATCTCGCCGGCGAGCTCACTCAGATCCCGGTCCGGGATGTCGATATTCAGCTCTTCGGCGCCCGGGACATCGGTCGGATCCCCGTCGGGCGTTGACGCCAGGATCTGAATGGCAGTCGAGCCTGTTTCGGTCTTTGAACCGGGCAGTACCGCGATGATCTCACCCGCGCGGGAAACGCGGTCGCGTATCGTGCCGAAATCCTCCGCGAACCGTCCGTCCCCCGCAGTTGCTGACAGGCTGAAGATCCGGCGCCCGCGGCGCAATGCGGAGATGATCGACGCGCGCTCGCGTTCCGTCAGTTGTTCGTAGACCTCGGAACTGATCCGGCCAAAGACCGTGTGGGTGTTCGGGACCATCGCCGAAACCGACGCACGGCGATTCAGGCTTGCGTGGCCGTTCGGGCGCTTGATCGCTTCGACGAGCAATCCAAGCCGCTCTGAAACCGCCGGCGAATTGTCGGCCGATGAAAAGTCGTCGTCCGCGAGCATGGACTCGAGTTCCGACGCGAGTTCGGCGCACCGAATCAGTCCGAACGTTCTGGAGCAACCTTTGACCGAATGTACGATCCGGAAGGCCTCGCGTCGTACGGAGTCAGAAAAATCTGTCGAAACTGCTGTTTGGATTTGTTCGAGAGGCTCGATGAACTCTCTCAGAAGATTTTGGCGAAATTCGTTCATTCGGTCGGTTTGTCCTAAACCGAGGAAACGTGGGTCTTTTCGCTCGTTGAATCGTTGTCAGGCCCGGGTTTGGCCGCTTTCTCAAGATCCTGCTTGATGGCATCCAGGATGCCGTTGATGAACTGCGTCGCCTCGAACGTGGAAAAGCGGCGGGCAATTTCCAGCGCCTCGTTGATCACGACCGTGTGCGGCGTGTCCTCGAAAAGGAACTCGTAAACCGCGAGACGCAAAACGTTCCGATCGACGATCGCCATCCTTTCGATGCGCCAGTGCTCGGCTCGGGTTCGGATCCGATCGTCCACCGTGCCGAGGTTCTCGAGTGTCCCGATCGCAAGTCGGTTCGAAAAGTCACGGAGAGTCTCGTCCGATTCGGGTTCCCCGACCTCGTTCCAGTAGGCGTGCGCCAGCTCAAGCCCCGAAACCTTCGAGACGTCTGCCGCGAACAGCATTTGAAGAGCACATTCACGCGCCTTGCGCCGTGTTCCCATAATTCTTGTCAAACAACATGCGGAAACGCTTTTCCTTTCGATTCCGCAGTTGATTCGCCCCCGTCGATCGCCTTGTACAGGTTGACGAGTTCGACCGCCGCCATCGCGGCCTCAAAGCCCTTGTTTCCTGATTTGACGCCGGCCCGGTTGATAGCCTGATCGAGCGTGTCGGCAGTGACGATTCCGAACATCACCGGAACGCCCGTCTGCATCGCCGCCTGGGCGGTTCCTTTCGCCGCTTCGCCGGCGACGTAGTCGAAGTGCGGAGTTTCACCGCGGATCACCGCCCCGAGGCAGATCACAGCGTCGAAACGACGTCCTTCTGCGATCTTTCGCGCCGTCAAAGGAATCTCAAACGATCCGGGTACCTTAAAGATCTCAACATCCGTTTCGTCGCAACCAAGCCGCTCAAGCGCGTCGAGCGCGCCTTCGACCAGTTTCGACGTCAGGAAATCATTCCAGCGGGCAGCCACGATCGCGAATCGGAAACCCTTCGCTCCGAGCATTCCCTGATGTGTTTTCGGTTTCAATTCAAACTCCCGGCGACGGTAATACCGACGCTTGATAAGTATAAAGAACGGCGATCAGGGTTGACAAGCTTTTCGCCATTGATTCGGTCGATCATTCGTGTGCTTTCGGGAGGACGATGTTCCGGATCTCCGCCAGCGAGAGGCCGCGTTTGACGATCAGCAGGACCCCAACGACCGCCCAGAAGAGTATCCGGCCCTTTCGGATGATCGCGAGCGTCACGCCGACCGCCGTTCCGATCGCCAGCGCGTCGGTGACGAATTGCGCGCCCGCTTCGTCGACTCCGATCAGGAACGGCACCAGTTTGAAAACGATCGTGATCAGTCGGCTGACGGACTCAAGAAGCATCGCGCTGAAGGCGCTCGGCGTTTCTCCGAGTTTCCAGAGGAGATACATCACTTCGCTGACGCCGAGCGCGTGAAAGATGACCTGGCCGCCAAGGATCGGAAGAAACCTTTGCGGATAGCGCCGGTAAAAACCGTAGATCAGGTTCTCGAAAAGACGTGCCTGAAGCCGACCGTGCTCGAGCAGCCCTTTCAGGTGTCCGCGATCGTAAAGCCAGTCGCAGGTTGCCGATGCGAAGTGCCATTGCCGGATGACCATGAGCACTCCGAGGAACAGAAGCAGAAAAATCACGCCGAGCATGATGTCGATCGTCAGTTTCCAACCGTCCGCCAGATCGAAGGACCGGAGAAACGCGATCCCGCCGATCGCCACGAAGATCCCGGTTGCGAACGAGTAGATAAGGTTCTCGGTCGCGATCGACGACAGTCCAACGACGAGCGGGACGCGCCGTTTTACCGCGACCGCCTTTGATGTTCCAGAAACAACGAAACCGAGGGGGATGATGCTGCTCAGCGCCTCACCGATGATCACCGCCGGTACGGTATCGCGAAGGCTGAGAGAATAGGGCTCGTGGACCGCAAGTCCCCACGACCAGCCGCGAATGATCATTCGCAAAAAGTAGATGAAAAGAACGACCGCGAAGCCCTCGAATCCGATACGTCCGATCCCGGCGATGATCTCGCGGACGCCGACCGCGTAAATGAAGTAGAGGAAAAGGCAGATTCCGATCGACGTCAGGACGACCGCCGCGATCTTCAGGCGGTTAAGGTGTTTTGAAACCTGATTCGCGTTTTCGGTCGGATTTGTGGCGCTCATCTCAAGAGTAAACTCGATGCTAACCCACTTGCGGTAACTCCGCAATCAACACGAAAACGGAAACGATTCAGCGATTGGCCGCGTATGATGAGGGGAGGAAAAAATGGCCGATATTTTTCACGATATGACCGTCAGGACTCCGGCAGCGAAAGTGTTCGACGCGGTCGCGACCCCGGCCGGGCTCGACGAGTGGTGGACCGCGAGGTCAAGCGGAATCCCCGAGGTGGGGACGGAATACGTTCTGGAGTTCACGCCCGAATACGTCTGGCGTGCCGAGGTCACGAAATGCGATGCTCCGCGGGAATTTGAATTGACGATCACCGAGGCGCTCGACGATTGGATCGGAACAAAGGTCGGATTTTCGCTTTCTGAAAATGCCGACGGGACGACGCTCCTTTGCTTCAGACATTCCGGCTGGGCCGAGGCGAGCGCGCATTTTCGCAATTCGTCGTTCTGTTGGGCGCTATACCTGAGAGTAATGCGGGATTTCGTCGAGAAGGGTAAACGCGTGCCGTATGCCGACCGCTATTCGGCGTGAATCCATGAGATCAGCCGCGGCCGGTTGGTTGCGAGTGCCGCTTCGATTTTTCTGGCTGAGTCTTCGATTGTCTTTGATCGATGTCTAAGATTGACCCAATCGAATTCCTTCTTGCCAATCGCGATCGGCGGGACGAAGCGGCGAACGTTGAGCTAGCAGAAAGGATAGTCGCGGCGTCCGATACGGCGGCGGTGTCGGAGCTTGCGACAGCTGTTTCCCGCAAAGAGATCGCCTCGGACGCGATAAAGGTGCTTTACGAAGTGGCCGAACGGAAGCCGGAGCTCGCCGCCACGCAAATCGAACCGTTCCTCGAACTTCTGCGGCACAAAAGCAACCGGATCGTCTGGGGCGCGATGACCGCGGTCGACGCGATCACTGAATATTGCCCGGACGAGGTGGCGGCCCGGCTCGACGAACTCCGGGCGATCGCGAATTCGGGTTCAGTGATCACCCGCGACCATTTCGTCTCGATCCTTTTCAAGCTTTCGGCGAGTGATCCGGGTGTCGCTCCGATGCTGTTGGAACAGTTTGAGGAATGTCCGCCTAACCAACTCCCAATGTATGCCGAACGCGGAATCGACGCGATCCGAGCGCTCGGCGCCGGGCCGTTCGTCAACATCCTCAGGCGCCGCGTCGGCGAGATGAAGACCGAGGCGAAAAAGAAACGGATCGAGAAGGTTCTCAAGAAACTTGCATCTTGACGCGGTCGGGGACGATTGCGGATCCAAGCACCTTATGGACGACCGAATACCGAGATTCAGATATCGCGAATTGGCGCCGCCGACCAGCCTGTCGGGGATAATAAGCTGTTTCTTCGAATTCGTCGCGAATGGCTCCGGTGGCGAAAAGATCCCGCATGTCGTCATCCCGGACGGCTGCATCTCGATCCTCTGCAGGTTCAACAGGGCTTCCAGCGAACGCGCAACGTTGATCAAAGGACTTGATACCGAGCCGTTTCGCACGATCGTCGACGGAGCCGACTGTCACTGGGGAGTGAAGATATCGCCGGCAGCGGCCCGCGCGGTTTTCGGCTGCCCGCCCGAATCGTTGAAAACGGGGCCGGTCCTCAACAGATTTCCGAAACTGACGACCGGTCTTGCCGATCCGCGGGTCAAGTGCTTTGAGGATTTCGCAGCTGTTCTGGTGAGTCGATTCGAGAAACTCGGGATCGATTCGTCAACGGCCGATCCGGTCGTTTCCGGCGCCGTTCGGTCGATCGCCGGGTCTGCCGGGGAAATCAAGGTGTCGGAAGTCGCGAACCTGGTGGGGCTGAGTCCCAGGCAATTGACCAGACGCTTCCGATCGGCTTCGGGACTCACTCCGAAGCAATTCGCGAGATTCTGCCGTCTGCGCGCGACCGGGATCAGCCTCCTCGATTCCGACATCAGTTGGGCGCAGCGCGCGGCGGAGCTCGGGTTTACGGACCAGGCGCATCTGGCAAGGGAACTGGCGGCGCTTACGGGCGACCGGCCGCGGGAATTCGAGGAGCGGCTCGCCCGTACGGATCATTCGACGATCCTCAAGTAAGGATGTCGCAAAAATACAAGATATCTCATCTCGGAATGTCGGAGAATGTTTGCGGAGGAGAACATGAACTTGAGGAAATATCTGATCGCGGCGCATACGGCATTCGTGTTTGCAATCTGCACGATGCCGGTCGCCGCACAGGAAAACAAAACGGTGGGTAACGACATCGAATCGAAGCGGTCGGCGGCGATGAAAAGCATAGAGTTCTTGCATGGCAAGTGGTCGGGGCGCGGTTGGGTCATGACGCGCGAAGGCCGGAAAGAATCGACGATCACCGAGAACTTTCAGCCGAAGCTGGGCGGGCGCATCGCCGTCGTCGATGGCTTCGGCGCCTCGAAGGATCCGAGGACCGGCGCAGAAATTCCGACACATCAGGCATATGGGATTTTCAGCTATGATCCCGAAAGCGACCGGATAAGATTCAGGTATTACAAGGCGGAGACCGGCGCCGAGGGGGTTACGGACCTCGAGATATCGGGCAAGACTATCGTCTGGGGCTTCGACGTCCCCGAGTCGGGATCGAAGATCAAATTTACGATCAGGGTTGATGAAAAGGGGATCTGGCGCGAGGTCGGCGAATTCTCCCGCGATCAGGGGAAAACGTGGATGAAATTCATGGAGATGGAGCTTTCCAGGCTTGAGTAGATCTGATGGAACCCAAAACACGACGTCATGTACATGAAGAATCGTTCTCGGCAACGCCCGAGCGGCTGTTTGAGATCCTTGTGACCCCGACCGCGATCTGCGGATGGTGGGGCGCTTCGCGGGCGATCGTAATACCGGAAACTGGCGGGATTTGGTCTGCAAGTTGGGGCGACGATTACGATGCGCCGGATTACGTGTCGTCGTTCGTCATCCGCACATTCGAGCCGCCGCGGCGGATCTTTTTCGATGACGCGAAGTATTATGCCCGTGCCGGCAAGCCGCCGTTCGACGCCCGCATGACGACGGAGTTTGTGATTGAACCGACCGGTGACGGCGCGATCCTGCGCGTAATTCAGGACGGCTTCCCGTGCGACCCGATCGCCGACGATTTCTTCGCAGCCTGCGATCGTGGTTGGCGCGACACGTTCGCCGGAATCAGGCGATTCCTCGCTCAGTAAACTAAACCAGATGGGAGGTCAGTTTGATTGAAGACGGTCGCACGGCCGTCTTTTTTCGGCGTCCGCCATCGCTTGAGACGCGCCGTTTCTTATGGTGTAATTAATCCCAGATTACGCATTGGAAGAAAATTTCGGCCCGCGAATCTGCGCGAATGATCGCGAATAAGGCAGACAACTTGCCCGTTACGATTCAGTAGACGTTGACTGATCGCTGCTTATGAGGCCGCTGCTCGATCATTGCTACTTGGTTGGTCACGCGTAAATTCGGGTTGATTCGCGAGAATTCGGGGGCAAAGATCTCTAACGCTTGATCTGGGTTAATTCAACTTATTCAAACCAACTATCGAAAAGGAATTTGATCATGAGCGCAACTCAATTATCACGTGAAGAATACACACCGGCGTTGACCGATCTTTCGGAAGAGGAAGAACTTTTCAGAGCTTCAGTCCGCGAATTCGCGGAGGGCGAAGTCCGCCCGCGAGTCGAGTCCATGGAGCACGCTTCGAAACTCGACCCGGACCTCATCAAACAGTGTTTCGAACTCGGACTGATGGCGATCGAATCGCCTGAAGAATACGGCGGCGCAGGATCGACGATCTTCAACGCGATCCTCGCGATCGAGGAACTGGCGCGCGTCGACGCCAGCGTCTCGGTCTTTGTCGACGTTCACAACACGCTCTGCACGAACGCGTTCATGCGTTGGGGAAGCGATGAGATCAAAAAGAAGTATCTGCCGCAGATGGCCTCGGGCCGGGTCGGCGCGTACGCGCTGAGCGAAGCAGGATCCGGATCGGACGCGTTTGCGCTCAAAACGAAAGCGGCCGATATGGGTGATCACTGGGAACTCAACGGCCAGAAACTGTGGATCACGAACGGCAACGAGGCCGAGATCTTCATCGTTTTCGCGAACATCAACTTTGAAGCCGGCTACCGCGGCATCACGGCCTTTATTGTCGAAAAGGGATTTGAAGGTTTCACGGTCGGCAAGAAGGAAGACAAGCTCGGGATCCGCGCGAGTTCGACGACGGAACTTATCATGGAGAACTGCAAAGTTCCGAAAGAAAACGTCCTCGGCGAGGTCGGAAAAGGCTACAAGGTCTCGATTGAGACATTGAACGAAGGTCGGATCGGCATCGCCGCGCAGATGCTCGGGATCGCTCAGGGCGCGTACGAATGCGCGCTCAAGTACACCGCCGAACGCGAACAGTTCGGCCAATCGATCCAGAGTTTCCAGGCGGTTCAGTTCCAGCTTGCGGAAATGGCGGTCGAAATCGAGGCGGCGCGTCTCGTGACCTACAATGCCGCGCGTTTGAAGGATGCCGGGAAGCCGTTCTTGAAAGAAGCGGCGATCGCGAAGCTTTACACATCGCGCGTCGCCGAAAAGGTCTCTTCGAAGGCGATCGAGCTGTACGGCGGATACGGATATGTCAAGGATTATCCGGTCGAGAAGTTCTGGCGCGATTCGAAGATCGGCGCGATTTACGAAGGAACATCGAATATGCAGCTCCAGACGATCGCCAAGATCATTACGAGCAAATAGACAATAGGCAGGAGATTTGCGATTTTCGATTTGCAATTTGCGATTGGAAGAACCGGCTGACGGCTGGGCCCGATGCTGATTGTTCAATTGCAAATTGCAAATCGAAAATCGCAAATCACTTTCTGTTTCCCATCGTCTTCCTGAAGAATCTGTCGATTTCTCCGACCGTTGTGTCGAACCACGGTCGGAATAGCCAGAACGGATGGGGCGTGTCCGGAACGACGACGATCTCAGAAGCGATCCCGAGGGCGTTCAGTTTCGCGGCCATTTCCTCGCGCTGCTGAAACGGCCGGTTCGAGCTGCTGTTGAGAAACAGCGTCGGTGCGCTCTTCACGTTCACATGGGTGATCGGCGACGCGTTCTTCCAGATCTCGGGGTTTTCCGCGTAAGTGAAGCCGGTAAGTTTCGTGTTCGTGTCCCACGGACCCTTGATCTCTTTTTCGATGTTGCCCGGATCGACGAACGTTGCGGTTCCGTCGATATCGATCACCGATTGCACGCGGCTCGAAAACCCCGCGTTTCCGCCCTCTCCTTCGAATTCCTTCATCTCGTTAGTCGCTCCCAAAAGCGCCACGAGGTGTCCGCCGGCGGATGCTCCGGCCGCGCCGATCCGCTCCGGATCTATCCCAAGAGATTTCGCGTTCGCCCGCAGCCAGCGCACTGCAGCCTTCAGATCATGGATCTGCGCCGGATATTTCTTCTCGTTCGCGAGCCGGTACTCGACCGTGACCGCGACGTAACCGAGCTTTGCCAGCGCGATCGCGAGCGGGTTCTCCATCGTGTAATGCCCGGTGATCCAGGCGCCGCCATGGACGATGATCAGTGCCGGGCGCTTGCCCTTCGCTTTCGGGCGGAACACGTCGGCGTGCATCTCGCGGTCTCCGTACCTGGCGTAAACGACCGCCGTTCGGTGTTCGATCGAAACAGGAACCACAGATTCGGGCAAATAGACGAACGGATACTTTTGGATGAGACCTTTTTCAGCGGCCGGAACCGAGAAGATCGTATAGCCCTTGGGCAACGACGGATCGGTCACAACCAGATCCGCGTAGGGATCACGCGGGTTCGGGTCGAACCCGAACCAGTCGAAATCGGCGGGGGAGGTGCTCTCGATCCCGTTTCCGCTTGCGAATATGCCGAGTCCGACGTTCAACAAACCGTTTGGGTCCTCGAGGAACTTCGTCTCCGCTCCGCCGATCTCACGAAAGCCGGCCTCATTCTGCGAAAAAGAGAAGCGGACGTATTTCGCAAAGCCACGTATGCGAAGAGCGACCGGTCCCGTCCGTATCGGGTACGTTCGCAAGATCCCGCGGTTGCTGCCCGTGACAAGCCGGATGAACAACTCCCGGCCTGAAACCGACTTCCTGACTCCGAATTCGTAGTGCTGCCGTTCGTTCAGACGGAGCGCAAGTCCGGCAGTCTCGTTGGGTTTGCCGGGTTCGAAATCCAGGGAAACCGTTGCCTCAAAGTCCTTGGGAAGCGACTTGCGCTCGAAGTAAACGGGCGGCACCTCCGTATCGTCAAGGGTGACCGTCGATCCCTTTAGGCGAAGGAATCCCGCGCGTTCCGTAAGGCTCCAGCGCGACGCGCCGAGGTTCCTGACGGTTTGCCATGACGGCGACAATACCGGCGAATCAAAGTCGTCCCGCTGTGCCGATACGGGCAGAACGATCATCAACGAAGCGATCAATGTGAAAAGAGTCTTCATATCTCCAAAAAAGAAAGGAAGGCTGTGACCAACCTTCCTTCCCTCATCGATCGGATTCGATTTCCTTAGAAAACGAATCTGAGTCCGTATTGCACCTCGCGACCCGTATAGGCGGAGCGCTTGGCGATGACCTTGCCGAAGTTCGCGTTTCCGAACGTCAGGATCGGGTTGTCCCAGTTGACGTGGTTCGTCACGTTGTACATCTCGAGACGGAACTCAAGCTTCATCGATTCGCGGATCGCGAACGACTTGCTCATCGTCGCGTCCGTCTGGAACGTGTACGGTCCGGTAAGTCCGTCGAAGTAGTAGGGATTCGTCCGGCGAACGAGATAGCCCGGATCCGGCACCGCGCTGAAGACGCTCGTATCGAACCAGCGGTTCTGCGTTTGATCGGTGCCGCTGATCTTCGGATCGCCGTTGACGATCATGCTGCCCGTGAATTGGAGCAGACGGCCCGAATAGTACCGGGTCAGATTCGTCAAACGCCAGCCTCCGATGATGTAATCAAGCACCTTCGGCGCATTCGTGAAGAATTGCCGTCCGCGACCGAACGGAATCTCCCACGAAATGGTGTTCGTGAACCGGTGCTTGGCGGCATCTGTCCGGCGCCACGAAAAGTCGCGGTCATACAGAGCGATGTCGTCGAATGCTTCGGTTGTCCATTCATCGTTGTATGCGTACGCCACGGTGAAGGTCATGCCCTTGTAATACGGCTGCTGCAGCTGGAACTTGTACGACTGCACCTTCGACTTCCGCAGATCCGAGTTGATCATGTTGATCGCCTGGTACTGCGGATACGGACGCAGAAGCTGCGTTATCGCCACCGTCGACGAATTTCTGAGCGAGCCCGGGAACGTCTGCGGCGTCAGGTAATTCCTGAACGGATTCGTAACGCTGACATTCCAAACCGAACGCGGCGTGTTGTACGTGTAATGCGGGTTCCACGCATTGATGTCGATCGTCACCGGAAGCCGATTTCCGAGATTAAGGAACCAGTCGAACGAGAAGATCATCTTGTTCCAGATCTCGCGCTGAAAGGAGACCGTGTACTTGTCGTTCAACGGCGGCTTCTGGTAGTACTGGTCGAGATTGACAGCGTTCCCGATGTTCGTGTAGCGGCCGAGCGTTTGTTCGGTCGGCAAGAGAACCGGGTTGAAGCCCGTGCCCGCCGTCGTCGGATACGGATTCGCAAGCGTCGCCAGCGGCTGCCCGTTCGACACCGCCGAAACAAATGTCGTCGTTGAATAACCGGTATATTGTTCGACGAAATCGCCGAGCGGGTCACGGATACGTGCGGAAGGCTGGCTGTAACGGGCCCAGCCGAAGCGAAGCGACGACTTGTCGTCGATCTTCAAGGCAAAACCGAACCGACCGAGCCATTCGGGTTTTCTATCCCATGCCGAACGATTCTTGCTATCCGCGAAGACCCATGCGCCGTTGTACGTCGGCGTCCAGCCCTGCTGGTTCAGAATAGTCTGCACCGCAGCCGGCATGAC
>JAKQII010000039.1 GCA_029557535.1 Acidobacteriota bacterium
CTGCCCGTTCGTTGCTGAACCTGCGATGGTCGGGACTGAAAACCAGATTCGGTTCCTTCGGACTGACGACCTTAGCCTCGAACGCGGCCGAGAATTACGTCTCGAACCGGTTGACGGTCTTCGGGATCGCCGCCCGGACAACGAGTTTGTCGAACCGCATCTCGGGACTCCAGATCCGCCGGACCGCGCTGCTTGGCCGGATCGTCCCGTCGCGCGCGGATGTTCAGGAAAGTTTCATCGATCGTTTCGATCCGGTACGGCGCATCGAAAAACTGTCGGATTTGCTGCTCCGACGCAAGCGACTCGCCGATCTTCGCGGCAATTACATGTACTATTACACGGATCTGCCGGCGCCGTTCAGCCGCAGGGGCCTGGTCGGCGTCAATGTTCATACCGGCCGCGACGAGCGCTTTATCCTTGTCGGCGATCCGGATCCCAAATTTCTGACCGACGAAGCTGTCGGCTATCTCTTCTCGGCCGACGGCAATCGGCTGAGCGGTTTTGAGATCATGCAGCGCTAAAAATATGAAGTTTCCGATCTATTGCATCGCCTTAATTCTCTTGCTATCCGGCGTCTCGGACGGACAGAAACGCAGGCCTTCGACCAATCCCGAGATCCGGAAGATGATCGCCGAAGTTTCGGCGAAGAACATCGAGGCGTCGATTCGCAAACTCGTTTCATTTGGCACCCGGAACACTCTCTCCGAGCAGAACGATCCGAAACGCGGGATCGGGGCGGCGCGTGAATGGATCTACGGCGAATTCAAGAGGATATCGGCCGACTGCGGCGGTTGCCTGACGGTCGAGAAACAGACATTTCTGCAGCCGAAGGCGCCGCGGATTCCCGAACCGACGAACCTGACGAATGTCGTGGCCAGGCTCAAGGGCACGACCGATCCGTCGCGCATCTATGTCGTTTCCGGCCATTACGATTCGATGTGCGGATCCCCGACCGACGCGAAATGCGACGCGCCGGGCGCAAACGACGACACATCGGGAACCGCGGCCGTGATCGAGCTGGCGCGTGTCATGAGCAAGCGCAAATTCGATGCGACGATCATTTTCATGACGGTTCCCGGCGAGGAGCAGGGCCTGCTCGGCGCCGCGCATTTCGCCGAAGAAGCCAAGAAGGCGAACATGAATATCGAGGCAATGTTCACCAACGACATTATTGGTGGCGTCCTCAGCCAAAAGAACTCGCCGGACCGCAACAAGGTCCGTGTTTTCGCCGAAGGCGTTCCGTCGAACGAGACCGATCAGCAGGCCGCGATTCGGCGCAGCGTTGGCGGCGAGAACGATTCCCCGTCGCGTCAGCTTGGCCGTTACATCAAGGAAGAGTCCGACAAGTACTTGAAGAACTTCAGCGTCTGGATCGTTTACAGGCGCGACCGTTACGGGCGCGGCGGCGATCACATACCGTTTCTCGAACGCGGCTTCGCGGCGGTCCGCTTCACAGAACCAAACGAGGACTACACACACCAGCATCAAAACGTACGGACCGAAGGCGGAGTTTTTTACGGCGACTCGCCGGAGTTCGTCGACTTCCGATACGTCGCGAACGTCGCGCGGGTGAACCTGGTCTCGCTGGCGTCGCTTGCGAACGCGCCCGCGAAGCCGAAGGGAGTCGGGATCTCGACGGGCCGGCTGACGAACGACACCGATCTGAAATGGGAGGCGAACGCAGACGCTGACCTCGCCGGCTACGAGATCGTCTGGCGCGACACGACCAGCCCGACCTGGACAAACTCGAAATCGGTCGGAAACGTGAAATCGTTCACCATGACCGGAATGTCGAAGGACAACTACTTTTTCGGCGTCCGCGCGGTCGATAGAAGCGGCAACAAGAGCCCGGTCGTTTACCCGCGGCCGTTGCGTTAGGACGCTGTCGCGAACAAGAAAGGCTGCCGGGTTTGACCCCGCGGCAGCCTTTCTTGCCCTTGCCGGCCCGAATTATCTGGGGCCGAGAAGTTGAACGCGCTCTCCGTAAAATGGTCCGGCGGCGATGTTCGGAATCACGGTTCCGTCAAGTTCGATAAAATCGACGACGCTGTTGGCGACGAAATGCGCACGGTCTTCCATCGTTATGTAGTTCCGGACCCGCACCCTTCCGACCTGGCTTCCGGTGCTGGGGTCGAAGGCAAAGAGTTCAAACGTCAAAATGTTCCCGTTAAACCGACGTTCCCATACTCCTTGCGCCGGACCTTCGGTCAATGTTGCGAGCAGACTGGACGTTTCAACGAACGTTCCGCCAAGCCCGAACGTCTGATAGGCATAAAATGTCGCTTCGGGCGTCGGGCCGGGAACTGTACAGTACCAAGTTCCGGTCAGATTGTTCGATACCGCGTTTTCATTCGGTTCGGTCTCTGGCGCAGCGGCGTACGCGCTTTCGACGATATCAACTACCGACTGGTCCACCTTGATCCGGCCGCTCTTCACCTCGCGGGACAGTTCCAACCAATCGACGCCTTTGAAAAGTTTTCCCTTCTGCGCGGTTGCCGACGCCGTCATTCCGAGCGTCAGGAGCAACAATGTAAAGATCATGCAAATTGCGTTTTTCATATCTGATTTCTCCTTTCAATGTTCGTTTTTCTCGCCCTTTTGTCGGGCTTCGGAAGTAAAAACGCGACACATCGGGAAGAATCGGCTCAAAGGACCGGACATTTCCTCCAAAAAGTTGACTTGATGGACGGTCGGGCGTATTTTCAAAGCACTTTCGATGACAAACGACTCGCCTGACTTGACCGTGCTTCTGAAGGAATGGAGTGATGGACGACGCGACGCGCTCGATGCTCTGCTTCCGATCGTCTATGGCGAACTACGGCGCCAAGCACATCATTATCTTCTTCGCGAACGGCGCGGCCACACGTTGCAAACTACCGCGCTCGTAAACGAGGCCTATTTGAAACTACGTGGGCAGCAGCGGGTGGACTGGCAAAGCCGGGCGCATTTTTTCGGTATCGCCGCGAATTTCATGCGACGGATTCTGGTTGATTACGCCCGAACCAGGAACCGCGCTAAGCGAGGCGGTGCGGCCGACGATCTCCCACTCGACGAGGCGGTCTACGTGGCCGCGGGGGATTCCGATGTTGATCTATTGGCTCTCGACGAAGTCCTGACCCGACTCGCCGAGGTCGATCCGCAGCAGGCGAGGATTGTCGAGTTGAGGTACTTCAGCGGACTTTCAATCGACGAAACGGCGGAAGTCCTTTCTGTTTCTCCCGCCACGGTCAAGCGCGATTGGAACATGGCGAAAGCCTGGCTTCACCACGAACTCAGCCGATGAAGAACAGCCCCGAGTGGGAGCGAATAAAGGAGATCTTCAACGCGGCACTCGAACTCGAGGGGCGCAGGCGCAGGGATTTCCTTGTGCGGGTGTGCGCGGGCGACGAGAATCTGCAGGCGCGGGTTGAAACCCTACTGCGGTCTTTCGACACCGCATTCCTGGAGTCGCCGGCCGTTGCTCAATTCGCTGACCAGGTTCTCGAACCGCATCGAGTATTGGCGGCGGGCGAATCGGTCGGCGGTTTCCGAATTATCCGATCACTGGGTTCCGGCGGACAGGGTATGGTTTATCTTGCGTCCGACCCGGAGCTTGACCGCTACGTCGCCGTAAAAATACTTCCGTCGTCGGCAAGGGGTGAGACCGAGGGAATTGGGCGATTGAAACGGGAGGCACGGGCCGCGGCCGCGCTCTCGCATCCGAACATCTGCACGGTTCACCGCATCGACCTCGCACATGACCCACCGTTCATCGTGATGCAGTTCGTCGCCGGGGAAACCCTCGCGGAGATCTTGCGGCGCGGCCCGCTCGATATCGAAACATCGATCCGCATCGCGGCGCAGATCGCGGACGCACTTTCGGCCGCGCATTCGGTCGGCGTCGTTCACAGGGACATCAAACCGTCGAACGTAATCATGGCTGAGGACGGCCGCGCGATCGTCCTCGATTTCGGCTTGGCTAAACTCGAGACACCAGGCGGGCGTCAGACGACCATATCCCAGCCGGGTGTTGTGATGGGAACCGCGGCGTACATGTCCCCGGAACAGGTTCGCGGCGAAACCTTGGATTCCCGGACGGATGTCTGGAGCCTTGGAGTATGCCTGCTCGAAATGCTGACCGGTCGGAACCCGTTCCTTCGAAATTCCTTGGGCGAGATCTTCGCCGCCATTCTCACTGAATCCGTGGAACTGACCGGGGCCCCCGACGAACTGACTGAGATTCTGACCGAAGCGCTTCAACGTGATCCCAGCTCGCGAACCCGATCGGCCGCCTCGATTCGTGACACGCTGCGCTCATTGACCGAAGAACAGCGATTCAACGAATCGCTGAAGAGCCGCAGGTTTGCAGCCTTGCAGATTCGCATCGGTGCCGGAAAATGGATCGGCGCGCTAACGATCCTGGCGGTTGTCGCCGGCGTTCTTGCATATTTGGCCCTTTCCGGTTCGGCCGGAAGGAAAGCCGCCGACGAGATCGACCGGGTCGCCGAGCTGGCGGCGGCGGGAAAGACGTTTGACGCGTACGATCTGGCGGTCAAGATCAGGCCCGAGTTGCCCGAGTCGCCGGAGCTCAAGAAGATTGAACCGCTTTTTGCGGATACTCTGACCGTTCATTCGGATCCGCCGGGGGCAAAGGTCTTTCTGAGGCGGTTCCAAAAAGCGGGCGACCGATATTCGGACTGGTTCGAGATCGGCCAAACACCGATCGAGTCGATGGAGATTGCGCGGGGACAGTACCTGGTACGGGTCGAACTCGACGGTTACGCCTCAATGGTTCGAAGTGTCTCCGGCCGATTCCCGGATTATGTCACTGACCTGATCGGACCGCCCGCGCTGTCGATCGACGTCAAACTCCGTCCGGCGGCGGAGATCCCTGAAGGAATGACACTCGTGCCCGGTGGTGAATACAGGCTCGTGTCCTACACGCGTCCCTACGAGAAACCAGTGAACCTCGGGGACTTCCTGATCGATAAGTTCGAGGTGTCGAACGCGCAGTACCGGAAGTTCATACTCGCAGGCGGATACTCAAACGCCGACTTATGGCCTCGGTATGTTGAGGTCGAAAACCGTCGCGTTCAGTTCAGCGAGGCGGTAAAACGGTTCGTCGATCAGACCGGCCTACCTGCTCCCCGCGGCTGGACTGACCAGAATTACCCCTCCGGTCACGAATCCGATCCCGTGACCGGAGTGTCATGGTACGAGGCGATGGCTTACGCCCGGTTTCTTGGTAAGGACCTCCCCACGATTTTCGAGTGGGAAAAGGCCGCCCGCGACGGAATGTTCGACGAGGGATGGGATACGATGCCATGGGGCCGAAACAGACAATTCGATCCCATTGAGGAACTCGCGAACTTCGCCTCTTCGGGACCAAAACCGGTCGATAGCTATGAGTTCGGGGCCAGTCCGTACGGATGCCTGAACGTGGCGGGAAATGTCTCCGAATTCGTTCGCAACCGACGGGGACGCCTCGTTCTCGCCGGGGGCGGCTCGTGGCGGGACCGTCCGTATTCGTTCGGATACTACGGTTCTCTCCCGCCGACATATGCTCCCGATAACATTGGATTCCGGTTGGTTAAGCGATTGACCGACGCCGACGGCGGCGCTGCGGATTTCGAGCCGGCATCGATTCCGAAATACCGATTGTCGACAGCGGCTCAATTCAAGAACTGGGCATCGCATTACGATTACGATCGGACCCCGCTGAACGCCGCGGTCACCGATCGGACGGAAAACGAATGGTGGGTTCGCGAGCGAGTAGAATTCAACGCCGCGGACGGGGAGCGGGCAATCGGCTACCTTTACTTGCCAAAGAACGCGAAGCCTCCGTTCCAGATCGTTCATTCGGCGCCCGCGGCGGATGTGCCGCTCGGATACAGCTCGCTGACCCATGCGACCGAGGAGGCGTTATCGCCGATCATCAAATCCGGGCGCGCGGTATTCGCGGTGGCGCTAAAGGGTTACAGCGACAGACCCGCTCCGACCAACGAACCCCTTGGACCGATAGGGTTCAGGAAGAGAATGGTTTCGGAGATCGTCGATTGGAGGCGCGGACTGGATTACCTTGAATCGCGACCCGACATCGACGTTACAAGACTCGCGTTCATGGGAGTAAGTTGGGGAGGAATCCAGGGTGTGATCGCGACCGCGGTCGATGCCCGGTACCGGACGGCGATCTATGTCGCAATCGGAGTGAGGCCTGATTGGCTGAAATGGGCAGACGAGGCTCAGCCAATGAATTTTGCGCCTCACATCAAGGTTTCGAAGTTCCTTATCAAAGGCGAATTTGATGAAGCGCATCCTCTTGAGACCGAGTCGCGGCCGCTTTTTGAACTGATGACCGAGCCAAAGACGCTCGATTTGGTCGAAAGCGGGCATCTCCCGCCGCCCAGGCTCTTGTCTCCAAGAGCGATCAAATGGCTTGACCAAGTGTTCGGCCCGGTCAATTGATTCGGAAAAAAGTAGGGACAATGTAATTGAGAACGGCCCTTCTATCTATCTCGATCGCGTGTCTGGTACTTGCGGTGTCCGGTCAGAAATCTGAATCTGACCGTGAGATGAACCGTCCGGCAGAACCTTAAGGATCCCGACGTCCCGATCGGGCAGTTTTACATGAGTCTTGAGATCGCAGTTACCACCCCCTAACGCTTCACAAAACGGGTGCGCGAAGGAGCGCCTTAAAGAGACTGAGAACAGACCTAACCGATTCCTTCGCGCAACCGCCCACTTCCGTCACAAACGCCTCAACTCCGTCCTATCCAAGCACGCCCGCCGTCAGTTGAAGAACAATCTTGAGTCTGCAATTGATAACCCCTAGAATAAGCTATGAATTTTAGCGATCGACGACTTTTCGTTGCCCCCGGAGGATTCTACTGTTGGTAAATCGTGGAAGGAAGATCGTGCTTGCCGCAAGCACGTCCGAATCGTCGGAATATTTGAGCAGTACCTGGCGCCAGATGCTGCTCGGAACACTCCCTGCGAAATATTCTCAGTTCCCGTTCTACATGATCGACGTCAATTGGCGAAACGAGGTCCGCGACGACGGTCAGGCCGTTGCCGTACCGAACGGTCTGCGCGTCGTTGAATCGCTCCTTCTCGAAAAATTCGATCGTGAAGACATCGCCGTCTGCTACCCGGATCAGCTTGATCAATTCGTCGGTGAAGACACGCGTGTCGTCGGCGTCCACGCCCACAATCCGCTCGGGATAACGTTTGCCACCGACGTTTACGTTCACTTTTACGGACGGAAGTCCGAACCGGTGAACGCGGCCGAGTTTCGACGGCTGATCACACATGAGGCGATCAGGAAGCACAAGGATCACCTGAAACTTATCGTCGGCGGACCGGGCTCGTGGCAGATCGAAAAGAAAGAACTGCAGGACGAATGGGGGATCGACTGCATCGTCGACGGCGAGGCCGAAGATCTCGTGATCGATCTGTTCGAGCGAGCGATCCGCGGCGAATCGTTGCCGCGCCATATTGGCGGCAGTTCGCCGCAGATCGACCATATTCCGACGACGAAGAACCGCTCAACGTTCGGCGTCGTCGAGGTTACGCGCGGTTGCGGCCGGGGCTGTCAATTCTGTTCGATCGCGCTTCGAAAGGGTAAGTCGCTGCCGCTTGAGCACATCCTTGAAAACGTCCGCGTTCAGGTTGCCGGCGGCGCGGAAACCATTACGATCACGACCGAAGACATCTTCCTCTATGAGCAGGGACCGAAGTTCGAGACGAACGTCCCGGCGCTCAAGAAGCTGATGAAATCGATCACTGAGGTTCCGGGCGTCAAGAACATCATGCTATCGCACGGAACGATCGCGCCAATCGTCCGAAATCCCGAACTGCTCGATGAACTCTCGCCGTATGCGGTCGGCAAATCGATCCACACGCACCCGGCGTCGACACATCCGGACAAACGCTACAGCAGTCTCTTCATCGGTCTCGAGACCGGCAGCGCGCGGCTTTTCAACCAATTCATGAAGGGCAAGGCGTATCCGTACAAAGCCGAGCAATGGCATGAGGTCGTGCTGAAAGGGATCGATCTGATGAACCGGCATAACTGGTTTCCGTTCGCGACGTTTATCGTCGGATTGCCGGGCGAGACCGACGAGGATACCAAGCGGTCGCTCGACCTTCTGCATGCGCTCAAAGACGCAAAATGGGTCGTCATCCCGACGCTCTTCGTCCCGCTCGACGAAACGCGCATGGGACAGAACGACAGCGCGAAATTGGCAAACCTGACCGAGCTTCAGTGGGAGTTTTTCTTCACCTGCTGGCGATACAATATCGATTTCTACCGCAATGACCCGTCGTTCCAGCGGCGTTTCAATCTTGGTGTTCCGATCTATTATTACCTCATGGGCCGGCGCCTATTCGGCAAGCAGATGAAGTATCCGATGATGCGTCTGGCGCATTTCCCGGAAAGCTATCTGAGCAAGCACCTCTATCTCGATCTGCGCGAACAGGGAAAACTCGCGGTTCCGGAATCCGTCAGCATCCCGCAGCCGGGGATGCGCCCCGCGCTTCCCGTTTTGACCGACTGAGCCTGTCGCATTGGACACGATCGGAGTTCGTCTCTAGTATTGGAACACTGGCTTTTCTGAATCCAACCGAAAACAAGAAGAACAGATGACAAACTTCAACTGGTTTGTGGACGGAAGCATTATCGGGCTTTACCTGCTGTTGGCAATGTCCGCCGGGATCTACGTCCGCAAGTTCGTCGGCAAGGTCGACGACTTCCTCGTCGCGGGACGCGAGATGAACGTCTATCTTGGGATCGCGTCGCTCGCCGCGACCGAGTTCGGGATCGTGACGTGCATGTACACCGCCGAGAGCGGCTACAAGTATGGTTTCGCCGGCGTCACGCCCGGAATCACGATGGCACTCGCGATGCTCGTGATCGGCTACACGGGGTTCTGCATCAAGCCTCTCCGCGATTCCGGCGTGATCACGATCCCGGAACTGATCGAGAAGCGTTTCGGGCCGCGCGTACGCTGGCTCGCCGGCGTCGTCATCGTCCTCGGCGGATTGCTCAATATGGGCGTCTTCCTTCGCGTCGGCGGACAGTTTTTGGTCAAGATCGTCGGGCTCAATCCCGCGTCATACGAGTTCTTCGGATTCAGATTCGGCTATCTCGAAGCGATGATGGCAACGCTGCTGATCGGCGTCGCGGTTTACACGATCCTCGGCGGGATGCTTTCGGTGTTGATCACCGATTTTCTGCAGTTCGTCGTCATGAGCGCCGGACTGATCGCCGTCACGATCCTGATCCTCGTCAATGTCGGTTGGGAAAAGATCGCGGCGACGGTCGAGACGAATTACGGCGTCGGCGGGTTCAATCCGTTCGTCCATCCCGAACTCGGCTGGCAATACGTTGTGTTTCAGATCCTGTTGAACTCCGCGGCGGTGCTGACCTGGCAAACGACGATCGCGCGCGTGCTCGCCGCGAAGGATTCGCAGACCGGACAGAAGATCTATACGCGGACCGCATTCTTTTTCGTCTGCAGGTTCCTGATCCCGGCGATCTGGGGAATCGCGGCGCTGGCGACGCTCGGCAAGGTCACGAACACGCTCGAGGCGATGCCGACGTTCCTCTCGACCTTCGTTCCCGTCGGACTAATGGGGCTCTGCATCGCGGCGATGCTCGCGGCCGACATGTCGACCGATTCGAGCTATATGCTGACGTGGGGCAGCGTCATCTACAACGACATCATGGCGCCGTTCCGCAAGACGCCGTGGTCGGAGAAGAAAGGGATCTTCGTCAACCGAACGATCGTCGCGCTGATCGGCGTGTTTCTGCTGTTTTGGGGATTGCTGTATCCGCTCGAGGGCGACCTTTGGACATACCTCGGGATCACCGGGACGATCTACCTCGCTTCAATCTCGGTATTGCTGATCGCAAGCTGTTACTGGAAGGGCGCGAACAATTGGGGCGCGTTCGGGTCGATCATCTTCGCGGCGGCGATCCCGATGACGTTCCTGATCCTCGACAAAACGCCGGCGACAAAGGAATTTGCGAAATCCGTCGGTCCCTACTATTCGGGCATCGCCGCGTACGTTTGCTCGGCGCTGGCGATGGTCGTATTCTCGCTGCTCAAACCGAGGAGGGTTGAAGCATGATCGTATATTTCTGGATGATCCTGACAGGCGCGGCCGTCACTTGGTACATCTTTGTTACCGCCTATGTTTCGTACAAAGGCGTGCATGACATCCGCGAAATGCTCAAAACGCTCGGGCGGAAGAAGGAGGAGTCCGAGTCTGTCGCGAACGGCTAGAATGCTTGTGTTCTCGGCTTGAGAAACGGGCTTGAAAATTGAACCCCGATTACGCATTGGAAGAAAATTCTGCCCGCGAATCTGCGCCAATGATCGCGAATAGAGCAGACAACTTGCCCGTTACGATTCAGTAAGCGTTGACTGATTGCTGCTTAGTAGAAGGCCTCTGCTCGATCACTGGTACTTGGTTGGTCACGCGTAAATTCGGGTTGATTCGCGAGAATTCGCGGGCAAAAATCCCTAACGCTTAATCTGGGTTGAAGCGACTTTCTCACGCAAAGCTCGCCAAGATCGCTGGGGGGT
>JAKQII010000040.1 GCA_029557535.1 Acidobacteriota bacterium
TACGAGGATGTTCTTTGACCCGGGGCCATTCGCCGACAGCGTGCTAGCTGTCATTCTATTTCCTATTTCGTACTTCGCCTTGGATCGAACAGTTGGAGTTTCATTTGATCTTATGTGAATATCGGATTCTCAAAATCTCAAACTCCAGACAATAAGAAAATAGCCGAACCTACCATAATCCCGGAGCTGCGAACTCCGGGGATATGGACGAAATCCCTTCCACTTGCGATTTCGATTTGCGATTTGCGATTGCCCAGCCCATTTTCGATTTTCGATTTTCGATTTGCGATTTGCGATTGGACGATAGTCACCGCCCGTCAGCTAGTCGATCGCCGCGCCGCAGCGCGCCGCCGAACAGACCACTTCGCACAGCTTTTGTTAAACTAACCTCAATGCTATCGAGTGAACTTTCAACCGCCATCGATCTCGCGCGGGAGGCCGGCGACGTCATTCTCGAATTTTACAGGAACGGCTTTGAGGCCGAAGAAAAGATCGGTGCGGATAATTTTGTCGAGCCGGTAACGATCGCCGACAAGACCGCCAGCCGGATCATCGTTGATGGACTGGAATCGAGGTTCCCCGGCGACGGGATTCTCTCCGAGGAAGAACCGGACACCCATCATCGTCTTTCCCGATCCCGCGTTTGGATGATCGACCCGCTCGACGGAACCGCCGGATTCATCAAGCGCGACGGCGATTTCGCCGTTCAGATCGGACTCGTCGAGAATGGCTGGCCGATTCTCGGCGTCGTGCATTTGCCGAACGAAAACGTGACGTACTTCGCCGCAAAGGGCGGCGGCGCCTTCGTGACCACGGGCGATGAATCACCGCGCCGGCTCGAGGTCTCGGGTGAAAGCGATCTCACGCGCATCAATATGGCAGCGTCGCGCAATCACTACAGTCCGCGAATGAAGCGCGTCGTCGATACCTTCCGCGTCGCCCGCGAGATCCGCCGCGGATCGGTCGGTCTGAAGATCGGTCTGATCGCCCGCCGGGAGGCCGACCTTTACATCCATCTCAGTCCGCACACGAAGCAGTGGGACACCTGCGCGCCGCAGATAATCCTCGAGGAGGCCGGTGGACACCTCACCGACATCTTTGGCGGCAGCATCACGTACAACACGCCGGATGTCAGAAACCACAACGGAATATTGGCCTCAAACCATACGGTTCACGAAGAATCCGTGGAGAAGCTCGGAATACTGTTGTCCGAATTCGGCCGGCACAAGAGACTGTGAGTGGATAATTGAGATTTGATAATTGATAATGTGCGAGACGGTCGCTCTTTCAGTTGTTGATCAGCCGGCTCGTTAAACAGTGATGAAAAAACTTATCGAATGCGTCCCGAACTTCAGCGAAGGACGCGACATGAACGTCATTAAACAGATCACCGACGAGATCGGGAAAGTCGACGGCGTCAAGCTGCTCGACGTCGATCCCGGCGCGACCACGAACCGCACCGTCGTGACTTTCGTCGGAAGTCCGGACGAGGTCGTCGAAGCCGCGTTCCGCGCCGTCAGGAAGGCGCAGGAGTTGATCGATATGCGCGGACACAAAGGTGACCACCCGCGGTTCGGCGCAACTGACGTCTGCCCGCTCGTCCCCGTTTCCGGGATCTCGATGGAAGAAACGGCCGAATACGCCAAAAAACTCGGCGAACGCATCGGCAATGAGCTTGGAATTCCGGTCTATTGTTACGAAAACGCCGCGTCGGAGGAGAAAAGACGAAATCTCGCGAACTGCCGTGAAGGCGAATATGAAGGGCTCGGCGAAAAGCTCGTCAATCCCGACTGGAAACCGGATTTCGGACCGGCTGAGTTCAATGAATCGGTCGCACGGTCCGGTGCGACGGCCGTCGGCGCCCGCGATTTCCTGATCGCCGTCAACTTCAACCTCAACACGACCTCGACGCGCCGCGCGAATTCGGTCGCTTTTGACGTCCGCGAGAAAGGCCGCGTCAAGCGCGAGGGCAACCCGATCACGGGCAAGCCGGTCGTCGACGAGAACGGCGAACAGGTGCGGATTCCGGGAACTCTGAAAGGAACGAAAGCGATCGGCTGGTTTATCGAGGAATACGGTATCGCGCAGGTTTCGATGAACATCACGAACCTCGCGCAGACGCCGCTCCATGTCGCTTTCGACGAGGTCTCGGAAAAGGCTCACGCGCGCGGGATCCGGGTTTCAGGACTCGAGATCGTCGGGCTCGTTCCCAAGAGCGCGATCATCGACGCCGGAAAGCACTATTTGTCAAAGCAGCGCCGCTCTCTCGGGATCGCGGAACCTGAGATCGTGAAGATAGCGATCAAGTCGATGGGGCTCGACGATCTCAAGCCGTTCGTCCCCGAAGAAAAGATCATCGAGTACGTCCTGGCGGCTGAAAATGCGGCTCCGAAGCTCGTCGATATGACGTGTTCGGCGTTCGCCGACGAAACCGCGAGCGAATCGCCGGCACCCGGCGGCGGTTCGATCTCGGCGTATATGGGTGCGCTCGGCGCGTCGCTCGCGACGATGGTCGCCAACCTTTCATCGCACAAGGCGGGCTGGGACGATCGTTGGAAAGAGTTCTCCGACTGGGCCGAGCGCGGACAGGCAATCAAGGACGACCTGATGCGGCTGGTCGACGAGGACACGGGTGCCTTCAACCTCGTCATGGACGCGTTCAAGCTGCCGAAGAGCACGCCGGAGGAAAAGTCGGCGCGGTCGGCGGCGATTCAGAATGCGACCCGCTACGCGACCGAAGTTCCCTTTCGCACGATGAAGCGCGCGTTCGACGCGTTTGACCTGATCCGCGCGATGATCGATCAAGGCAATCCGAACTCGATCACCGACGCCGCGGTCGGAGCGCTCTGCGTCCGCTCGGCCGTTATCGGCGCGTTCCTCAACGTCAGGATCAACGCCGCCGGGTTGAAGGACAAGGAATTCGCTTCGGAGGTTGTCGCCAGAGGCGCGGAGATCGAAGCCGCGGCGATCGCGACCGAGCAGGAACTGCTGTCGATCGTGAACGCGCGTCTCGCGTGAAGCACCGGAGATCACGGTGAAGCGTTGCGACGAGATTCACGTCATTGCGGTCTGACCCAACAACGACCGCAGGCATCTGTTGCCCGCCACAATGAAACATAGTCATCGCGAACGCCGACGGCCTTTCCGCCGGTCGAGCTCCGAAGACAGGACCCCGGTCACGGATCTTTGGGCGATCTCGAGAATCTTGAACGGGGATCACGCAAGAGGATTTGCTTCCCGCGAAACACGCTAAACACGCGAAAAATGACCGTCCTTCAAGACCTCGGTCGGATGTTCGATTCTTTGATCGCGTGCGACCGTAAACCACTTCTTTGCAATACTTGTGATCCGGAACAGGAGCCGGCAACGAATTTGCATACCGACAAGAAACAACCGAAGAGACGTTGGCTTTTCGCTTATTTCGCGGGCAAAGATCTTTAACTCGTAATCTGGGTTGAATAGGCAGGATCCGGGATCAGGGAAGAGTCGCGGAATACGAAAGCTGATTCGGGCGAATCTGACAAGGCGTCGAGGGCCGCGCAGATAGGATCGTTGATCCCGAACGCAATCGACCCGGCGCGTTCTAGCCTTCCGGAACGACCTCGATCCCAACGCGCGTCCGGCTTCGCGATGCGCGCCATGTGCCGATGCCCTCGCGGGTTAGCGACCAGATCGTCTTCCGATTCTGGAACAGCAGTTTGAGCCATGCTCGCGTTCCGAGCTGCGGAAAGTATATCCCGCGGAAGAAGAGCCGCGCGACGAGATGGCTTATCCTCACCTGGATCGGCGAGTCGGCTATCGACCCGATCGCTTCTGCGTTCCGCTCCGGACTGTACGATCGTTCCCACGCGGAAATCGTCTCGGCTCGGGCTTCCGCGATCGACATCTTGAGCGGTTCGTGGGCCATCTGGAAAGGCGCGAAATCAAGCCAGTGCTTCGGTCGGCGCAGACGTCCGGACTTATCGAGGCGTTCGTACAAAGGCGTCGCCGGAAACGGGGTCAACTGGCCAAAGACCGGAAGTCCGGGGGCCCAGGACTCGATCTCGTTGACCGTCATTTCGGCGACTCCGACCGTGTCGTTGTCCATCCCGAATATGAACGACGTGATCGCGAAGATATTGCGGCGGCGCAAGCCGTCGAGGATCGCCCGATAATTTGCCGGTTTCGAGAACGTCTTGTTGACGTCCGCCATATTCGCGGGATCGATCGATTCCATCCCGATGAAGATCCAGCGGCCGCCGGCCTCAGCGATCAGATCGACGAGTTCATCGTCACCGAGAAGATTCGCGCTGATCTGCGCCACCCACGGCAATTGGGCCTCGGCGGCGATGATGTCGCGCAGCAAACCCTTAAGCCGCTTCTTGTTGATCGCGAGGTTGTCGTCGATGAAAAAGACGGCGATCTGTCCCTTTTCGGCCTTCGCGCGGGCCTTCAGTCTCAGAAGTTCCTCAACGACGCTCTCATTCGTCCGAAATCTGATCGAATCCCCAAAAAACCCGGTGACGGTGCAGAACTCGCAACCGTACGGACAACCGCGTCCGGTCTCGATCGGAACGACGAAGAATTTTCCCCATCCCTCGCCCAACTTGGACATCATTCCGCGCAGGAATTTCGGGACGAGACTGAATTGTTCGAGATCGAGTGTTTCCCAGGGAATATGCGGATAGGGCTGAAGCGAGGGCTTGACGTCGTTTCCTTTGGCATCGATCTCCGGCTGGTACTTTTGTTTGAGTTCGCCCTTCGCCGCGTCCTCGACGATCGTCGCCCAGTACGAATCCGCTTCGCCGAGCGCGACCGCGTCGGCATGCTGCGGACCGCCATCCAATCCGAGCGCCTCATCCGGGCATTCGGTAACGTGCGGACCGCCCATGACGACCTTGATCCCGGCCTCGCGGAGCGCATCGGCGACCTTGTATGCCCGCGCGACCATCCGTGTCATCGCGCCGATCCCGACAAGCCCGATCCCCTCGTCCTGACAATACCGCACCAACTCCGCGCGGGTCATCGCCTTCGCGTTTCCGTCGATCAGCTTCACCTCGTGTCCTGCCGGCGTCAGCGACTGCAGGAGAAACATCCACAAGTGCGGCATGAAGTTACGGGTAACTCCGTTGTCCGGGTTGTACAGCAAAATCTTCATAAACGAAATCTAGCCCGAAGCGATGCAGCGGTATTGAAGCTCAGGTTTTGGGGGAAAGTAGGTTGACAACGGTTGTTGAATTTCAAAGTGCGAATGCATCATCGCACCATTGGCTCCATTATGCCAATTCGGAATTGCGAATTCAGCACGCGGCAGACGTGTTTGTCGGACATTGAAGTCGACGACCGGGCGAACCGAATCGGTTGTCAGATCACTTTCCACCCAAGACGGTCTTGATGACCTTGAAAAAAACACGTTCCGGCAAGAACCGCCGCGCCAGCAAAATACCCTTCGTGTTGACATTGTATCGCAGCCTCTTTGAGCCGTCGGTCACCGCATCCCAGATCGTTTCCGCCACGACGCGACCGTCCGGCGCGTCATCGCTGGCCTTCTTCATGTTCGGCGCAAGCATATCGACGAACGAGTCGTAGACGGACAAACCCTCTTTCCGGACAAACTCCTGCGATCGGTCGTAAAAGTCAGTCTTGATCGGCCCCGGCTCGATGATCTTCACGCGGATGTTGAACTGCTCGAGTTCGTACTGAAGCGATTCGCTAAAGCCCTCGACCGCCCATTTCGTCGAATGATAAAGACTGTAGAGCGGAAAGGTGATCCGTCCTCCGACAGACGCGACATTGACGATGGTACCGCGCTTCTGTTCGCGGAAATACGGCAGGATCTCACGCGTGACGTTCATCATTCCGAAGACGTTGGTGTCGAACTGACGACGGATCTGTTCGTCGGAGGCGGCCTCGAACGGCCCGGTCAGGCCGTACCCCGCATTGTTGACGACGGCATCGATCCGTCCGAATTTGTCCAAAGCCGCGGCGATCGCCGATTTGATCGATTCGACATCGGTAACGTCGAGCCGGAAGCATTCGATATCGGCGATCCGCTGCAGATCTTCCGATCTCTCGGGCGTCCGCATCGTCGCCGCGACCTTCCAGTTCTTCGCCTGAAATAATCTAGCGGTCTCGTTGCCGATTCCGGTCGAAGCGCCGGTGATCAAAATGACCTTGTTCATTTTCGATTTGCGATCTGCGATTCGTACGTTTTCCGTTGTCAAAATTTTAGACTGAGCAGCCCAATTGTCAAAATCCACGGTAGGATCGAAGCAATCGCAAATCGAAAATCGCAAATCCCGCCCACTGACCATCTGCGGCGCGCCGGAGCCCGCCGCTGAACGGACCACTGACCGCTGACCCCTGTCTACTGTATACTTTAGAGCATGAAATTCCTCCATATCGCCGACGTGCATCTCGGATGCACGAGGTACCAGCTTCCGGAAAGCCAGCGCGACTTTTTCGACGCCTGGATCGACGTTCTGCGAAAGTACGCGATAGACGGGAACGTCGATTTTGTCCTGATGGCCGGCGACTTCTTTCACAAACGTCAGATCCCGCCCGAGACGATGAACTACGCTTTCGCCGGTTTGAGTTTGCTGAAGGATCATGGGATCCCGGTCGTCTCGATCGAAGGCAATCACGATCAAAAGCACACCGACACCGAATACAGCTGGCTGCGCTCGCTCGAAAACTGGGGACTGATAAAACTGCTGGAGCCGCGCAATATTGACGGAAACTTCATTTACGAGCCATGGGATCCTGATTCGGACCATTACGTCCGCGGCGGGTACATCGATATCGGCCGCGCCAGGATCTTCGGCTCGACGTGGTACGGCGCATCGGCGAACTGGGCGATCCCGATGCTCACCAAGGCGATCGGCGAACGACGGCGCGAGGGCGCGTTTCATATCCTGATGCTGCACACCGACGTCGAGGGGCATCAAACTCACCCGATTCCCGCGCTGACGCTCGCGAATCTAAAGGAACTGAAGGCCGTCACCGACTACGTCGCCATCGGTCACACGCACATGTGCTTCGAGATCGACAATTGGGCGTTCAATCCGGGTTCGCTCGAGATCACGAAGATCGATGAATTTCAGGAAACACGCGGCGCCTGGCTGGTCGAGGTCGGCGACGACGATTCGGTCCACGCGACGCATGTCCGCGACTACGTTCAGCGACCGTTCCAGCGCCTGGGATTCGATGTTTCAGGGATCGCCGATCCGAAAATCGTGACGTCCGGCGTCTTCGAAAAGGTCGCCGAATCGGCGCGGGTGGCCGAGGAAGGCAAACCGGCTCCGATCATTGAGATCACGCTCCGCGGGCAGCTCGGATTTCCGAATTCCCTGCTCGAGACGCAAAAAATGCGTGATGAGGTTCAGAAGCGGACCGGCGCGCTGCATGTCCGGGTCAAGAACCATACGGTCCCGCTCGATTACGCGGTCGCACCCGATCTTGACGACGACGCCTCGCGCGGTCAGCTCGAACGAAGGGTCATCGAGGATCTGATCATGCGCGACAATCGATACAAATCACGGTCAGAGGCGATGGCTGACGCCGTCATCGGCGCAAAGCAAATGGTCCTCAGCGACGAGGAACCTGAGAAGATAGCTGACTTCATCGCGATGAAAGCACTTTGAGAATGCCGGAAACACCCGAAAAACTAGTTGGAACGCGTCTGCTGCCGATCTTTCCGTTGCCGCTGGTCCTCCTGCCGTACGAGCTGCTTCCGCTCCATATTTTTGAGCCGCGGTACCGTCGGATGCTGACCGACATCACGGCAGCCGACCGCCTGTTCGGCGTCAATCATATTGATCCCGAAGAGTCCGAACGTCCGGAGCCCGGATCCATCGGTTGCGCCGCCGCCGTGCACGACATTCAGCCGATGCCTGACGGACGTTCAAACATCGTGACGACCGGTCTGACGCGCTATCAGCTTGTCGGGTTCGTGGAAACCGATTCGCCTTACCTCATCGCGGAAGTCGAATTCTTCGAAGATGTTGCGCACTCAGAATTCGGGATCGCCGAACTGGCAAATCAGGCCGTCGCCCTTTTCGACCGCGTCGCCCGGGCGGCGCACGAGATCAGCGGCGGACACGGAAAACTCCCGGACCTTCCACGCAGCGAACCGGAGGCGCTCTCTTTTCTAATTTCGGCCGCGTTCAGTCTCGAGCCGGCCGAGAAATTGCGGATGCTCGAAATGAGATCGACGCGAGAACGGCTCGAGCGTCTGCGCGAGATCCTCGTCGCGGCGGTCGAAAAAATCGAACCGTCCGCCGAGATCCATCGGATCTCTAAATCGAACGGTCATTCAAAAAAGAAAGTGGATTACTGAGCCGCAACGGGCGTGCCGAGCGACTGCCTGAAAAAGGCGATGACGCGATTGTCGTATTCCTCGAACTGCTGGAGCGACGCCGTTACGAGATTCGTACCCGATGGATAAAGATCCGTCTTGGTCTCGATCGACGTGGATTTCGGAAAGCAGCGGTTTAAGCCACCCGTCGAAGCCTGTAGGTCGGGGTCGTCCCCGCCGGCCAGCAGCAGTATCTGCCGGTTTTCGAGATTCTTCACGACGTCGCACATCTTGTCCTTCCGGTAACAGCCGTTATAAAAAAACATCGGCGCACCCAATTCCGCGAAACGCGACGTGACGCTGCTCGCGAACGGGAACCGGTGCCGGATAACCTTGGATAGCAGATCGTCGGAACTAGACGGAACTGAATCGAGCGCCATCGACTTTATCGTCTGATCCCTGGACGCGGACATCAGGCCGATGAGCGCGCCCATTTCCACACCGTAGATTCCGATATTGCTGCCGACAAGCGGGGTGCTTTCATCGACCTTAAGATCGCGAAGATATTTGATCGCGGCCAGCGCGTCTTCCGTCTCGCAGCCGCCAAAGGTCGAGAAACGTACCGGCGGCCCTTCGCCGTGCCCCCGCTGATCAGGCATCAGTATCGTAAAATCGGTGGCCTCGTTGATTTTCACGCCGAGATTCAACAGGTACGACCGGTCGGCGCCATAGGCATGCAGCATCACGACGGCGGGCGATCCGGGGGTGCCGCGCAGCAGCCATCCACGCGACTGAGTCCCGTCGGAATTGCCCCACGTCTCGTCGGTGATCTGGGCCCCGCGCGAACTCAAACGGCCATACTTGTCCGGCGTGATCAGATAACTGTTCTTCGGTGCCTGCGAGGATTGAAATACAAGCCATACTGAGGCGCCGATGACGGCCGCGCCAACAAGCACGACGACGGGCAGCAATAGCCGCGTGAAACTCTTAACAAAACGTCTTGGTAGTGCCATATCACTCTCGGATTGTCTTGGTTGAAATTAACGGAAGTGCAACGTGAAAGCTGGTTTGCGTGTCTCAATGATAGTCTTCGGAAAAAAGACTTTCGGGAAGCTGACTAAAATGTTAACATAATCGCCACTTGGTTAGGAAGATATTTTTGATGACGATGAGACCGCTGCTACTGACGTTTTTACTGGTATTTACGGCCTTTCTTGTCCCCGCGTTCGGCCAAAAAACAACCGCTTCAAAATCCGAATTCCTGCCTCTTTCGGAGGTCAGGGAAGGAATGCGCGGGACGGCCCGGACGGTCTTTCGCGGATCGGAGCCCGAACCGTTCGACGTCGAGATCCTCGGCGTCGTTCGGGGTGCGATCGGTCCGAAACAAGACATGATCATCGGCCGCATCAGCGGCGGAAAGGCTGATCGGACCTTCGTCTTCGCCGGGATGTCGGGGTCGCCGGTCTATATCGACGGGAAATTGGTCGGCGCGATCGCCTACAGTTTTCCGTTTGCCAAGGAGCCGATCTGCGGGATCACGCCGATCGAGCAAATGATCGGAATCTTCGAACAAAAGGACGCTGTTCGATCGCGGCCGAGCGAGCCGCGCGCGATCGCCTTCGCGGATCTCGCGGCGACGTCGTGGAAGCCCTCGGTCCCGTATCGAAATTCCTTGTCGGGTGCCCTTGTGCCGCCGGCCTCGAATTCGTCATTGGCGTCCGTTTCGGGACTTTCGTTTCAGCCGATCGCGACGCCGCTTTCATTCAGCGGCATATCACCCGGAGCTTTGGCGGCGTTTGCACCGCAATTACTCGAAGCCGGACTCCTGCCGGTTGCGGCCGCCGGCGGGGCCGCGAAGATCACACCGCTCAAAAAACCTGATTCTCAGACGCTGACCGGCGGCGCTTCGGTTTCGATGCAATTGACGCGCGGCGACTTCTCGATGGCCGCGGCGGGGACCGTTACTCTTCGTGACGGCGACAGGATCTATGCTTTCGGACACCCGTTCCTGAATCTCGGGTCTTCGGATCTTCCGATGTCGGAATCGCACGTTGTGACCGTGATCCCGAATCTGAACAACTCGTTCAAGCTTGCGGTGCCCGACGACATGGTCGGAACGATGACGCAGGACCGCGCGACAGGCGTTTTCGGCAAGCTCGGCGTGGCACCGAGGATGATCCCGGTCGAGATCGATCTGACCACGAGCCGCGGTCAGACGGAGCGCTTTGTTTATGAGGTCGTTCGCGATGAATTCCTGACCCCGTTGCTCCTTAACATCACTGTTTACAACGCGTTGATCGCAAACGAACGCAGTCTCGGCGAGGCGATGGTCGAGGTTGAAGGCGAGATCGAGATCAACGGCCAGGAACCGATCAAGGTGGCGAACCGCCTCGGCGGCATGCAGGCAACACAGCTCGCCTCGCTTTCGGTCGCTTTGCCCGTCAATGTCTTGCTGAAAAGCAACTTCGACGGTCTCGAGATCAAGGGGATCAAGCTGAAGATGACCGCGACGGACGGCACAAAATCGGCGACACTCGAACGGATCGCCGTCGACCGGACACGCGTCCGCGCGGGTGAGACGATCGAGATCCAGGCGTATGCCCGCACCGAATCCGGCCGTACCTTTGTCCAGAAGATCCCGCTTACGATACCGTCGGATGCGTCCGCCGGATCAATGTCGATCCTTGTTGGCGACGGCAATACGCTACAGCAAAGTTCAGTGATTCAGCAGTTCGTACCGAAATCTCCGGCGGAGTTGATCTCAACCATCAACCGCGCGAAAAAGGCCGACCGGCTGTATGTCCAAACTTCACGGACGACCAGCGGAGCGGTGATCGGTGCCAACGAACTTCCAAACCTGCCGCCTTCGGTTCTCGCGACGCTCAACAACGACCGCTCCGCCGGAGGATTTAAGCCAACCACGCAATCGGTCGTCGCCGAAAAGGAGATCCCGGCCGCTGAGTTCATAATTGCCGGCCAGCAGACGTTGACGATTGAGATCGTGAAGTAGTGTCGAGATTCAAGAATTCGAGATTCAATAATCAAGTTCCGGGATTCCAAGTTCGTCTTGAACCTTGAATTTTGATTATTGAATTTTGATCTGATAGCGGCAATGGACAATCAGATTGCAAAAATAATCGAGGCAGTGAGCTTCTCCGCTAAGAAGCATCGCTTCCAAACCCGCAAGGGTGCCGCTTCCGAACCGTATATCAACCACCCGCTTGAGGTCGCGAACATCCTGGCGTCGATCGGCGGCGTCACGGATCTCGAGATCCTTCTTGCGGCGATCCTCCACGACACGATAGAGGACACGGAAACGACGGCTGAAGAGATCACCGAACGATTCGGTTCCCGGGTTTGCAATATGGTACTCGAGGTAACGGACGACAAATCGCTGCCGAAGGCGGAACGCAAGCAGAAGCAGATCGAGCACGCGCCGTATCTCTCACCGGGCGCCAAGCAGGTAAAACTCGCCGACAAGATCAGCAACATCACGGACGTTGTCGAGAATCCTCCGAAGGAATGGACGGAACAGCGTCGGCGCGAATACGTCGACTGGGGCGTGAACGTCATTGCCGGACTGCGCGGCGCGAATCCGGCGCTCGAGCGTCACTTCGACGAACTGGTCGCGCGTGCAAAACGGTCACTTGCCGGCGGATCGCAACATCACAGATAGAGCTGCATCAAAAGATCGGTTTGCGGGTCCGATCCGAGCTGGAAGATGTGTTTGCCGACGACGCGAAATCCCTGTTTTTCGTAAAACCTCCGAGCGCGGGGGTTGAATTCCCAAACACCGAGCCACATCACGTCGGAGCCGCGCTTGCGAGCGGTTCTTAGGCTCTCGTCCATCAATGTCTGACCGACTCCCTTCCCGATGAATTCGGTCGCCGAATACAACCTGCACAATTCGACGGGCCGTTCAGCCGTCACCGGTTCCTCGAGATGGCCGAACAGCAGCTTTGCGTATCCCGCCGGACGCAAATCGATCTCAGCGATCAGAAACACCGCGTCCGGATCGGACAGTTCTTCCTCCAATCGCCGAACGCCAAACGCCTCCGACATATAGGCGGCCATGTCCTCGGGCGCGTTCTTCGGATGCTCGTGAAACGCGTCGTGAAACGTCGTGAACGCGAGTTCAGCGAGCAAAACCGCATCGGCCGGACCCGCGACCCTGATCGAAGGAATGAAAATCGACATATGGTTTGGAGCATGCCAGAAATCAGGTTCAACCCGATTTTCTGCGGGAATGCCAAGTATAAGCAACAAAGATCCCGACACAAAAGGCCGTCGATTCCGTCCGCCCGAGCGGAAGCGGGTATGGACAACGTCAAACGGATTCGAATTGTAAATAGGTAAAACCGATTTACGTCGGCGCGGGAGTATCCGCGAATTTTGACACGACCCCGACCGATCGCGAATTTCGGCCGGTCGTACCATTATCCTGAGGAAGTGGCGCAGTTAACGGGCAATTCGAGCCTGAGCGCCAAATTCAATTGGTCAAACCAATTTTCTAAAATCGAATAAATTGGTCTTAACAACGCTTGACAAAAAGGCGAAATCGTTACACCCTATGTTGGCAGTATTCAACCTGAGTATCGCCCGTTACGGACTAATAGCAGCCCGGAAGTTCTTTCGGGACTGGGAATACAAATTTCGCAATCTGATTTGGAGAACTCCGGTTCTCGCTTGAACAACAATTGAATTGATGGGAGGTTTCAAAATGAAACTTTTTGGATTTGGACGACTTGCGATCGTCGTCTTTTCATTCGCCGTGTTCGCCTCGGCAATTTTCGCACAGGATTACCGCGGCAGAGTTGAGGGAACTGTGGCCGACGATTCCGGCGCGATCGTACCGGGGGCAAAGGTCGTTCTGCACAATGACGCCACGAAAGTCGAAGTGACCACGACGACGAACGCGGAGGGTCGTTATGTTTTCGATTTCGTCGAACCCGGGAATTACTCCGTTATTGTTGAAAAGGAAGGTTTTAAGAAAACCGTTCAGCAGAACTTGGTCGTTCGGATCCAAGGTGACCTGCTTGTCGATGTGAAGCTTTCGGTCGGCGACGTCGCCGCCGTGGTGACGGTCGAAGACACGCCCGTCAGCGTTCAGTTCAATTCGGCCGGCACCGCGATCACCCTCGACAATCAAACGGTCGATCAAATGCCTGTGCGCGGGCGCAACCCGTACAACATCATCACGCTTGATCCGTCGATCAACGGCGGCGAAAACAACAACGGCGAGAACCGCCCGTACCACCACGCGTATGCGAACGAACTCGATGCCGGTGGCGGCACCACGCGCGCGAACGAAGTTCAGCTGAACGGCACCGCGCTCACCTCGAGTTACAAGGTGGCTTACACGCCGTCGATCGATGCCGTGCAGGAAGTGACTTTCAGCCGCAGCATAGTTGACGCCGAGCAGGGTTTCAGTTCCGGCGGAACGATTGCCCTGAACATGAAATCGGGCACCGAAAAGTTCAAAGGCGCTGTCTATTTCTACAAACGCGATCCGAGATTCAACGCGATTGGCGACCCGACGATCCCGCGGCTTCCGACCACCGATCTGACGGCGCTCAAAGGTACGAACCTGACGATGTGGGGCGGAAATATCGGCGGTCCCATCGTCAAGAAGAAATTGTTCTTCTTCTCGTCGTTCGAAAAATGGAAAGATGCCCGGCCGATCTCGGTCCGCATCACCGTTCCGACCGCACTCGAGCGCGCAGGCGACTTCAGCCAGTCGGGAAGAAACATCTACGACCCATACACCTCCACGAGCAACAGTTCGGTTCGAACGCAATTCACAGGCAATGTCATTCCGACCGCGAGGTTCGATCCCGTGGCGGTCAAGCTATTGCAACGACTTCCGCTTCCCAATCTTTCGGGCAACAACCTGAATTGGCAGGGATCGAAGACGGAAAACGTAAAGTATTGGAACGCGTCGACCCGTGTCGACTGGAATATCAACGACAAGCTGAAGACCTACTTCTCGTATGGTCAGTTCCGCGCGAACCTGCTCGAGTCGAACCCGACGGACGCCGTGCTCTTCCCTCGAACCGGAAGCAACCGCTACGGACTGAGTCTTGCGGCCGACCTTGTTTACACGCTGAATGCGACCAACGTCATCAACTTCCGCGCGGGATACCACCGTTTGACTGACGAGGCCGCCGTTCCTGACGCGCTTCTCGGTACTGACGGGCTGCAGGAACTCTGGGGAAGCAACACGTTCTATTCGTCGCTGTTCACAACGGATCAGATCTATTATCCGGCGCTCGACGTGATTTTCACCGGCGGCGCCGCGAATCGCCTCGGCCGTACCGGGCGCGAGTTCTGGCAGCATCCCGAAGGCTACAACGGCGCCCTGAAAGTCAATTCGATCGTCAAGGAGCACTCGTTCAAGTACGGTGCGGAATATCGAGTCGACAAGGGCAAAGGCGCGCGCTTCGAACCGCTCAACTTCTACTTCCGTTCGAATCTGACCGCGATCCGGCAGAGCGCGTCAACGTCGGAATTGCTAACGTCAGGCACGCCTTGGGCATCGTTCCTGCTTGGTGTTCTTGAACCCAACGGTACAAGCACGTCGTCGAACAACTTCGTGCGTCGCGTCCCGATCCAGGAAGTCGTCAACAAGGGATATGCCCTCTACGTGCAGGACGACTGGAGAATCACCAGATTCCTGACTCTGAATCTCGGAATGCGGTGGGAATTCGAACCGGGCCCGGTCGATGCCCAGAACCGGCTTTCGCAGCGTCTCGACCTGACGCAGCCGATCCCGGAAATGGTCGCGACTCCGCCGGTCATGCCGGCTGCGGTGCAGACTATTCTGAACCAGCAGGGCTGGACGCCGACGTACAACGGCGCATGGGTCTTCGCGGATAGCAAGAATCGTTCGGCATGGGATAGAAAACCCGAATGGCTCGGTCGGTTCGGTTTTGCC
>JAKQII010000063.1 GCA_029557535.1 Acidobacteriota bacterium
GACTGCCGTCGCCGCGCCGGATCTCGTCGTCGAGCGACGCGCCGATCCGTCCGCGCTCGGTCTTGCCGAGCATCTGGCTGTCTGTCCACGCGGGCGATTCAATGAAATCTCCGGCTTCGGAATAGTCGTTTATGAGTTTGCTGACTTCGTCGGCAAGTTCGGGGTCGGCGGCGCGGATCTCGGAAAGACGATGTTCGCGGTCGTTCGGCGCGAGGTCGACGACCGCTTCAAAAAGCTCCTCAATTTCTTTCCAACGAACCTTATCCATTTGGGATTTCGGATTTCGGATTTGGGATCTGGGATGTTCGCGCGGGCGATCACTAAGCAGAAGGCTACCCCACGGCGATTCACACGACCGAATCGCAGTTCATTGTTCCGCTTCACAACCGACCCGGCAAATGAACACCGCGAAGCTAACCGATCGGACAATGCCGCAATCCAAAATCGAAAATCCAAAATCCAAAAGCGGCTCAGTTTCTCGCGATCTGTCCGTACAACCACGCTTTCGCAAGCTTCCAATGACGCTTGACCGTGATTTCGCTGACACCCATCACTTCCGCGGTTTCCTCAACCGACAGTCCACCGAAGTATCGGAGCTCGACCATCCGCGCTTTTTGGGGATCCATCGTGGCGAGATTCTCGAGAGCTTCGTCGAGCGCCAGAAGTTCGAAACTCCGCTCGTCCGACACGACGACCAGCGCTTCTTCCAGCTGCTCCTTCGAATACTCACCGCCTCTTTTTTCGGATTTATGCCGGCGCGCATGGTCGACCAGGATGCGCCGCATGATGTTGGCCGCCACGCCAAAAAAGTGCGCGCGGTTCTGCCACACGACGTTGCGTTGGTCGACGAGCTTCATGTAAGCCTCGTGCACGAGCGCGGTCGGCTGCAGCGTGTGGTCGGCCCGTTCGCGGCGCAGGTAATTATTGGCCAGCTTGCGCAGTTCGCTGTAAACGATCGGCAGCAAAGCCTCGAGAACCTGGGTGTTGCCGTCGGTCAGCTCGACCAGTAAATCAGTTACGCTTTGCCTCGGATTCTCCACTTCCCAATCGCCCTAAAAAGTTCGTCAAACGGTGCTGAAAGTATAGCGAATCTCGATGATTACTCCAACCAAAATTGCCCGTGCGGATGGTTGTCGCGGATCGCGAATCTCAGGCGTCAAAAATTTCGTGAGACCCGTCGGGCGGCTTTTCCGCGTGAGTAATCGAAGGCGGTACATGACCGGCAATTTATCCAAGGAGAGCAATCATGAGAAATTCAGTTATCATCGCGATCATTCTTTCAGCGTTCACGCTCACGGCCATGGCCGACGTTAAGATCAAGGCCCGGCAGACCGTGTCGGGACAGACCACCGAGAACACGACATATATCAAGGGAAAGCGACAGCGCACCGAACAGAATATGGGCGGCGTTTCGACCGTCTCGATCACGCAGTGCGACCTACGGCGCGGTCTTCAACTGAATCCGCAGGCGCAAGTCTATCTTGTCAATTCTTGGGCTTCGGACGAAACCGCGCCGGCGACCGTCAAAACGACCGGCAACACGACGACCGAAACCCGCAAGGGCGGAGTCTTGACGACGACGCTCACGACCAAGGACCTCGGCGAAACGAAAAAGATGTTCGGTTACATCGCCAAGCACCTCGTGATTACGATCGAAACGGAATCGTCGCCGGACGCATGCGCTCAGACCAGAACAAAAATGGTCACCGACGGCTGGTACATCGACGCGGCGTTCACGCTCGACTGCGATTACGCACGCTATCAGGGCTACACGCCGGCAAACGCGCGCGGCGGCTGCACCGACAGGCACGAGTTCAAGCAGATCGGGGCGACCAAGCGCGGCTATCCGGTGATCGAGAAGATCACGATGTTCGACGCTGGCGGGAAAGAGACCTTCACGATGACCAATGAGGTCCTCGAACTGACGAATTCGACGCTCGACGCCGCGCTCTTCGAAGTCCCGGCCGGCTACCGCGAGGTCAAGGATTCGGCCCAGCTTTACACCGCCGGGACGAACACCAGCGTCGCGTCGGTATCGAACCAGCCGATGGCTACTTCGACGAAAAACGCATCGCTGAATTCGACGATCCAGTCGAAGAACGCGACGGTTCCGACTGTTGCCACGCCGGTCAACGACAAGAAGCCGGGCATCGTGCGGATCGGGCTGGCAGGCGTCAAAACCGGCGCGGTCGGCGAGGGCATCAACGCGGCCGAACTGGCCGGCGCGGTCGAGAATTCGCTCGGACAGTACCTTAAGGGAACGAACGTCGAGATCGTCAGGCTCGAAGCGAAACTGCCGGCCGCGATCGAATCCGAAGCTGCGGAAAAGCAGTGCGATTACGTTCTTTATGCGCAGGTTTCGCACAAGAAGGGCGGCGGCGGTTTCGGGATGTTCTCGAAAATGGCTCCGGTACTCGGCAATGTGGTCCCGCTCGGCGGCGTGGGCGGCGTCGGCGGACAGGTTGCCTCGACCGCGATTTACACGGCGGCCGGTGCGGCCGGTAACATCAAGGCGAAGGACGAACTGACCCTCGAGATTCAGCTCAAGAAGTCAGGTTCGGTCGCGCTGACGAAGCAGTTCAAGGCAAAGGCAAAATCGGGGGGTGAAGATATCATTTCGCCGATCGTCGAGCAGGCCGCGACGGCTTTGGTAGAAGCGGCAAAATAACCGGATTCATCCACGAAGAAACACGAAGTCTGCACGAAGGCAGTAACCGAATAGGATCCTTTGTGAAACTTCGTGTCCTTCGTGGATTGATCACAAATCAGTGACCGCACCGAATTTGGCCGATGATACCAGTTTCGCGTACTTCGAAAGCACGCCTTGGGTGTAGCGCGGTGCCGGCGGTGTCCAGTCGGCGCGGCGTTCGGCGAGTTCTTCGGCGGACAAATGTACGTCGAGCAGCCTGCGGTCGGCGTCGATCGTGATCGTGTCGCCGTCACGAACGAGCGCAATGTTCCCGCCGACGGCCGCTTCAGGAGCGACGTGGCCGACAACCATTCCGTAGGTTCCGCCCGAGAATCTGCCGTCGGTGATCAGCCCGACGCTGTCGCCCAGGCCGAGTCCTATTATTGCCGACGTCGGCGCGAGCATTTCGCGCATTCCAGGTCCGCCTTTCGGACCTTCGTAACGGATGACCACGACGTCGCCGGCCTCGATCTTCCGAGCAAGGATCGCGGTCATCGCTTCTTCCTCGGAGTCGTAGACCTTTGCGGTGCCCGTGATCGAGCGGCTCTTAATGCCGGTGATCTTCGCGACGGCGTTCTCTTCGGCTAGGTTTCCGCCGAGGATCGCGAGATGCCCGTCCGGATAGACGGGAGCGTCCCACGGTCGGACGATGTCCTGCCCGGCGGGGACTTCTCCCGAAACGCCGGCGAGGTTTTCGGCGACCGTTCGTCCGGTGATCGTCAGGCAATTGCCGTCGATCAGGCCGTGGTCGAGCAGCATTTTCATCACGAGCGGGATTCCGCCGGCCTGGTGGAGATCGGTCGCGACGTATTTGCCCGACGGCTTGAGATCGCACAGGACCGGCACCTTGGCGCGGATGGTTTCGAAGTCCTCGATCTTGAGATCGACCTTCATCGAATGGGCGATCGCGAGCAGGTGAAGCACGGCGTTCGTCGAACCGCCGGTTGCCATGACGACGGCGATCGCGTTTTCGAAAGCGGCGCGCGTCATTATCTTCGACGGCAAGAGTTCGTTCTCGATGGCGTCCGCCAGCGCTTTCGCCGAAGCGCGCGCGCTTTCACGTTTTTCGTCGTCCTCGGCGGCCATCGTCGACGAGTACGGCAAGCTCATCCCGAGCGCCTCGATCGCCGACGACATCGTGTTCGCGGTGTACATTCCGCCGCAGGAACCGGCGCCGGGACAGGCTTTCTTTTCGACCTCGCAGAGTTCGTGTTCGTCGATCTTCCCGGCGATGAACTCGCCGACGGCCTCGAACGCCGAGACGACCGTCAGATCGCGGCCCGCGTGCCGTCCGGCCTTGATAGTGCCGCCGTAAATAAAGACTGACGGAATATCGAGCCGCGCGATGGCGATCATCGCGCCCGGCATATTCTTGTCGCAGCCGCCGATCGCCAGCAGACCGTCCATGCGCTGTCCCTGGCAGACGGTTTCGATCGAATCGGCGATGACCTCGCGCGATACGAGCGAGTATTTCATGCCCTCGGTTCCCATCGAGATGCCGTCCGAGATCGTGATCGTACCGAACGTCTGCGGCATCATACCGGCGGCTTTTGACGCCGCGGCGGCGTCTTCGGCGAGCGTGCCGAGGCTGAGGTTGCACGGCGTGATGTTGCTGTGGCCGTTGGCGATGCCGATGATCGGTTTTTTGAAATCATCGTCGCCGAATCCGACGGCCCGGAGCATCGCCCGGTTCGGCGCCCGTTCGACACCTTCGGTGATCAGTTTGCTGCGTTTGTTGTTCATGCGAGATGTCTTAATATCTGTTATCCCATATATGTTAGCCGTAAAACCGTCGCGAATATTGGCTGCGCGACAACGCGGACCCATCGTGCGAACCGCGCCAAATGCTTACAGCACCGTTGGTTAACAATTTCGGTGCAGTTTACATATATGGCAAGACGTATTTCTACAAAAAATCGCGACCAGTCTGTAAGTCTCAACTCGATGTGGCGCCCGATTGAGTCTTCTCAAGATTCTCGAGCCGTTTCTCGTAGGCGTTCCGGACGATCGATACGTCCTCCAAGAATGGCTCCAGTTCCTCCATGCGAAGCGCCTGCGGGCCGTCCACGAGCGCGACGCTCGGATCAGGATGAAAATCTACCAAGATCATGTTGGCGCCGGCGATCACGCCCTGCGCGGTGACGTGCATGATGTCGAGGATCCCGTCGGAGCTTCGCGCGCGCGAACCGACCGAGTGCGACGGATCGATGCAGACCGGCATGCGCGTCAAACGCTTGACCACCGGAATATGTGCGAAATCGACCATGTTCCGGTGCGGATCGCCGATGTTCGTCTTCATTCCGCGCAGCGCGAAGATCACCTTTTGATTCCCTTCACTGGCAAGGTATTCCGCCGCGTGGAGCGATTCGTCGAGCGTGATCCCGAAGCCCCGCTTGAGCAATACCGGAAACTCCTGCTGCCGTCCGACGCTCTTGAGAAGCTCGAAGTTCTGCGTATTGCGGGTCCCGATCTGAAGCATCACGCCCGTCGGATCGCCGGTCGCGCGGAGCGCTTCGCGGATCTCGTCCAGATGCGACTCGTGCGTGATCTCCATCGCGATGACCCTGATGCCGTATTTGCCGGCGAGCTCGAAAACGTATTCGAGGCAGTTCTTGCCGTGACCTTGGAACGAATACGGACTCGTCCGCGGCTTGTACGCGCCCATTCGGGTACAGACCTGACCGTTCGTCCGGAGAGCCTTCATCATCGCTTCGACGCTTTCAGACGAATCGACGGCGCACAGTCCGGCAAAGACGTTGAGATTGTCCTGACTGAAAAGAACTCCGTTGTAAGTGAAGTGATTTGGCCGGTTGTCGTTCTTATGCCGACCGAGAATCCGGTATTCTTCGGAGACGCGGACGACGTGATCGACGCCCGGAAAGCTCCGCATCTCCTCGAGCGAAAGCGCCGCCGTGTTGCCGATAAGGTAGATCTCGGTGAGAAGCTGCGCCGCGCCCTGCACGCGGTGAATACGCATCTCGATGTTCGGAACGTTCTTGAGATGGGCCTCGAGCCGTTGGTATTCGCGGCTCTCTGCGTCAATTTCCGGCTTAAGAATTACGATCATCAGTATTTGCGATTTTCGATTTGCGATTTGCGATCGCGAGACCGGATTCCAAATTCCAGAATTCCAAGATTCCAGAACGCAGCAACTTATGGCTGGCAGCTCACTGTTCACCGCTCACTGCTCACTGCTCACGCATTTATCGTTGAATATCTCCCGAGGAATCTGACCTCAGAGGCAAACTCGCTGATCTCGTCGAGAGCGCCGCGGAGCTCGCTTTCGTTCGCCGGAGCCTGCAGGTCAAAGTAAAAATTGAATTCCGACGGCATGCCTCTGATCGGCCGGCTTTCGATCTTCAGCAGATTAATACCGCGACGGACGAACGGCCGCATCGCATTGTGCAGCGCGCCCGGCTGATGCTTCAAACGCACTATCAGTGAGATCTTCGCTCCCTTCGTACTCGGCTCCGTCGCATTCGTCAGCAGTGCGAACCGCGTGAAATTCTCCGCGTGATCCTCGATGTGCTCGCGCAATATCTTCCCACCGTAGATCGCCGCCGTCCGTTTGCCTCCGATCGCCGCCCGCGTCGGATCGCCGCTTTCGACGACGCGCATCACACTGCCCGCGGTGTCGTCCGCCGCAACGCCCGTCAGTTCCGGATGCGCCGCGAAGAACCGCTCGCACTGAGCGAGCGCGACGGGGTGCGACTCGACCGTTTTCACCGATTCGAAGGTCGCGTCGGGCGGTCCGACAAGATAATGCGATATCGGTAAGATTACCTCGGCCGCGATGCTGAGCGAGCTTGCGAGAAGCAGATCGTAGCAGCGATGGACCGATCCGACGAGTGAATTCTCGAGCGGCGAGAGGATCAGATCGGCATCGCCATTGTCGATCGACGCGAAAAGATCGTCAAAAGTCCGGCACGGAACCGTTTGAACATCGTCGCCGAGGATATGCTGTGCCGCTTCCTCGCTGAAGCTTCCGTGTTCGCCCTGAAATGCGACGCGCGAACCCTTTTCAATATGTTCGAGATCTTCGGTCGTTCCCGCTTCAGCTTCGGGCGATCGCTGAAAATTGCGTTGTTGAAGGTAAAGTGACTCGTCGATGATGCGCTGGAAAATATTCTCGATGCTGGTCGCGTCGAACGGACCGGAGTTCTCGCGCGTCAATCGTTCGATGACCTCCGACTCGCGCTGCGGATCGCACAGCGACGTATCAACGTTCGATTTTGCCGCGCCGACACGCAACGCGATCCCGGCCCGCTGGTTCAACAGTTTGAGAATCTCGATGTCGATCGCGTCGATCTCGTCGCGCGGTGATTTTATGCTCGGCTCGCTCACAACGTCGTTCTGATTTTCGATTTTGGATTTCGGATTCTGGATTATAACTCAAGGGGTTGCCGCCTTGCGAAGCAATCCAAAATCCAAAATCATAAATCCAAAATCGTCATACTGCCCACAGATGATTCTCGGCGTTGTAGTGCAACCAAAGATCGCTGTTCTCGCTCCATTCGGGTCGGAAATTCGTCGCGACGACCGCGAGCGTTTCGTCAAGCGCGACCGCCGAATGTTCGGCGTTCGACGGGACCGTCAGCGATTGATCCGCTTCGACGACGGTCGTGACGCCGTCGACAGTGATCTCCCAGCGACCGCTGACAACGTAAACGATCTCCTCGTAAACGTGCTTGTGCGGAGCCGTGATCGTTCCGGCTTCAAGCCGCACGTGCGCCATCATCAACTTTTCGCCGGCTGCCACTCCACGGTTGTAACCGTGAGCGATGGTGCGTTGTTTTTCGTGTTTCCAATCGTAATAGGTCATGGCATTTGGGATTTGGGATTTTGGAATTTGGATTTCGTTTGCATGACGGACCTCGGTTCACTAGGCATTTCCGAGTCTCAAGAATCCAAAATCAAAAATCCAGAATCTAAGATCGACTAGTTTTTCGCCGTATTCACCAAACGGTTCTTCGAAAGCCACGGCATCATCGCCCGCAGGCGGGCGCCGACCTCCTCGATCGGATGCTCGCGGCCCTCGTTCTCCAGCCGCGTGAAATTCTGCTTGCCGCTGTCGTTCTCGCTCATCCACTCGTCGGCAAACTGCCCGCTTTGGATCTCGCCGAGAATACGCTTCATCTCAGCCTTGGTAGCGTCCGTGACAACCCGCGGACCGCGCGTCAAATCGCCGTATTCAGCAGTGTTCGAAACCGAGTAGCGCATGTTTTCGATCCCGCCTTCATACAACAGATCGACGATCAGCTTCATCTCGTGAAGGCACTCGAAATAAGCCATTTCAGGCGCGTATCCGGCTTCGGTCAGCGTCTCGAACCCGGCCTGGATAAGCGCCGTCAGACCGCCGCAGAGCACGGCCTGCTCGCCGAAAAGATCCGTTTCGGTCTCTTCGCGGAAGTTTGTTTCGATTACCCCGGCGCGGCCGCCGCCGATCGCCGACGCATACGACAATCCGACCTCTTTCGTATCGTCCGAAACGTCATGATAAACGGCCAGCAGACACGGTACGCCGGCGCCTTTCGTGTATTCGCTGCGGACGAGGTGTCCCGGACCTTTCGGCGCGACCATGAAAACGTTGACGTCCGCCGGCGGCACGATCTTCTTGAAGTGGACCGAGAATCCATGCGCGAACGCTAGATACTTGCCGGCGGTCAGCACGGGTTCGATCTCGTTGCGATAGACGCTCGGCGCCAGTTCATCCGGCACGAGGATCATGATGACATCCGCCGCGGCCGCGGCGTCGCGCGTGTGCATGACCTCGAGTCCGGCGGCGCGCGCCTTCTCCCATGATTTGCTGCCTTCGGGCAATCCGACGATGACGTCCGCGCCCGAATCCTTCAGATTGTTGGCGTGGGCGTGGCCCTGTGAACCGTAGCCGATGATCGCGACCCGCTTGTTCTTGATCAGCTGCGCGTCGGCGTCGTTGTCGTAGAATACTCTCATTCGTTTCTTCCTGATAAGTTGCTTTCTTCCTTTTGAACCAAAGTCGCGGACCTCATGGATCTCTTTTCGTAATTTGCGAAATTCGCGGCGAATTGTCCCAGACTACGCGTCATTCTGCCCGCGGATTCTCGCGAATCTGAGCGAATTAACACCCAGCAAACCACCCACCAATGATTGAGACAATGCCTCATAAGTATCAATCTATCAACATTTACGTAACGGCCAGGCTGTCTGATTGATTCGCATTCACTTGCGTCGATTCGCGGGCAGAAACGTTCTTCCAATGCGAAATTCGCGGCAAATCATAAAGATCCGCAAACACGTTCACCGGCTGCAAAATTCGTCTTCACGCGCTTCCGTTTCGGCGACGAGCCGCGCTTCGGTGACCCGGACCTGGCGGTTGATCTGTTTGAGAAGGATGTCGATCTTGTCCTTCTCGCCGTCCAGCAAGAGCTTTGCCTTCGAAATGTCGGGCGTCGCCGTCTTGTCGATATGCAATTTCTCAATATTGAATCCGCGACCGCTGATCAGATTGACGACCCTCGCGAGTTCGCCGAATCGGTTCACCATTTCGACCGTAATGTAATGCGTCATCTTAAGATCATCTCCTTCAGACCGGCGCCCGGCGGCACCATCGGGTAAACGTTCTCTTCCTGCGAAACGACGATGTCCATGACGACCGGACCGTCGATCGCGAATCCCTTCTTGAGCACTTCCCTCAATTTTGCCGGATGATCGGCACGCAATCCGACGGCGCCGAAAGACTCCGCGAGTTTCACGAAATCGGGCTGGAACTGCATGTCGACCTCCGAATAATTGTTGTCGTAGAAGACTTCCTGCCACTGGCGGACCATACCGAGAAAGCCGTTGTTCATGACGATCACCTTGACGTTCGCGCGGTACTGAACCGCCGTCGCGAGTTCCTGCATCGTCATCTGGAATCCGCCGTCGCCGACGAATGCCACGACGAGCTTTCCGCGTTTCGCGAGTTGCGCTCCGATCGCCGCCGGAAATCCGTAACCCATTGTCCCGAGTCCGCCGGAAGTCAAAAACGAACGCGGATGGCGGAACTTGTAATACTGCGCGAGCCACATCTGGTGCTGGCCGACGTCGGTCGTGATGATCGCGTCGCCGTCCGTCATGCGGCTGATCTCCTCGCAGAGCAGTTGCGGACGGATGATGTCCGGGTGATTTTCATACGAAATCGGCGCCTGCGTCTGCCACGCGCGGATCGTTTCCCACCAAGCTTCGAGACGCTTCTCAGCCGGAGCCGGACGGCGATCGAGCGAGTCTAGAATCTGCTGCATGACGTCTTTGGCGTTCCCGATCATCGAGATATGTGTGAGCACGTTTTTGTCAATCGACGATTCGTCGATATCGACATGGACGATCTCGGCATGCGGCGCGAATTTCTTAAGATCGCCCGTGACGCGATCGTCGAAGCGGACGCCGATCGCGATGATCACGTCTGCCTCGGAGATCGACATGTTCGCGGCGTAGCTGCCGTGCATCCCGAGCATTCCGAGCGATCGCGGATGCGCGGACGGAAAGCAGCTCAGGCCCATGAGCGTGATCGTCACCGGGATCGCCAGCCGGTCGACGAGCTGCGCCAGTTCCCGTGATCCGCCCGAATGCACGACTCCCCCGCCGACGTAAAAGACGGGACGTTTGGCGGCGAGCATCTTTTCAACCGCCTTCTCGACCTTTCCCGAGTCGGCGAACGAATGCGGCGCGTAACCCGGAATCTCAAGTTTGTCGGGCATTATCCGCGCGGCCTTTTTCGCTGTCAGGTCTTTCGGGATATCGATCAGGACAGGGCCGGGGCGTCCCGAAGCCGCCAAGTAGAACGCTTCGCGGACGATCTCGGGAATTTCGTCGGTGCTCCGGACGAGGTAGTTGTACTTCGTGCAGGCGCGCGTGATGCCGACGATGTCGATCTCCTGAAATCCGTCGGTGCCGAGAAGATGCGTCGGGACCTGCCCGGTAATGACCACCAGTGGCGTTGAATCCATAAAGGCGTTGGCGATCCCGGTCACCGTGTTTGTCGCGCCCGGACCCGACGTCACGAGCGCGACCCCGACCTCCCCGGTCGCTTTGGCGTAACCTTCGGCCATGTGAACGGCGCCCTGCTCATGACGCGCGAGAACGTGCGTCATCGAATCGCGAAAGTTCACGAGTTCGTCATAGATATGAAGGACCGCGCCGCCGGGATACCCGAAGATCGTGTCGACACCTTCATTGACGAGCGCTTCGCAAAGAAGGCGCGCGCCAGTTTTCTCTATTTCCTCACCGGACCGACTCGACATATGGACAAAAAAAAGGGCCATTACCTTGTCGAAGGCAATGACATCCCGTCGCGCACGCTGACCGATGTCACTACCTGGAGTAGATAATGACTACAAAATCAATAATCGAAAATACCGCTCGGGCCGCCGTCGGCGACGCATTCTTGTTTCGATCTATTTGGCAGTTTTCGGAGTGCATGCTTACAACCGAGTGCAGACTACTATAACGAAATATGATTGTCAACAAAAAAGAATAATATTTGTTTATTATTGACGATCCCGAGCCGGAGTGTCGGCGACGGCAAAACATCCGGCGCATTTCAATCATTTTGCCTCGGGATATTCGACCGCCGAGACGCCACGTCGCGGAGCGGAACAGGATCGGCAACCCGCGCGAGAGTCTGCAGCCTATGCGGTCTGGATCAAGTGCGGCCGTGGCCGACGGAACACACGACCGGCAACGGTCTCGCGTGATTTTGCACCAAGGGCGGGATTCTGTCCGCGAATCTTCGCCAATCATCGCGAATCATCAGACGTTCGACCGCCGCGATCCGGCAAATACTGATTAGGTTCTGCGGAGGTAAAGCTTCACTTTTCAACAGCTTTCCCAATTCGCGTTTATCCGCGGAGATTCGCGGGCAGAACCGATCCATACAGCCGGTCCCGGTTTTCTAAACCCTCTCTTCGACAACCGCGATCAGCTGTAATAGAATCCTCATGTCGCTCGACCGAGCGGCTCAAATTCCGGGATTCCCCAAAAGTTGGCTGTAAAACGAAGAAATGAAAAAGTTGTCTTACCTGTTTAGCAAAACGATTTGCCTGTTGATTCTGCTGACGGTTGCGCATTCCGCGGCGAGTTCGCAGGCGCCGCTGAATAATCTCAGCGGACGTCAGAAGACCTCTTTGAACGGCACGTGGAATTACATCGTCGATCCGTACGAGAACGGCTATTACAACTTTCGGATGGAGCCGTTCGATCAGCAGAAGAACCCGTCGAATTCGGCGTTCTTCAAAAATTATCATCCGCAGAACAAGCAGGAACTGATCGAATACGATTTCGACAAGTCGCCGAAGATCGAGATCCCGGGCGATTGGAACTCGCAGGACGAAAAGCTGCTCTACTACGAGGGGACCGTCTGGTTCAAAAAGTCGTTCGACTACGCGCTCAAAGAAAACCGGCGGCTCTTTATTCATTTCGGCGCGGTCAATTACATCGCCGAGGTGTATCTCAATGGGACGAAACTCGGCGTCCACGAAGGCGGATTCACGCCGTTCGGATTTGAGATCACGAGCCTCGCGAAACCGAAAGACAACTTCGTCGTCGTCAAGGTCGACAACAAGCGGCGCGTCGACGGCGTCCCAACGCTCAATACCGACTGGTGGAACTACGGCGGGGTCACGCGCGATGTCTTTCTGATCGACGAGCCGACGACATACATCGACGACTATTCGATCGGACTAAAAAGGGGCGACATGAAGACGATCGCCGGCTTCGTTCAGTTGAACGGAACCGCCGCGGCCGGTGAAGAGATCGAGCTGAGCATTCCGGTGCTGGGCATCGTGAAAAAGATCAAGACCACTGCCGGCGGACGCGCCGAATTCGAGATCCCGGCCAAGAATCTGAAGTATTGGTCGCCCGACGATCCGAAACTTTACGGCGTTTCGATCAAAACACGCTTTCAAACGCTGAAGGACGACATCGGCTTCCGAACCATCGAAACAAAGGGCGCGCAGATCCTGCTCAACGGCGCGCCGGTCTTTCTGCGCGGAATTTCCATCCACGAAGAGAACTCAATCGGCGGGCGCGTGACCTCGCGAACTCAGGCCGCACAACTGTTGAACTGGGCCCGCGATCTTGGGTGCAACTTCGTCCGCCTCGCGCACTATCCGCACAACGAATACATGGTCAGACTGGCGGACGAGATGGGGCTGATGGTTTGGGAGGAGATCCCGGTCTACTGGACGATCGACTTCACCAGCCAAAATGTTTACAAGAAAGCCGCACAACAATTGACCGAGACCATCCGGCGCGATCGCAACCGCGCCTCGGTCGTGATCTGGTCGATGGCGAACGAAACTCCGGTTTCCGACGCGCGCAACAAATTCATCGGCGACCTCGCGACGCACGCGCGGACAATGGACGGAGCGCGCCTCGTCAGCGCCGCGCTGCTGCACGGCACGAAGAACGGCGCCGACACGGTCGACGATCCGATCGGGGCGAAGCTCGACATTGTCGCGTTCAATCAATATCTCGGCTGGTACGGCGGCAACCTCGAGAACGCCGAATCGGTCAAATGGTCGATTCCCTACAACAAGCCGGTGGTCGTCTCGGAATTCGGCGGCGGCGCAAAATTCGGTCTGCGGGGTGAAAAGAACGAGCGCTGGACCGAGGATTACCAGGAATATCTGTATGTCCAGAACCTGAAGATGATCGACAAGATCCCAAACATCAGCGGCATGAGTCCCTGGATCCTGAAAGATTTCCGGTCGCCGCGGAGAATGCTGGCCGGAATTCAGGACGGATACAACCGCAAGGGGCTTTTCTCGGACGTCGGCGAACGCAAGCGCGCGTTCTACGTACTTCAGGATTACTACAAGAAGAAGGGCGGTGAAACGAGTTATAAGTTGGTCTGGGCCGACGAGTTCGACAAGGACGGCCAACCCGATCCTTCAAAATGGAGCTACGAGAGCGGTTACATCCGCAATCGCGAGAAGCAGTATTACACGAACCGCCCGGAGAACGTCCGCGTCGAGAGCGGAAATCTGGTGATCGAGGCGCGGAAGGAAGCGATCAAGAATCCCGGGTTCGCGTCCACCGATTCGAAGAACTGGAAGGCAAACCGTGAATTCACGGAATACACATCCGCGAGCATTACGACGCGGGACAAGGCCGAGTGGCTCTACGGCAAAATCGATATTCGTGCCCGACTGCCAAAAGGACGCGGCGCCTGGTCGGCGCTGTGGATGCTCGGCGCGAACTGGGATGAGGTCGGCTGGCCCAGGTGCGGCGAGATCGACATCGTCGAGAACGTCGGCTTCGAACCGACAACGGTCCACGCGACCGTTCACACGCTCGCCTACAATCACACTCGCGGCACGCAGCGCGGAAAGACGACGGAACTCGCGGACATATACAACGACTATCACGTTTACTCGATTGAATGGACGCCCGAGAAGATCGATTTTCTCGTCGACGGCAAGATCTACAACTCGTTCGCGAACGAACACAAGACCGACGCCGAGTGGCCGTACGATCAGATGTTCCATCTCAAGATCAACAACGCGATCGGCGGCGACTGGGGCGGCAAACAAGGCATCGACGACTCAAGTTTCCCGCAGATGATGTATGTTGATTGGGTTCGCGTTTATCAGATGAAGTAGTTGGAAAGCCGTCGTGGTCGACGCTATCGATCGCTTCCCGCAAAGGCGGAAAGTCGCAAAGCCAGTTCCGTGAGTCACGGCACCTTGCGCCTTTGCGCGTCATTCAAGAATTACCGCAACCCGGCTTTATTTGGTCACAGTGATGAAAAAGATCTCGATCGCGCTATTTGTTTTGATCGTCGCGGCGTTTGCGTCGCACGCGCAGACCGTCAAGGTCATGTCCTACAACATCCGGCTCGATATCGCCGTCGACGGCGAGAACGGCTGGAAATTCAGGAAGGATTTCCTGGCGTCGCAGATCGCGTTTTACGACGCCGACGTCTTCGGTGTGCAGGAAGCGCTGCCGAATCAGATGAGCGATC
>JAKQII010000066.1 GCA_029557535.1 Acidobacteriota bacterium
CTGCCCACTGCCCACTGCCCACTGCCCACTGCCCACTGCTCACCGCTCACTGCTCACCGCTCACTGCTCACTGCCCACTGCCTCGCTAGTTCAATTTTTCACAAATAGCCGTTATAATTTGTCTCCGAATGAAGTCGGAAAAAATCTCGGAACTTACGACCAGTCGTCTGAGTGTCTATCTCAGGTGCCTCAACCAGCTTGCCGCCGACGGCGAGAGGACCGTTTCGTCTGAAGGCCTGGCGAAGAAATTCCATCTCAATTCGGCGCAGATCCGCAAGGATCTCGCGTATTTCGGGGAGTTTGGTGTGCGCGGTGTCGGCTATTATGTCGATGAGCTTCGTGACCATCTGACGAAGATTCTCGGGCTCGATCGGCCGCACAATCTGACGATCGTCGGTGCCGGACGGCTAGGAACCGCACTGGCCGACTACTACCGCGCCGCACAGTCGAATTTCGCGGTTGCGGCGATGTTTGACGCCGATCCTGCGAAGATCGGCACGTTGGTCGGCAAGGTCGAAGTTTTCGACATAAAAAACTTTCCCGAGATCGCCGAACGGTATAACATAGATGTGGCGGTCATTGCCGTGCCTGCGGAATTTGCGCCGGCGGTGCTGCAGCAGATCACGGTTTCAGGAATAAAGGCGATCATGAATTTCGCGCCGGTTCCGTTGAAGGCGCCGGAAAACGTCAAGCTGAAAACGGTTGATCTGACGATCTCGCTCGAAGGACTCGCGTATTTTCTCGCGCAGCCGTCACCGCAAAACGGCCAGCGACGGTGACGTGACCCGACGGCGAAGCACAAGGGAGAAAGTTTCAGGGAGTTCGATGATGGGTATTGTGAAGAGATTTTTGCCGTTCTTCGCGACGTTCGCGATAGGAGTGTTGGTAGCGAGCTTTTTTGTCTCGGTTGGATTTTCGCGTTTCGAAGGTCGCGGCTGGCGCCATCGGAAAGGAAATCACCATAAGTCGATGCATCGCGAGAACGAACGGCTTCGCCGTGAGAACCTGGAGTTGCGCCAGCAGCTCGAGCAACTTCGGATGGAAGTTCCGCCCGTCGAGAACACAATGCCGATGGAATCGGTGCCCGCCCCGCGGATAATTCTGCGTGGGCGCGGAACTGTCCGGTAACCGGCGGTCTTTTTTGGTTCGAACTCATCTCGGCGCTCGTCGGTCATTTTTCTGACCGGCGCGGCGCCGAAACTGTCTTCGGGCGTTATCGCGGTTTCAGAATCCGCCCCGTTTCGGGTAAACTCTCAAAGCAAAGCGAATGGAAGAAGCGGCAGCCAGAAAACTCATTATCGAGGTCGGTAAACTTCTTTATGAAAGGAGTTACGTTGTTTCGTCCGACGGGAACGTAAGCATCCGTCTGGACGAGAATACCGTCATTGCGACGCCGACGATGACCTGCAAAGGCCGTATGACTGAAGACGGTCTGGCGCTGACCGACATTGACGGGAAGCCGCTCAACGACAAAAAGGCGTCGTCCGAACTGGCGATGCATCTACTGATCTACAAGATGCGGCCAGACATACGGGCGGTCTGCCATGCGCACCCGCCGCACGGGACGGCCTTCGCCGTTGCAGGACTGGCGATCGATCAGCCAATACTGTCGGAGGTTATTTTGACCCTCGGATGCGTTCCGCTGACGGCATACGGAACGCCGTCGACAAACGAGCTCACCGAGGCGATGAAGCCTTATGTCGAGCACCACAACGCGCTGCTGATGGCAAACCATGGGGCGGTCGCTTACGGGACTGATCTTTGGCAGGCCTTCGACAGACTTGAAACGCTCGAGCACACCGCGAAGATCGCGATCCTCGCGCGGGCGCTCGGCGGGGCGAACGATCTTCCGAAGGACGCCGTTTCGAAACTGGTCCGGATTCGTGAAAAGGCCGGATATCTTCCCGAAAAGGCGCGTTGCCAAGCGTGCGGCTATCTTCAGGATGCGGGCGTCGAGTGCGAGATCCACGAAAGCGACGGCGCGAAGATAAGCTTGAGCCGCGAGGAATTGATCGAACTTTTGGCGCAAGCCGCAAATGTAGGTTAGAATTTACATTCTTTATTCGCATTTATTCACACGCAGGAGAAACTGAATGCAAGAAGCATTGGGAATGGTTGAAACAAAAGGACTTGTGGCGACGATAGAAGCGGCCGACGCGATGGTCAAAGCGGCCAACGTCCAGCTCGTCGGATACGAGAAGATCGGTGCCGGGTTCGTGACGGCGATCGTCCGGGGCGATGTTGCCGCGGTCAAGGCAGCGACGGATGCCGGTGCCGCCGCCGCACGCCGCGTCGGCGAACTCGTTTCGGTTCACGTCATTCCTCGTCCGCACGTCAGTGTCGACGAACGCCTGCCAGTAGTTCTGAAATAGTGGTCGGTGGTCAGTGGTCAGTGGTCGGTAGATCCGCCACTGACCACTGACCACTGACTTCTGGCCACCAAAAATGATCATCGCGCGCATCCTCGGCACCGTCGTCTCGACGCAAAAGGACGAACGTCTGCACGGTAAAAAGCTGCTCATCGTCAAACCGATCAATCTCGACGGTTCGGACCAGAGCGGCTATATTGTTGCCGTTGATACGGTCGGCGCCGGATTTCACGAAAGGGTGATCGTCGTCGGCGGATCGTCCGCGCGAATGGCCGAAGGAAACAAGGATTGTCCGGTCGATTCGGCGATCATCGGGGTGATCGACAGTATCGACTTTGTTTAGATTTTTGATTTTAGATTTTTGATTTGGATTGGATGCATTGCCTGTTTCAATTCGAAGTCAGAATCCAAAATCGGCAATCCAAAATCCAAAATTGGAATGCAGTTAGCCCGCGTCATCGGAAACGTTGTTTCGACCGTGAAGAACGAATCGCTTCACGGTCGCAAGTTTTTGATCGTTCAAACGCTCGATGCGGACCTGAAACCGAAAGGGAAGCCGATGGTCGCGCTCGACGCGGTCGGCGCCGGCGTCGGCGAGCTTGTTTTCTGGTGCCGCGGCAAGGAAGCGAGTTTCCCGTTCAAGCGCGACGAAACACCGACCGACTGCACCATCGTCGGGATCGTCGATTCGGATGCGCATGTCTGGAAAGGAGATCGCTGATCTCCGAATTCCAGCGGCCTACGGCCGATTCCAGAATTTCAGATTCCAGACAAGGGCCGAAACGGCACGGATCGGAATCTTGGAATCGCGACAACTCCGCTGCAATTTTGGAATTTCTTGGAATCGGCCGAAGGGCGTTGAAATCTGAATGCTTCTCGCTCGTGTCATCGGAAACGTCGTCTCGACGCACAAAAATCAGCGCTATGAAGGCGCGCGGATAATGCTTTGCCGTCAGATCACACCCGAAGGCGAGGACATGGACTACACCTGCCTCGCGCTCGACTCGGTCGATTCCGGAGAGGGCGACATCGTCGTTATCGCCCAGGAAGGCTGGTCCGCGTCGACGGCTTCGACGGGAAAGCCGGGAGCGGCGATAGATTCAGCGATCGTCGGGGTCGTCGATAAGATCGAACTTCTTTAACAGCCTTGAACGAAACGGAACGGGAAAACCTGGCAAACAAGATCGCCGAGCTGATGAACCCCGGTGCGACGGACGATCTGCGATCGGCGATTGACTCGATCAACCGCCGTTTGGACGCACTCGAATCGAAACCGGCTAATCCGCAATCCGAAATCCCGATTCCCACACCGGAGCATCCCAGTCTTCAGCGATTCACCTCGCTCGGCGAGATCGCCGATGTCATCCTCGAACGCATCAACAATCAGAAAGAATGCCCTTACGAACCGGCCGGAAAGCCGTGCGACAACTGCTCGATGTGCAGCTCACGCGGATTTTAGATTTCGGATTCTTGATTTTGGATTGATCGGAACCTCGCTTTCGCGAGAATTTAACCCAGATTACGCATTGGAAGAAAATCTCTGCCCGCGAATCTACGCGAATGATCGCGAATAAGGCAGACAACGTGCCCGTTACGATTCAGTAAGCGTTGACTGATTGCTGCTTATGAGGCCTCTACTCGATCATTGGTACTTGGTTAGTCACGCGCAAATTCGGGTTGAATCGCGAGAATTCGCGGGCAAAAATCTCTAACGCTTGATCTGGGTTCAACCAATCCCGCATCCGGACGATTCAGCCGCGAATTACGCTGAAAAATCGAAAGAAGATTCGCGAGTCTGCGCGCCAATCCTCGGTGAGAATGGTGTCGGCGCCCGGCACACGTTGGGAATGAAAGTAAAAGCGTGCCGCGGACTTTGGCCGCCGGCACGCTTTTATCGATCGTTTTCGAACGCTTAGTTGTTGGCGTTCGTGCTTGTGTTCTTGTTTTCGTTTGTCGGCGCCGAGTTGGTCGCCGGTGAAGCCTGCGACTTCGGTTCTTCCTTCTTCCGAAGCGATTCGGCATCGATCTTCGGCGCGGTCTTCGAGCCTTCGTCAGCCTTGAAATATGGCTCTTCCTTGAAGCCCATCAAACTGGCGGTCAGGACGGTCGGGAAAGAATTGCGGAGCGTATTGTAGTCCTCAACGGCCTTTGTATAGTCGAGCCGCGCGACATTGATCCGGTTCTCGGTTCCCGCGAGTTCGTCCTGCAGCTTCAGGAACGACTCGTTGGAACGCAGCTGCGGATAATTCTCCTGAAGCACGAGGAGGCGTCCAAGCGCGGAACTCAGACCGCTGTTCGCCTGGATGATCGCCTGGCGCTGTT
>JAKQII010000070.1 GCA_029557535.1 Acidobacteriota bacterium
CTTGGGAAGCGGCTGGTCCTTCGGCGGCGCGACGACGCCGATCACCGAGGCCGCGGGTCAACTTCGGATCGAACGCGCGAAGATCGATGCGAACACTCGACGCGTTCCAATCCCGTCGATGATCCCCGCCGAGCAATTCCTCGGCGCATTTCTGATTCGGTCCGAATCAGCCTGGCTCGAACTCAAGGACATTCGCGACGACAATCTCTGGCTGTCGTCGGACGACGCGAAACTTGGTTCCGAGATCCTCTTTGTCATCGGCGGGAAATCGGGGATGCAGGTCAAACGCCCGGCTGTTGGTTCGGAAGGCTATGTCCTCAATCATCTGGACAAACCGGCAGTCGACGGCTACCTGCGCAAGACGGGCGACCGCTTGTACTCGGCGTTTTTACCTTCGAACCGTCCGTATTCGTTCTTCTGCGACAGCCTCGAGGTTTATCAGCAGGATTGGACGGACACGATGCTCGCTGAATTCCAAACGCGCCGCGGATACGATCTCAGGCCGCTGCTCCCGGCTTTGGTGATGGATAAGGCGCCAAACGCGGCCGAGATCCGTTACGACTGGGGACGGACGATCACCGAGGTCTTCAACGACAATTTCATGATGCCGATGCAGGCGTGGGCGAAACGCAACGGTACCAAGTTCCGGATTCAGGGTTACGGAATCCCGCCGGCGGCGATCTCGTCGAACGAGTGGGCCGATATTTCCGACGGCGAGGGAGCGCAGTGGCATGTCGTCCGCGCGGCTCGCTGGGCGTCGTCGGCGAACCACATCTTCGGCCGGACCGTCACCTCGTCCGAGACTTGGACGTGGCTTCATTCGCCGGCGTTCCGCGCGACGCCGCTCGATATGAAGGCCGAGGCCGACATTCATTTCCTCCAAGGGATCAACCAACTGATCGGTCACGGCTGGGCGTACACACCGCCGCAGGTCGAATACCCGGGCTGGCGGTTTTATGCGGCCGGCGAGTATTCGGACCGGAATCCGTGGTGGATCGTGATGCCCGATCTCGCGAAATATCTGCAGCGGATGAGTTGGATCATGCGGCAAGGGAAGCCGTCGAACGACGTCGCGCTATATCTGCCGAATGCCGACGCCTACGCGCATTTTTCGCCGGCGAAGGTTCACCTGATCGACGTCGAAAGGGAAATGGTCGGCGAGAAAATACTGCCGGCGCTGTTTACGAGCGGTTTCAATCTCGACTTTTTCGACGACGCGATCCTGCAAAAGCACGGCTCGGTCGCCAGGGATAAGCTCAACCTCGGTCAGAGCTCTTACAGGGCCGTCGTGCTGCCGGGAATCGAACGCATGCCGCTCGAGAGCGCGCGGAAACTGAATGAATTCGTGAAGAACGGCGGAGTTGTGGTCGCGACTCGACGCAGGCCGTCGATGGTTCCCGGGATGAAGGTTACTGACGTCGAGCGCAATGAGTTCGCGTCGATCATGTCTAGTCTTTTCGGCGGAACGAACCCGCGGGTGAAATTCGTCGAGAAGGACGAGGACGCGGGCGCCGCGCTCAGATCAGTACTGCAGCCTGACGTCGAAATTACCGGCGGCGACGAGCGGTTCGGGTTCGTTCACCGGAAAACGGCGGATGCGGATATTTATTTCGTTGCGAACACTTCGAATCAAGTAAAGAACGTCAAGATTCGCTTTCGCGATTTCAAGAAGAACCTCACGATCCTGAATGCGATGAACGGGGACGCGTATTTGTACTCAAACGTCGTGGACGCGAAAACGGAAATCCCGGCCGTACTTCAACCGTATGAATCGAAGGTCTTTGTGTTTTCAAACGCAAATGGGGAAGCCCTCTACGGACTCGGATCAGTCTCAAAGGAGTCAGTCCAGAACATCGGCGAGAATTGGATGGTCAGTTTTGCGGGCAAGCCGCCGGTAGACTACAAAGAACTGAGATCGTGGACCGAATCGGATGCAACCAAGTTCTTTTCCGGGACCGCTTCTTATGAGAAATCGATCGACGTTCCTGCCGGAAATTACAGCACGACGCTCGATTTCGGCGACGCGATCCCGCTTGATTTCGAGGTCCAGCGCAACGGGATGCGGACGTACCTCGACCCGCCGATCAAGGAAGCGGCCGTTGTCTACGTAAACGGCCAGCGCGCCGGATCCGTTTGGTCGCCGCCTTATCGAATCGATATTTCGAAGTTCGTCAAACCGGGTGCGAACCAGCTCAAGATCGTCGTCGCGAACACCGCGATCAATTATATGGCCGGCCGCAAACTGCCCGACTACAGGCTACTCAATCTCCGCTACGGCGAACGCTTCCAACCGCAGGAGATGGAGAAGGTGATGCCGTATCCTTCGGGAATGACCGGATCGCCGAAACTGATATTCAGGAAGTAGATCCGTTTGACGTGCAAAAAAGAGAGTCGTGCCGAATGAAAAAAAACGGCACGACTTTTTTGCATTCAAGCTCTCAGCTATCAGTCTTTACCCGCAGAACGACGACGAATAGTTAATAGTTGAAAATGGACAGTTGATATTTGCTGAATCTGCCCACCCACCAATTTGCATTCAAGCTCTCAGCTCGCAGTTATCAGTTCTCAGTTGATCCGAAGAACGACGACGACGAATTTGAAAGTTGAAAATGGACAGTTGAAATTTGTCGGATCTGACCACTGGTCACTCACTTCGCCTTTTTGATCTCGACCGCGTAAACGTGCGTCGGACCGAGCATGTTCGAGCGGAAGACGAGCCATTTGCCGTCAGGCGTGAACGTCACGTTCGGTTCGAGCGAATAATCGTGTTTCGCAAGACTCACCAGCTTTTCGGCCTTGAAGACGCCTTTTTCCGGGCGGAAGAGATAGATCCACTGACCGTTGTCTCCCTTTGCCACGCTGTTCGGGCCGCCGCCGTCTCCGGTAAACGTCTTGCCATCCGGCGAGACGTTGAAATGGACCGACCATTCGCTCTTCTTGAGCGAGTATCTGATCGATTTGCCCGTCTTGACCTCATATCCAGCGAGCCAGAAGACCTGGCTTTTCGGGGTCTGCAGATCGTAGTAGATCCACTCGCCGTCCTGGCTGAAGAACTCGTGCCCGGCGATCTCCATGTCCATCGTCCGCGTGTGGATCTTCTTGAGATCCGAGCCGTCCGTGCGGATCGTCCAGATGCGGTCGACCTTGTGCCACGGGCCTTCATGGCAGAACATCATCAGTGTCGGGTCGGTGGGCGAGAACTGAATGTGGTTGAGCCAGTCGGTCGCCTCGTGGAACATCCTGACCTCACCGGTCTTGATGTTGACCGTATAGAGCGTCATCGGGATCTTCGCAGCCAGGCGCCTTTCCATCATGTCGCCTTTGCCCGGATACGCGTCGCTTCCAGGAACGCGGCCGTTTGCATCGGGCGTCGGCGCGGGTTGAGGCGGGCGCGGCCGGAATTGATCGGGAGTCTCGCCGACGATCATGCTGCCGCCGAGCATCGTTTCGTCGGCATTCAGCGCGAATCCCGATCCCGTTCGCAGTTTGGCGTTCTTCACGATCTCGCGGGTCGCTTTCGTGTCGATGTTCGTCTCAAGGACCGAATCGCCCTTCATGTAATAGACGTTTCTCGACTTGCGACCGACGATCACCATCGCGGTCCGGCCTTCGACGATCTGTTCGATCTTTCTCGTTTTGAATTCGTAGGTCGACAGTCCGGTCCGGGTCGAAAACACGAGCTTGTCGCCCGAAGCCGTGTAGCCGTTCTGATGAAAATAGAAACTCTGGCTGCCGCTGTCGTCGCTCAAACGCACGACGCGGTGACCGGTATCTGGATCGATCCACTCGCGCGGCAATTCGGTTTTTGTCTGCGCGAGCACAGCGGTCACCGTCATTGAAAAAATGGCTGCGATTAATATTGCTTTCATGATGATCTTTTCCTGAGAGAAAAACCCGGTCCGAGATCACGTTGAAGTGAGTTCGAACCGGGTTTTCAATTTATCCGCGGACACTAGAAGAAGAGCCTCAGGCCGAACTGGATGTAACGCGGGTTGTTGACCGCGAACAGCGATCCGAAGTTTGCGTCATAGTTTTGGCGCAAGCGGTAAAGCCTGATCCCGTCGAGCGTCGTGATGTCGAAATTGTTCGGCACCATTGTTGCAAAGCCTTCGGGAACCCGAATGCTGAACATGTCGAGGCGAAAACCGCCGGTTGGAAGACGGGCCGTCGCCAGAAGCGCATTGACAGTCGCCAGATCGGTGGTCCGACCCGGATTTGCCGCCAGCCACGAGTTGATGTCCGCCTGCGTGAAGTTGTTTTCACTCGGGTACGTACCGTATCCCGGCGGAGTGTTGCCCGTGTTGACATACCGGAAGTTCGGGATGTTGAGCGCGTTCAGGAAGTCCACGCGGAAATTGATCCGGCGTTTGCCCTCGCCGCCGATGAACGGCATCGGGAAGTTCTTCTGGATCGAAAGATCGAAGTACTTCTGCATCGGTGCCCGAACGTCGAGGGTGCGCGGAGCGTTGCCGAGTTCACCCTTCGGCGGTCGCATGAAAGCCGCGGGATTGATGTAGGGCTGGCAACCGGCGCCGATCGAACAGCCCTTGTCATAGAGCGGGTTCTTGATCGGAACGCCCGGAACGAGGTTCAGACGGACCGTACGGTTGACGCCGCCGAGGCGGTTCGTGTCGGTGATGAACGGCAGGAACGGCTGACCGCCCTGGAGCCGGAACACACCAGACAAACTCCAACCGCCGACGATCGCGTCCACGACGGATGGTGCATTTGACAGCAGCCACCGCTTCTTGCCGACCGGGATATCCCAGACGAACGTCGAAGTGAAGTTGTGCTTGATGTCGAAGGTTGAGATAGATCGGTCGCCGCTGCGCGGCGCGCCGTACGAGACCTGACCGAGCGTGCTGCCCGTTGTCAGGACACGAACATCCGGCTGCGAATCCGACGCATCGTCTATCGACTTGCCGTAGGTGTAGTTTGCCGTGAAGCTGAAACCGTCGGAGAATCGACGCCGGACCTCGACGTAGCCCGCATGACGGATACTTGTTGCCGCCGGCTGGAAGTACTGATCCAGATTGCCGAATCCGAAGTAGGGAGACGTAACGCTGTTACGCTGGATCGTGACCACAGCTCCGAGAGCGTTTCGCCGACCGAGCGGATCGGCAAACGTCGTTTCCGCGTTCAAATTCGAACCCTCTAGAAACTCAACGAAGTTGATGTCGCGCGGATTGAGATTTACCCTCGGCATATAAAGGTTCGTACCGCGGGCACCGACGTACGCAAATTCGACGACGGTGTTCTTCATGAATTCGAACGCGAGAGAAAGGTTCCAGTTCTGGGCATACGGAACCTGGCCCGTTCCGTCGCCAAGGATCGCGAATCCGGGGATCCCGATCGAGTTGTTTACGACGAGACCGTTCGAATCGACGCCGAGCACCGAGAACAGATCCCGCTGCGACGTAAGCGGCGGGTTCTGGCTCAGGCGAACCGGTTGTGTCGAATCGGCAGTTCCGCCTACGGTCGAACCGGTGGCCGACGTCGAAACCGCCTGGAATCCGCCGAAATCGGGCGACGGAAGGCGGTTATTACCAGTCAGCGGCGCGTGCGAAATACCGTATCCGCCGCGAACGACCGCATTGCGATCAGAGAAGAACTTCGAGAATTTCGGACTCCATGCGAAACCGAACCGAGGTTCGAACGCCTTGTAGTCAACCGGAACAAGGTATCTTGACCGGCCGCCCATACCGGCAAACGCAAAGACCGGAATCTGTACCGTTGTCGGGACATAATCAGGGATCGGTGCATTGGTCGCGATCCCGAGGCCCGTCGCCGTTGTACGGCGTTGACTATCCGTCAGTGTTACGGTCTGCGCCATGTCGGGACGGAAAGCACCCTGGAGGTTGTTCTTTTCCGACCGCGGATACTGAAGCGTATAACGCATGCCGAGATTGACCGTCAGGTTCTGGCGGACCTTCCAGTCGTTCTGAACAAAGGCCGCGCCGTTTTTCCAACGGTAATCGTACTGGAGGAACAGCGGCCTGACCTGCACGGCATTCGGAACGCCAAGAAGCAAGCTGGCCAGTGTATTTCCGCCGTTGGCGGTCGCTGTCGAGCGGTTGCTGCTCGTATTGACGACGCGGAATTCCCAACGTCCGCCGGAGGCGCCGAAGAACGGGATCACCTGAAGCCGTGAATAGCTAAGGTCGACACCGAATTTCCAGCCCATGTTGCCCTTGGTCCAGTAGATGATGTCGTTCAGATTGTAGCGGTCTTCCTTGTTGAAGTTGTTCGTCGAACCGGATGATCCGACGTCGGTAAAGGCGTTGTAACCGCCGTCACCGCTGATCTGGAAGAGCGGAATGCCGCCCGACGTCAAACTCGGAAGTCCGAGCTCGTTAGCGAGATTGCGCCCGCCCTGGATCGAGAACTCAGGCGAGAAGTCTTCCGAAAAGACGCCGCGAGTGTAGTTCAGTCGCAGATTGTTGACGAGATTCGAGCTGATCGTCGAGTCATATCCGAAAAGATACTGCTTGGCGTCGCTGTACGCCGCGGAGTTGCCGTTGATATCGCTGCCAAAATCCCGGACACCGACCGACGGAGTCACCGTGTAACGGAAGTTGACCCGATTATTATCGTTTATCTTGTGGTCGACCCTCGCCGTATAACGCGTTTCGTTCTGGTTCACCTGGCGGTTTATGATCGCGTTTCTGACGAGT
>JAKQII010000381.1 GCA_029557535.1 Acidobacteriota bacterium
TCGTCGATGCGGGCATCGTCGTCACCGAAAATGCGTTCAGGTCGATCGAGGCCAACAATATTGATCCGAAGGACCGTGAGAAGGTGAAGGCGAGCATACTCGATTCGACACGTGTCGTCGGGCGTCCGGTCTTCTTCTCGATGGCGATCATCATCCTCGCGTTCGTTCCCGTGTTCGCGCTCGTCGGTCAGGAAGGGAAACTTTTCCACCCGCTCGCGTTCACCAAAACCTTCGCGATGGTCGCAGCAACGATCATTGCCGTGACCCTCGTGCCGGTGCTGTGCACGATCCTTCTTGGCGGCAAGATCCACGCCGAAGGCGCGAACCCGGTGATGCGCTTTTTGACCGGATTGTACCGTCCGGCGTTGATGCTCGCGCTGAAGCACCGCGTCGCGACCATCGGCATCGCGCTTTTCATATTTTTGATGGCCGTCCTTCTGGCGCGCGGGATCGGGACCGAGTTCATGCCGCCGCTCAACGAAGGCGACCTGATGTACATGCCCGTTACCGATCCAGCGATCTCGCTCGACGAAGCGACTCGGATCCTGAGCCTTCAGGACACGATCATCAAGTCGTTCCCCGAGGTCGAATGGAGCGTCGGAAAGGCCGGCCGGGCCGAATCCTCGACCGATCCGTCGCCGATCAACATGAACGAGACGATCATCCATCTCAAGCCAGAATCCGGATGGCGCGACGGAATGACGCGCGAACGGCTCGTCGGCGAGATGGACACGGCCTTGCGGATGCCCGGCGTGACGAACATCTGGACGCAGCCGATCATCAATCGCATCGAAATGCTAGCCACCGGAATCAGGTCGGAGGTCGGGATCAAAGTGTTCGGCAACGATCTGAACACGCTCGAGGAAACCTCGAAGCGGATCGCCGAGGTCGTCCGAAACGTTCCCGGCGCGGCGGATGTTTACCCGGAACAGATCAGCGGCGCGCCGTATCTCGACATCGATATCGACCGTCAGGCGGCGGCACGGTACGGCGTTGACGTCGCGACGCTGCAGGGGATCATCGAAAAGGGCATCGGCGAGACGAATCTTTCGGTCACGATCGAAGGCCGTCAACGATTCCCGATCCGCGTCCGGTACGCGCCTGAATTTCGCGGAACACCCGAGGCGATCGCCCGCATCCCGGTCATTTCAGCGTCAGGCGCGGCCGTCCCGCTCGGGCAACTGGCGACGATCCGAACGGTCGACGGGCCGTCGATGATCTCGAGCGAGAACGGACTTCTGCGCGGAACGGTCTTGTTGAACGTCCGCGGACGCGACGTCGGATCTTTCGTCGAGGACGCGAAAAAGGCGATAGCGTCGCAGATCAGCCTCCCGGCCGGATATTACATGACCTGGAGCGGTCAGTACGAGAACCAGCAGCGGGCGAGAGCGCGCCTGATGGTCGTCGTGCCGGTTGTCCTGATCGTGATTTTCGGACTGCTTTATTTCACGTACCGGTCGGCGCTCGAAGCGGCGCACGTGCTGCTCGCGGTCCCGTTTGCCTTGTCGGGCGGAATCTACATTGTTTGGGCGCTCGGGTATAACTTCTCGGTCGCCGTGTGGGTCGGTTTCATCGCGTTGTTCGGGACTGCGGTCCAGACGGGCGTCGTGATGGTGATCTATCTCGAGGAAGCGGTCGCGAAGCGGATCCGCGATCACGGCAGCCTCGATCAGAAGGGGCTGCTCGAAGCCGTGATCGAAGGCGCGCTGCTGCGGCTTCGTCCGAAAGTGATGACGGTATCGACGGTCGTCGCCGGTCTGCTGCCGATCATGTGGAGTTCGAGTGCGGGTTCGGAGGTAATGAAACCGCTCGCAGCGCCGGTACTCGGCGGAATGGTCTCGAGCCTGCTCCATGTTCTGATCGTCACGCCGGTGATCTTCTATTTGCTGCGTTTGCGGGAGTTGCAGAAGTCCGAATGAAACGGATGATCGAAAAACTGTATTCGGCCGTCGTCTTCGGTGCGTTTCTCACGTTCGGGATCGCGGCGCAGCAATCGGTCGATTACCGTCCGCCGGCAAAACCCGACGCGGTCGCGGAAACGGCACGCTTTCTGGATCAGACGGACGGAACTACCGCTGACCGACTTGTCGAGTTGGCATTGTCAGGAAACGGCGATCTGGCGGCGCTCCGAAAGGAAGCCGATGCCGCCGACGCGATGATCAAACAGGC
>JAKQII010000088.1 GCA_029557535.1 Acidobacteriota bacterium
CTGACCGGATCGTTCGGTTACTTCAGGTTCGACGATCTGCCGGTCGGCGAAACGTACGTGATCTCGGTCGTTTCGCCGAGACATGTGTTCGCGAACCCGACGCGGTTGATTACGCTCGACGACAACGTCATCGGTCTCGAGTTCCAGTCGCTCCAGTAATCCGAAGTCGGATCTCAATTCGAATGCGGCTGATCGGGCTGTCAGCTAATAGCTATTGGCTGACAGCTTTTCATTTCGATCAGATGGCGGGCGGTCACATTTCCTCCGAATTCCCAGGTCTCAACCCGCGCCGCTCGCAGTGCATCAACGCCGCGCCGCAATGTTATAATTCGGGCGATGTCCGTTTACGACAACTTCAAACCCATCGATCTGGAATCGATCGTCCTTTACGAACTTGCGTCGCGACCGTCGAAGGTCACGGTCGCTGATTTCGCGAAACCGGTCGCGCCTGAGTCGGTCCGCGCACTGGTCAATGGATTACCCGATATTCTCGGTGCAAAATCGCTAAAGGCCGTTGCGGCCGCGATCAGACGTGCGCGCGAACTTGGAAAACCGATCGTTTGGGGAATCGGCGGGCACGTGATCAAGACGGGGCTCGCGCCGGTGATCATCGATCTGATGTCGAAGGGATTCGTGACAGCGATCGCGTCGAACGGTTCGGTGCTCGTCCATGATGCCGAGATCGCGATGGTCGGATTCACTTCCGAGGATGTCGACGCGACGCTCGGCGAGGGCGATTTCGGCGCCGCCCGGGAAACAGGCGAGATTCTGAATCAGGCTGCTGCAAGCGGGTATTCAGACGGGATTGGTTTGGGCGAAGCCCTCGGCAGGGAACTTTACGGCCGCGAATTGCATTTCGCGAATTTTTCGTTGCTTTGCGAAGCATACAAACGGAAACTGCCCTTCACGGCGCATTTGACCATCGGCGCGGACATCGGACATTTTCATCCGACATGCGACGGTGCAAGTCTCGGAGCGACCTCGCATACCGATTTCAGGTTGTTCTGTTCGCTGGTAAAGGAACTCAACGGCGGCGGGGTTTATCTGAACATCGGATCGGCGGTGACGATGCCGGAGATATTTCTCAAGGCGGTGACCGTTGTCCGCAACCTCGGCAAGCCGCTACGGGACTTTACGACCGCAAATTTCGACTTTATCCAGCATTACCGTCCGCTGACGAACGTCGTCCGGCGACCGACGGCGAACGGTGCGGGTGAAGGATATTCGATCACCGGCCATCACGAAATCATGATCCCTCTGCTTGCCGGTCTGGTCGGAGACTGACTCTTGGATTCAAAATTCAAGAGTCAAAATTCAAGATTCAAGAAATTCAACCGTCAAGAAACTCAAGAACACTGAATCAACTGAAAACGCGCATTGAAGAGCAGGCCCCTTTTTGGATTTTGAATTTGATTCTTGAAGCCTATCGGAGAAATGCGTCTGAGTTTGGTACTCGCCGCACGTCCACAATAAACAGGTATAGAGCCCCGCAGCGGCGCAGAGACGGTAACCCCAGGCGCACGGAGCAAGCCTGGTGGAGTCGGCAAAAACAATGACCAGAGCCCCGAAGGGGCGCGGCAAAACCGAACTCTTCGGATCAAGTTCCGCTCGTCAAAATCGACCTTGTTTCTGATCAGCGAACTAAAGATTCCAGAATTCCAAGATTCCAGGATTCCTTTCGTGCTGTAACGTGGAATCTTGAATCTGGGAGCCTGTCGGAATAATCCACAAGCACGGATTGTGGGCCCGATTCCGCGTGCGGAGCACGCGTTGGGACGATAGCACCACGTGGAGCGAAGCGGAACGTGGTATGTCGATTCGGAACCAAACAAAGCGTGTGAAACACGCGAACTCTTCGCACGTTTCATCAGACGCCGCGTGTTTCACACGCTCCGGGTTTACGGGTACGAACCCACACCAGGCTCGGCCAAGCCCTCGCCTGGTGCTATCGAAACGGCGCGTGCTCCGCACGCTGAATCCGGTCTGAACTCAACCGCCCGCGTTATTCCGACAGGCTCTTTGAATCTTGAATCTCTTGAATCTTGATTCTTGAATTTTGAATTCCGAATGCCCTCATTCTCCGGTCTTTCCGAGTCCGAAGAACTTCCGAATCGAATTGAAAACGCCCGCTTTCGGATCTTTGCCCGACATCGTGTCGCTTTCGGCAGACTCGCTTAGTTTCACTCGACGGGATTCGATGATCTCGCTGAAACGCTCGACGAGTTCCGGGTTCTCCTCGAGTATCGGTTTCAAAGACCGGTGCGTGATCTCGAGCACTTCGGTCTCTTCGGTCGCGATCACCGTCGCAGTGCGCGGCTCGCCCGTAAAGAGCGCCATCTCGCCGAAGAAATCGCCTTCCGAAAGCTTCATTATCACTTTCGCCTTGCCACGATCACGGACCTGGACCTTGACCGAGCCGCGTTGGATCACGAACATCGAACTGCCCTCCTGGCCGCGTTTGACGATCGGTTCGTCGGGCGAGAAGAGCTTCACCATCACCTTTTGGGCGATCCGTTTCATCTCATGCTCGCTGAGCGGAGTAAAAAGCGACACCTCGGCGAGCCGCATTCCGATCTCGGTGATTGCCTCGTTTTCGTCGATCGGCGCCTTTTCCTTCTGGATGTACAACGTTCGGGTCGGGAAAGCAAAATCGATCCCTTCTCGTCGAAACGCGTACCAGATCCTTTTTCGGATCAAGGCGTCGGTATCGTTGTACCTGGAATAGTCATCAAGCCAGACCTTGACCTCGTAATCGATACCGTTGTCGCCGAGGTTTCGCACGCGGACGTTCGGCCGGAACTTGGTCGAGACGTTCTCGACTTTTGAGATGACGTCGCGCACGAGCTGGATGGTCTTCGTCGGAGGATTCGAATAGAGCGTATTGAAAAAGATCAGTCTGGCATTGAGGTTCTCCTTCGGCGCGACCTCGATGACCTCTTTGCCGAGTACCGCGTTGCTGATGACGACGACCTTGTTTTGAAATGTCCTGATCTTCACGCCGCGCCACGAGACCTGTTCGATCACGCCGACCCACTTGTTGCTCTGGATATTGATGACATCGCCGACTTGGAACGATTGGTCGGCCTGGAGCGCGATGCCCGCGAACAGGTTCCCGAGCGTGTCCTGCAACGCGAGACCGACGACGATACCGAGGATCGTCGATCCGGTAAACAAAGCGGTCAGCTCGACGTTCGGATATTGCGACTGGAAGATGATGAAAAACGCGACGATCGAAATGATGATCGAAACGACGGATCGTATCAGCGACGAGATCTCGGTCTGCGTTGAATTCCGGAGCACCACGTTGAAGACAACGAAGTTGAGATAGCGCACGATGAGGATCACGAACGCCATCCAAAGGACGATCTTGATGATATGAAGGAGATTGAGGATCAGCGACTCGATCGTCCGACCGACCTGTCCCGCCATTCCTCCCGTGCCGTCGGCGCCCTCAAAGTAGGGTGCGATGTACTGTTTGGCGGTTTGGTCGCCAGGGATCAACAAGAGTACGATCGTGATGACCCCTGCGTAAACAAGCAAGACGAAGGTCTTGTTGCGAAGTTCAACATTGAGCATATTCGTGTTGGTCCAAAACCGTTACAACATATCAACAACCGTCTTTCCAATCAACATTAAAGACAGCGCGGAAACGATTATCGTGATGAGCCACGCAAGGCTTTTGAAGATCCAACCGTTGGCGTGATCGCCCATGATCTCCTCGTTTGAGGAAAGAGAAACGATCGCGACCAGCAAAAACGGAAGCAGTACGCCGTTGACGCATTGGGTGAAGAGCAGGAGTTTGATCTGCGGAATACCGGGGATCAGCGCGACGATCACGCCCAGAATTATCAGCGACGAGAAGATGCCGAGAAAGATCGGCGCCTCGCGAAACGTCCGCGAAAGTCCCTTTTCGAATCCGAGCGCTTCGCTCAGGCTGTATGCGGTCGCCAGCGGCAGAACGCCCATCGCGAGCATCGCCGCGCCGAACAGCCCGATTCCGAAAAGATACTTTGCGTAAACTCCGGCGACGGGTGTCAGTGCATCCGCTGCGGTTGCGGCCGAGTCGATTTCGGTTATTCCCTGAGAATGGAGTGTGGCCGCCGTGCAAATGACGATGAACGCCGCGATCATGCACGCGAAAACGGTTCCGACGACGACGTCGGCGCGCGCGAGCGGCAGGTCTTCCTCGTCAAGCGATTTCTCAACGACCGTCGACTGGACGAATACCTGCATGAACGGCGTGATTGTCGTTCCGATCAGCGCCATGACGGTAAAAAGATATCCCGAGTGAAATTCAAAGTTCGGTTCAATGAGCTGAACCGCGACCTCATCCCAATTCGGCTTGGCCAGAAACGCGGAGACCACGTAGCCGAGAAATACGAGCGACATCGCGAGAAAAACCTGTTCAACGCTCTTCTGGGTTCCTTTGACGACCAGCCACCAGATGAGTCCGGCGGTGATCGGGATCGTGACGTAACGCGGGATCCCGAAAAGTTCAGACGCCTGCGCGATACCGACGAACTCGGAAATGATCACGCCGGAGTTGGCGACGAGCAGCGCCAGCATGACGAGCGCGGTCCAGCGCACGCCGAACTGTTCGCGGATGAGATCGGCCAGGCCCTGTCCGGTGACGACGCCCATGCGGACGCACATTTCCTGAACGACGATCAGCGAGAGCATCATCGGAATAAACACCCAGAGGAGTTCGTAGCCGTAACCAGCGCCGACCGTCGAATAGGTCGCGATCCCGCTCGCGTCGTTTCCGGCGTTGGCGGCGATGATTCCCGGTCCGAGGACCGCAAGATACGCGAATAATCTGTAATTGGATAGACTACGACGTATGCGCGAGGGAACGCGCGCGAGGAACTGCACGAATTTTCTCGGAGAGAACCTTGTCAGCAGCATTGCGTCTACTACTATCGCCGTCGTTCATTGTCTTAAGTCAGCTGATTATCGGAAATTGACCGAACTTTGACTATAGCCGTTTTGAAAGGCGGAGGGAAGCGAGGAGGCAATTCGGATTCGGGATTTCGGATCTGGGATCTCGTATTCGTGATAAAGGCCGTCGAATAACGATTCCGGATTCGTCGCCTAAACTTGTCTATCAATCTAATGTTTGACGTCGACGGTGCGTTCCTCCGACCGATTCCAAACCATATTTTGCAACACAAAGCCGAATTATTAGCAGCGCCCATTTGCCCGTCCGCGCAGATGAAAAAAATTACTAAAACTAATAATGGCTTGAGTTTTGGGGTGTCCAAACCTAAAATCGAACCTTGCACCACGAGATTTGATATCGGGATTTCACGACTATGACACACAATCTTTTTGATACCAGGAAAACATTCAAAACCGGGTCGGGCGGCGACGGCGTCTTCTATTCGCTTCCCGAACTCGAGCGGCAGGGAATCGGACGAATTTCGCGCCTTCCGGTCTCGATCCGGATTGTCCTCGAATCCGTTCTCAGGAACTTTGACGGCGGGAAAAAGGTCTCTGAAGGGAATGTCCGCGAATTGGCAAACTGGGGGGCGACCGCCGAACGGACGGCGGAGGTTCCATTCGTCGTCGCGCGCGTCGTCCTGCAGGATTTCACCGGCGTTCCGCTGCTCGTGGATCTCGCTGCAATGCGGTCGGCGGTTGCGTGCATGGGACGCGACGCCGGCGTCATCGAGCCGCTGGTGCCGGTCGATCTCGTGATCGATCATTCGGTGCAGGTCGATTATGCGGGAAGCGAGTCCGCTTATGCCAGGAACATGGAGATCGAGTTCGAGCGCAACGCGCAGCGTTACAAGTTTCTGAAATGGGGAACGAAAGCGTTCAACGGATTCCGCGTCGTGCCGCCGGGAATCGGAATCGTCCATCAGGTAAATCTGGAATATCTCGCGAAAGGCGTCTTTGAACGTGACGGTGTTTATTATCCTGACAGTCTCGTCGGTACCGACTCTCACACAACCATGATCAACGGACTCGGGATCGTCGGCTGGGGCGTCGGCGGGATCGAAGCCGAAGCCGGGATGCTCGGCCAGCCAGTCTATTTCCTGACACCGGATGTGGTCGGCGTGAATCTGACCGGATCGCTGAAAGAAGGCGTCACGGCGACCGATCTCGTGTTGCGGATCACCGAAATGCTTCGCGCCGCAAAAGTCGTCGGAAAGTTTGTCGAATTTCATGGCGAGGGCGCCCGGAACCTCGGCGCGACCGACCGCGCGACGATCGCGAACATGGCACCGGAATACGGAGCTACGATGGGCTTTTTCCCGACCGACGAGAAGACGCTCGATTATTTCCGCGCCACCGGACGCAGTGACGCGCAGATCGAAACGATCCGCAATTACTACGCCGCGCAGCGGCTGTTCGGCATTCCCAAGGCAGGCGAGATCGACTATTCGGTCGTGCTCGATCTCGACCTTTCGACCATCACTCCCGCTTTGGCGGGCCCGAAGCGTCCGCAGGACCGGATCGAGTTAACAAATCTGGCGGACCGCTTTGGTGAGCTTTTCAAGAGCACGGTCGGTGACGGCGGCTTCGGCAAACAGGCGGATCAACTCGATGAACGGTTCGCGATCTCGATCGATCACGGCGCGACGAACGCCGGTGGCGGAGAGCAATCGCCGCGCTCGGCGCCGCTTCCGGTGCTCGGACAGGTCAGCGCGCGCGACACGAACGTTGCGACCGAGGTCGAGATGATGAACAACCGTCCGACCCCGGACGTCGTTTTCGAAATCGACGGCGACGGTGCCTCGACCGTCGGTCACGGCGACGTGCTGATCGCGGCAATAACGTCATGCACGAACACATCGAATCCGTCGGTGATGCTCGCGGCGGGTATCGTCGCGAAAAAGGCCGTCGAGCGCGGCCTCAAGGTCGCGCCCCGGGTCAAGACGAGCCTCGCGCCGGGATCGCGGGTCGTCACCGAATATCTTGAAAAGACGGGCCTTCAGCCGTATCTCGACAAGATCGGCTTCAACCTCGTCGGTTACGGTTGCACGACTTGCATCGGGAATTCGGGACCGCTTCATCCGGCGATCGAGAAAGCGGTCGTCGACAACGATCTCGTCGCGGCATCGGTTCTGTCCGGAAACCGGAACTTCGAGGCGCGGGTCCACCAGAACATCAAGGCGAACTTCCTCGCTTCGCCGCCGCTCGTAGTCGCCTACGCATTGGCTGGTTCGGTCAAAAAGAACCTGACGACCGAACCGATCGGCAAGGGAAGTGACGGCAGCGATGTCTATCTGAAGGACATTTGGGCGTCGAGCGACGAGGTTGCGGACGCGATGAAGGCGGCGTTCGACGCCGAGACTTACCGCCGTCTTTACAACGATTTCGCCGAGCAGAATCCGATGTGGAACGACATTCCGTCATCGGTCGGGCAGATTTACGAGTGGGATCCGGAATCGACCTACATTCAGGAACCGCCGTTCTTTGAAGGATTTACGATGGAGACCGGGTCGTTCTCGGACATCAAGGGGGCACGGGCGCTCGCGATTTTCGGTGATTCGGTGACGACGGACCATATTTCGCCGGCAGGCGCGATCAAGCCGGATTCGCCGGCCGGTAAATATCTTCAGGAGAAAGGCGTCGAGCCGAAGGATTTCAACTCGTACGGATCGCGGCGCGGCAACGACCGCGTCATGCTCCGCGGCACTTTCGCGAATGTCCGGATCAAGAATCTGATGGTTACCCCGAAGGAGGGCGGATTTACGAAACACCAGCCCGACGGGACCGAAACGACGATCTACGACGCGGCGATGCAGTACAAAACGGACGGCGTTCCGACCGTCATTTTCGGCGGACAGGAGTACGGGACGGGAAGTTCGCGCGACTGGGCCGCAAAGGGAACCAATCTGATGGGCGTCAGGGCGGTGATAACGCAGTCCTTCGAACGCATTCATCGCTCGAACCTTGTCGGTATGGGAGTGCTGCCGCTTCAGTTCAAGGACGGCCAAAACGCGCCGTCGCTCGGCATCGACGGCACGGAGACCTTCGATGTCGTCGGACTCGAGGGTGACGTAACGCCGCGTCAGGATGTGACGCTGGTGATCAATCGGGCGGACGGCACGTCGGACGAGGTGGCGCTGACCTTGCGGATCGATACGCCGATCGAGGTCGAGTACTACAAAGGCGGCGGCATTCTGCCGTTTGTTCTGCGGCAATTGCTCGGATAAGAACTGCCGGTCCACGTCAAGAGCCCGCCAATCTCGGCGGGCTCTTCGCATTTACGCTGAGATGCGATCCCAAGACTCTAGGTGCCGTTTAGCTCCTTTTCCATTTTGCGGTACTGTTCCTGCCATTTGTCGAGCGCCTTTTCCATATCGCGAACCCAATTGCGCTGGCGAACGCGGTCAAACTGGCCCTCGTTCATTTGTTGTTCCATCAAACGCAGCCGATTGTTGATCTGTTCGCGGTACTCGTTCATGTGATTGAAGCGATGCTCAAACCTTGCTCGCTGCTGCTCGTTAAGGCCCAGCCGGAATCTCTCATGATCCTGTTCCATGGTGCGGACCTGGTTGCGGATTCTCTCATGATTCTGCCGTCCTTCATTCATCCCGAAGCCTGCGTTGTCATACTCCCGCGCCATCGTTCTCAACCGTTGGTGCAGTTCTTCGGTAGACTGCGTGCGGGTGCGAAGCTGATCGCGCTGAGCGTCGGTCAACGCCACGTAATCACGATCCCGAATTCGGTCCTGATCCCGGTCACGATCCTGGTCACGGTCCGGCGTCCGGTCCTTGTCCTGGATTCGGTCACGATCCTGTTGACGGGTCGTATCTCCTTTCGGCGCCGGAGTTTTCGGCTTGCCCTGACCTGATCCCGACACGCTGATTCCGAAAATCATTGCAAGGACCAAACCAAGAGTCGAAATTCTGAACAATTTCATTTCTATTAACCTCCTTCTTTCCATTCGCCGACGTTGCATTCCCGGAGGTATGGCCGAAGGCCAAGAATTGCGGATGCCGGCAGACGTGCAAGACGCAACCATTGTTCCCATCGACGGCGTGACCGCTTTGAATCTCCGGAAATCATTGCAGGTGCGACTTTTTGGACGGGGGAGGGAGCCAGATCATCGAAGATCAAGAGAGACCGTCCAAATGAGAAAATCACCCGATCTCGACCGAAATTTCGGGGGTTTTTCCCCAATGTCATGAACGGCGAATGTCCGAGTTCCCCAGTTTTTCAAAGTAGTTTGAGAGGCACATCACTTGCGCGCAATAGAAATCGGTAACAAGGGGACTCGCCGCATTGCAATACTCAGATCCCACCCGTTCGAACGCGCCGCCAGCGGGCAGCGCGGGAATACCAAAACGGTCCGCATCCGGAGAACATCGGCCACCGATAGCTCCCGGGTATGTTGATCGAGGAGGCTAAGATGAAACGAACAACAATTATTAAATCAGTTCTGCTCGCGGCGACAGGCGTTTTCCTGCTATCGATGGTTACGAACACGTCTGCCGTTCGGGGCGACAAACGGGTCCGCTACAATAGCGATCGATTCGTGTTCGCGCCAATGCAATGGCAAACGATCGTGAATAATGGATTTTCAATGCCGAACAGCGAGATCAAGTACAGCAGTTATGGCCAGCCTTCGGTGAACAGCCACGGCTTGGTCGTTTTTCGGGCGCGCAGCACGCAGGGGCAGGCAAGACAAACCGGAGTTTATGCGCGGGTTTTCCCAAAGGGCGCGATCAACAGCGTCGCCGACCTCAATACGCTAGTGCCCGAGCCCAACAATCTCGGCGCGAGGTTCAAGGAGTTCCCAGCTATTCCGAGAATCTCAGAAAACAATGATCTCATCGCGTTCAGGGGCAATCACACGCCGGTCTACAGGCATACCTTGCCTGATGGCTCTGAGACGCGGGTCGGGACGACCGGGATCTACTTCCGCGCATCGGACGACGCCCTTTATGCAGGTGCGTCGAAGGTCGCGCTGGCTCCCGGCTATGATTATCATTCGGTTCCGGGTTTCGATCCTTTGATCGCGTTCGACGTGTTTCCGGGCGCACCGGCGGTGACCGACAGCGGCAAGATTGTCTTCAAAGGAAACTACGTTTGGAACGGCATCGGTCAGACCGGGATCTATTACCGCGACCTGTCCGAACCACGACGGGGGAAGGAATTCCGGATTACCCGGATCGCGGACACAAACACCGAAATTCCCGGAATGCCGCCGAGCTTCAAGGCGTACACTTTCGGATCGACCTCGCCGCCAAGCGTGTCCGGAGAACAAGTGGTTTTCCTCGGACTCGACAATGAAGAGAACCCGCATGCCGGCGGTATCTACCTCGCGCCGATCGCCAACACGCCGGAGCTTCGGAAGCTCGTGGGAATCGGCGATCCGCTGCCCGATCTTGCGGGAGAAAAGATCACGCGCCTGGGCGAAGGACTTTCGTACGACGGGCGCTATGTCTCGTTTTGGGGAGCGTGGGGATCCGAGGTCAAGACGGTCCGGCTCTATTGCCCGAAGGACGGCGAAGCGAACCTGATCGCCTATTGCAACGGGGTCGACCCGAACAGCATTTATGATCCCGCGCGCGACGAGTGGTACCAGGACAAAGAAGTTAGTGTAAATCAGGGTATCTTTATCTACGACACGATTCAGGAATACGCATTTCTGATCTCGCGGACCCCGGCCGATTTTGACGACTTCCAGTTCTGGGTTTATTCGGGACGCCCTCCGGGAACCGGCAATCTGACCGATGAAGAAACGGTGGAAGAACCGCCCCGCTGGCGTTCGTCGGCGTTTATCGCGGCGTCCGACGGCCTGGCGGTGTTCAAGGCACGAAAAGGCGATCAGACGAAGGTCGGAGAGTACGTCAACATAATCGACGGCCTGTACATGAAGAATGGTCCGGAACGGACCCCGATTGAAGCATTGGCGGAGACGGGAATGGCCAGCGATATTCTTGATCCGTCAATACCGACCGGCACGCTGCCGATCGTCGGACTGGGAATCGAGCGGGAAGGGTTCCGAGGCAACAAGCTGGCGATCACCGCGTTGATGGCCGATGAGGAAAACAGTTGGGGCGGGATCTACCTCGCCGACGTTGCCCGCGGAAATCAAATTGACGATCGTCGCACCAAAAAGGTCGGCCGTTGATCTCTTGCCATGACCGTTGTGGCACCGATGGTGACCGAAAAGACGAAGGCCCCGCACGTGCGGGGCCTTATCGAATACAAGCGTTGAATCTCAGACATTGACGGTCGGCAGTTCCGGCCGGGCATCGAGCTCGAAGAATTTGACCGGCACCGCGCCGTTCACCTTCTCCTTTTCTTTCCTCATCTCATACCATTTGTCGCAATGGGAGCAGTAATAAAACTTAAACGTCAAATCGGTCGTCTCAAAATTCAGTTCCAATTCGTGGTTGCAATGCCAGCAAGTCATCAACCTACCCTCCTTAGTGTTGCGTTCGAACGCAATTTTAACACAATATACAGGGGGTCAATCAACACTTTTTTTCTTTGTTCGGAACCGTTCCGCTAACCGTTGCAATTGGTACGATTAGGGCTTTCCCCATCGGGACGGCGAGCGTTTTCGACAAGCTGCACTCGGAGAAATGATAACTACGATCGCGTTTGACGCCGACGACACTCTCTGGCACAACGAGCGGATTTTCATCGCCGCGAAGGAGCGTTTCAAGACGCTACTTGCCAAATATCACACGCCGGACTGGATCGAACAGCGGCTCGACGATACCGAGATCCGAAACATCGCTCACTGGGGCTACGGGATCAAGGGCTTTTCGCTTTCGATGGTCGAGACGGCGATCGAACTGACCGAAGGCCGCGTCAGCGGTGACGAGATCGCCTGGATCGTCGAAAATGCTCGTGAAATGCTTCGTTCGCCGATCGACCTATTGCCGGGCGTGGTCGAGACCGTGACCGCGCTTTCGGGCCGGTACGATCTGATGGTGATCACGAAAGGGGATCTCTTCGATCAGGAAACGAAGATCGCGCGGTCTGGCATTGGAGAGTACTTCACCGATGTCGAGATCGTTTCGGAAAAGAACCGGGATGTCTATGCCGGGATCCTTTCGCGGCGCGGCATCGATCCGGCCGGGTTTGTCATGGTTGGAAACTCAATGAAATCGGACGTGCTTCCGGCGGCCGAGATCGGCGCCCACGCGGTTCATATTCCGTACGAAACGGAATGGTTCCTCGACCGCGTCGATGAGTCCGCGCTCAACGGCAAGGTATTTTCACGCCTCGATTCGATCCGCGACCTTCCCGCCTGGATCGAACGTCAGACCCGCATCTGACATCTTCACGAACATTTGGTCGATTCCCATCGTAACACCTGCGAACATCTGATACGACTATGCTTAGTGCAGATCATCTGACAAAAGAATACTCGGAAGGCGGCGACGTTTTCCGTGCACTCGACGAGATTTCGCTTGAGATCGGCGAACGGGATTGCCTTGCGATCGTCGGAAAATCGGGAAGCGGAAAATCGACGCTCATGCACCTTCTTGCGTGTCTCGATTCGCCGACCAGCGGCTCGGTCCGCTTCAACGGCGACGACCTGACCGGCCTTTCCGCTTCTGGCCTGAACCGGTTCCGGAACGAAACCTTCGGCTTCATCTTTCAGCAGTTTTTTCTCAACGGACGCGATTCGGTCCTCGAGAATGTTCTGCTTCCGCTCAAGATCCGCGGCGTGGGATCGGCGGAGCGGCGACGTAAAGCGCTTGAGTATATCGACGCAGTGGGTCTCGGGGACAAGGCGAAGAAGGCGGCCAAGGACCTTTCGGGCGGCGAGAAACAGCGCGTCTGCATTGCGCGCGCGCTGGCCTCCGAACCGCGGATCATCTTTGCCGACGAGCCGACCGGCAATCTCGATTCCGCGACGGGAGCGCTGGTTGAGGACATTCTCTTCGGACTGAACCGCGAAAAAGGCATCGCGCTGGTCGTGGTCACCCACGATGAGGAACTTGCGTCGCGATGCACCCGCCGGATCGAACTAAAGGACGGCCGGATGATTGCTGACACGGCAAACGCTTTGGAGGTGCGGTAACGACAATGCAGATCAAAGACCTGATCATCACCGCGAACCGCAATCTTTGGCGAAACAAGCTTCGGACGCTGCTGACCGTCATGGCGATCTTCGTCGGTTCTTTCACGCTGACGCTGACCAACGGACTCGGCGACGGTCTAAAGGACTACATCGACAAGCAGGTCAGAAATTACGAAGGAAACGCCGTCGTTTTTGTCCGGCGCAAGTTCGAGCAGCGGAATCCGCGCTCTTCCAAGGCTCCGCCGGAGTACGTGGAAGGCGCGCCCGAGGAAGAGTTCGATCCGAACACGCTGGCCGTCACGCGAGACCAGATCGATCGTCTCGCATCTAATTTTCCCGAAGTCCGTTCCATATCGCCGAACTTTCCGGTTCGTGCCGAATACGTCTCGATCGAGGGCGGTACCAAGTACCAAACTCAGATCAACGCGGTCGGCCGCGGCGTGACGCAAAAACTCGAAGCCGGACGCCAGATCGACGGTCCGGGCGAGATCATCCTTCAGTACACGATTGCGAAAGCATACTCGGAAGATTTCAACACGCTTTTGGGCCGGCGGGCGACGATCGGATTCAAGGCCGGCAATCCGGCGACGATGCAAACGACCGAACTCGTGATCGTTGGCGTTGCGACCAAGGGCTTCATGACTTCCTTTTTCTCGTCAGTCGATTCGGAGACCGAAAAACGGATCTACGACCTGCAGCGCGAGGGATCCCCCGATTACGGCCGGATCCTGTCGTTTTCGATGGAACTTGCCAATTCCGACGAGGCGACGATCGAGACGGTCAAGAAACGCCTCGACGAACGCGGGTTCGTCGGCGAGACTATGGCCGACCAGAGCAAGCGGACGCAGGACGCGATCGGGATATTTCAGATCGGGATGAACCTCTTCGCGATGATCGCGCTGCTCGCCGCGTCTTTCGGGATCATCAATACGCTGGTCATCGCCGTCATGGAACGGACGAAGGAGATCGGCTTACAGAAGGCGCTCGGAATGGGCCGCGGCAAGGTATTCTTTTTGTTCGCGTTCGAATCGGTCCTATTGGGCTTCTGGGGCGCGCTCGCGGGGATCGTCGGCGCGGTTCTGATCGGGACGATCGGGAATTCGTATGCTTCGAAGTACTTCCTGGAGTCGTTCGAGGGATTCAGCCTCGTCGTCTTCAGGCCATTGGCGTTGACGCTGATCGTCGTCCTGATCTCGGTCATCGCCTTTCTTGCCGGCGTCCTGCCGGCTTATCGGGCGAGCCGTCTAGATCCGATCGAGGCGCTTCGTTACGAATAGTCTGATCACCGAAAATTTGAGTGGCAGAAATCACTTCACGGTCGTTTCCAGCGGGGCGCGTTACGAATCGCCGGGTTCTAACTGGTGGTAACACTGGACTTCGTGACTTTGCGTCCTGGCGGGAAAACCCAACCGCCGGTCTCAGGGCCGCATGTTCCCGCAAAGGCGCAAAGGCGCAAAGATCGAAGGCAACCGATTCATCGCTTCAAATGCAAAATCCGGGATCAATGTTTCTTCAGCATTACGCAGCGACGCCGTTTTCGTCGCGGATAAATGCGGAAATGCACGGAGTTCTCGTTGGCCGCGCAATCCGCGCCATCTTCGACCAAACATTCTAAAGTACAATTTGAGGCAAAAGGAGTATCAAATGATCATCACAACCGGAAATGAAGTTGCGGGTCACGAAATAATCGAATATCGCGGCGTCGTGCGCGGCATCGTCGTGCGGGCGACGGGCATCGGCCGCGGAATAATCGGCGGGCTCAAATCGATCGCCGGCGGAAATATCGAGGAGTTCACGCATGTTTGCGAGAACGCCCGACGCGAAGCGACGTCGCGGATGGTTCAGCACGCGCACGAGATCGGGGCGGACGCGATCGTCGGGATGCGCTTCGATTCGACCGAATTTTCACAGGGCTGTACCGAGGTCCTCGCCTACGGGACGGCGGTGAAGATCCAAAAAGTGTGAACCGGGAATTGCGACTCGGGAGTCGGGAGTCGGAGTTTGGAGTTCCGCGTTTACGCGGCCGCAATCATAAATCGCAACCCGTTGCCTTCGCTGACACGGATCGTACGGATCAGGCGGATTCTCACGGATCTGACCTGATTGATCAGCGTGAATCAGCGTGATCCGCTTTATCCGCGTCAGGCGCGAGCCGCCGTAATCGCAAATCGGGAGTCGAGAGTCGGAGTTCGGAGTTCCGCGTTTATGCGGCCGCAATCGCGAGTCGAGAGTCTGGAGTCGGGAGTCGGAACTACGCCAACTCGTTCAAGTTACGTCTTCTGGCGTGACGATTGATCGATACGCCGCAAATCCCGGCGAATCCTGAAGTTCGGCGGGCGCAGAGCGCCTCTTCCTGAACTGCGAACGGACTGGCAGATTGCCTCAAATCCGAAATCCGAAATCGAGATCGCATTCCCGAATGAACCGGCTATGGGATCCGGGCGCCTTTGCCGCGCCGGCCGATCCGCATGTCCACCAGCCAATCAAGCCAGCGGTATTTCAACGTTTTCGGCGACAAGAATTCGGTGATCCCGACGGCCGTGTGCGGGGCGCAGTCCGGTTGAGTAAGTGTCATCTCCGACAAGAATCGCAGATAAAAAAAGCTTGAGTCGATGGTTTCGAGATGACTTACCTTCAGTTTCGTTCCGTTAGCAGCGTGAAACGTCATGCGTTGCGGAAAACGGATCCCGAAGATGTCGCGCTTGGTGTCGGACTCCGCGAACCCGGCGTCGCTCTCACTGAGAAGCCCGTCGCGGATCGTCAGGAGCTTGGTAACGCAGCTTTCCTCGGAACTCCCGCACTCGGTGTAACGGTAAAAGACGGCCGTCGCGTCGTTGAAATGTGCTCGTCCCCAATGCCAGTCGTGCACGGTTTGAGGCAGCCAACGGGTGTCGTAGTTATGATCGTGATAACCAGTTCCCCTGAAATGAAGCGTCCTGACCGGTTCGTCCGAGGTGCCGTTCACAACCACGCGACCGGATACGTCGGCACGCGGGACGACCAGGTTCCAGTGATGCGCCCCGTCGACCGGGTCACGCGGCGAGAAATCTCCTTCAACAGTCAGCCATTCAAAACTTGCGTCGATCGCAAACCCGCGGTGGGTCATCGACGAGATCGAGATCATGAATCCCGATCCGTACGGCGCGGATTTGAATTCGATCGAGTTGTCTCCGATCCGGCATTCGGGTTTGACGGTCGAAGCCTCGAAGTCGTCCGGCTGGAATTCGTTGATCGCCCGGCAGAGCACCTGGCCGTCGCGATAATAGAAGAATGCGACCGCAGGGATCCGCGAGCGCACTTCTGAAGAATCGCGACGATTGTAACGTGGTGAAAAGACGAAATTGTCGAGAAAGATGATGACGACCGCATCCCGACCGTCGTCGCTCAGCGCGTCAAAATACCACCATTCGTACGCCCTGGGATCATCATTCGGATGCCAGACGTCGTCAGCGATGCTTGACGAGAACCGGAATTTGCTGATCGCGGGAATTTCGTCGGTCTTCATCTTCGCCGGAAATCAGTTCACGTCTTTCAACGGCGACGAAAACGCACCCGAAATGGCCTCCTGCAGACCTTTCCCGTCCTTGTGCCGGATCTTGTAGATCTGTCCCAGACGTTCCTTCCAGCCCATCGAAGCTTCATCGGTTTTGCCGTCGACGAGCTTGGCCACCCGGGCCCAGGCATCGATGATCCGGTCAAGCGTCGCGTCGATCGCCGCCTGGTCTGATTTCATTTCGGCATCCTCAGTCCGTTTGGCTCCGTGCTTGAGCTTGTAGTCTTCGACCTGTTTTTCGTATTTCTGTTCGTAATAGGTGGCAACGACCACATACGGGTAGGTATCGTCCTTGATCTGAGAAGGCTGCGCGACCGCCTTGGCCAGATTCGACGCGGCTTCCTTCAGGTCGAAATCCACCGTGAATGCGCCGATGATGTAGTGCATCCATGCGGTCGCTTCTGCCTGGTCCTTGAACGGGTTGAACGACTTCGGGAGTTTGCCCGCGCCGAGAAGTTCAAGGGCCTTTCGGGCGTTTGTGATGGACTTGGAGGAATAACCCTTGTCCCGTTTCTGCGAGAACGCCTGGAAGCCTCCGTAGGCAAGCATCATCGGGACAAAAGAATTATCCGGCTCATCGGCCAGGATGTCGTCGCCGAATTCGAGCGCGTCGTCCATCTTGCCGGTGGAAACGGAGTCCTCGAACGCCGCAATTCGATAATTGACCGCAAAGTCGCGGATCTTCTTCACCTTGTCGTCGGTGTCCTTTCCGTACTTGGCGAGGAACTCCTTGCTCTGAGTATAGGCCTTGACCTTGTCCTCTGCTTTCTTCGTGTTTGTAAGTTTCGCGATCTGGTTAAACCATTCGTCTTTGGACGGTTCTTTCTGAGCCGCTGCCGGGATTACAAAGACCATCTCCAAAACCGCTGCGGCGACGAAGCCCGAGATGTATTTCATTGCTTAACTGATATCTCCTGGAAAGTTTGAATAAGTCAGAAATATAGCAGAGCGGCCGCGTTTCTCAAAACTCCTTGCGATCCGGATCGGGTGCCGTAAATTGGTGGCAAACTTTTGACCGGCGCGGGAATCATTAGTACAGTACGGGCGCAACGTCCCGGGTCAATTGAGTTTAACTGAGAGGAACAAAGAGGAATAAAATGAAAAAGATCCTGATAGTCGGATTCCTGCTGGCGGTCGGTCTGATGACGGTCGCGTGCCCCGACCGGAAGAGCATCGCCGATATCGAAGCGAATCCGTCCAAATACCAAAACAAGGAAGTCGTCGTCGCCGGCGTCGTCCGCGACGCGTATGGCATCAACGTGCCGTTTTCAAAGGTCCGCGGCGGCATTTACAAGATCGACGACGGGACCGGTTCGATCTGGGTATTTACTGAGAAGGGAGTGCCGTCGAAGGGAACCGAGGTCGGCGTCAAAGGAAAGCTTCAGAGCGGAATGAACTGGAACGGAAAGAACTATGGTCTTGGGATCATTGAGACGGACCGGAAGTTCCGGACGAAGTAGATCGCGGCCATCGGTGGCATATCGCGGGACAGCGGGTTAGAATCCGACTGCCCCTTTTTTTATGCGCGATCAGATCGAGATCTTCGAAGTGCGTTTTGCCGAGCTGGATGCGGCGCAGCGCCGCTTGCTTGAAGCCGTTCCGCCGGGACGGCTGTACTGGCAGCCGCGCGATCCGGACGCCTTGTTTCCGGTAAATTCGGTCGGCGAGTATGTTCTGCGTTCGGCCGCCGCGGTCGAGTCGACGTTCGGCGGGATTACGGCCAAACTCTGGGACGATCCGTTCGAGTGGACGCTTCCGGAGGCGTTGCCGACGCCGGGAGCGGTTCTCGTCTATCTCGATGAAGTAGCGGCCGCGAGGGACAAAGGATTCGCGTTCTTCACCGACGACCGCGATCTGGCAAAATCAATCCCCGCGCCCGAGAAACTCAAGACTCTGTCGGCGATCCTGATTGACTCGCTCCTGCGGGCGGAGCATTTTCTCGGAAGGGCATGCGGCGTATTGGGGACGATCCCCGAGGTCAAAATCCCTCGCCGGTAAGTCTTTGCGCTCGGAACTTTTTCGTGCAAGAATGCGTTAAGTCCGGCGGCGGAAAATTCGATCAGGACCCTGGAGAACTCAATGCACTGTCCACGTTGCGGTCAGCAACAGATTTCGGAAGATACCCGTTTTTGCTCACGGTGCGGCATGCCGCTCGAAATCGTTGCGCAGGTGGTGGCGAACAACGGGTCGTTGCCGTTTTTGCAGGAGCTCTTATCGAAAGAAGGCTGGTTCACGCGCAAGAACGGAATGAAGATTTCGGCGATCTGGTTCGTGCTGCTCGTGTTGATCCTCTTGCCGCTCGCGGGGATCAGTGACGCGCCCGACGAAGTGACCGAGTCGCTCGCGATCCTTGGATTTTTCGGCGCGGTTTTGTTTTTCCTTGTTTCCTGGCTGTTTCTTCCCGCGACGCCGAAGGTCATGAGCGGATTCACGGCGCAGCAGAACGCACCGGTGCCGGCGCAATTTGCCGGAGCACATCGTCCCCAGGGCGCGCTGCCGCCGCAGCAGGCGATCCCGGTCGATATCTATTCGGCGCCGAGACCGGGTAGCTGGCGCGAAACCAACGATCTGCAGCCGCACAGCGTGACCGAAGGGACTACGAAGTTCTTCAACGAAAAAGAATAGCGCACGACGAAATTATGTTTTGCCCGGTTTGCGGAAAACAACAAGTTAGCAATCAAACCCGATTCTGTTCAGGATGCGGTTTTCCCCTTACCGGAGTGTCAGAGGTTATCGCGGCCGGCGGCGCTTCGCTGGTAAAGGCGTCGTCGGGCGCCAATCAGGTAGACTCGCCAAGAAAGCACGGCATCAAGCAGGGCGCGATGGTGATGCTGGTCGGGTGTTTCCTCGTCGTGCCGCTCGTTGCGGTCCTTTCGGCGGCGCTCGACATCACGCCGGTATTCGTCCCGATTTTCGCGATCCTCGGCTTCATGGGCGGGCTTATGAGGATCATCTACGCCCTGATGTTCCAGTCCGGGCAGGCGCAGATGGTGCTTGAGCCCGGCGAACAGAACCACCAGCTCAACGCCGGATCGCAGCGCGGACTTCCGCCCCAGACCTCATATCCGATCACGGACCTTAGCATGCCTGTCGCGGGCCGATGGCGCGATTCCGCCGATCTCTCGCCGGGCAGCGTTACCGAGAGCACCACAAAACTCCTCGAAAAAGAAGAAGGTCAATAGCCGACGGCCTCGCCGTCGCTCCGCGAATCGATCGCTCCGAGTCGGCTTCCGTCGGTATCGATCATGATTCCCGTCGCCGAGGCGATGTTCGACGGCCGGGCGGCCATTGAATGCCCGAGCGTTCGCAGCACCGCGAGCGTATCCGGCGACATTCCGAACGGTTCGAACAGTATTTCGTCCGGATACCACTGTTGATGGATCCGGGGCGCGTCGATCGCCGCCTGAATGTCCATTCCGTAGTCGATCACGTTCATCACGCTCTGTGTGACCGCCGAGATGATCCGCGGGCCGCCGCGCGCACCCAGCGCAAACCAGAGCGTCCCGTCCTTTTTCAAAACGATCGTCGGCGTCATCGACGAAAGCGGCCGCTTCTTCGGCTGGACCGAATTGCGCTCGCCCTGGATCAGCCCGAACATATTGGCCTTTCCGGGGCGGGCGGCGAAGTCGTCCATCTCGTCGTTCATCAAAACGCCGGTACCCTTGATCGTGACCGCCGATCCGTAAAGATTGTTGATCGTATAGGTGTTCGTGACGACGTTGCCGGCGGCGTCGACGACGGTGAAATGCGTCGTGTCCATGCCTTCGCGGATCAGGACCTCGCCGGAGCCGACGTCCGAGCTCTTTGAGGCCTGCGTCATGTTGATCGACGCGGCGCGCTCGTTCGCGTACTTCTTTTCGATCAGTTTCGCGGTCGGAACATCGGCGAAATCCGGATCGCCCATCAGGTCGGCCCGATCGGCGAAGGCGCGGCGCATCGCCTCGGCAACAAGGTGGTATTTCTGGGCCGAGTTGTAGCCCATTTTTGCAAGGTCATATCGCTCCATCATGTTCAGGACCTGGAGCATGACGATCCCGCCCGAACTCGGCGGCGGCATCGAGATCACTTCGTAGCCGCGATACGATCCGCGCAAAGCCGTACGTTCGACGGCGCGGTAGTTCCTGAGATCTTCGAGCGTCATCAGCCCGTTGTGAGCTTTCATATCGGCCGCGATCAGCTCGGCCGTTTTTCCCGTGTAGAACTCGTTTGCGCCGAACCTCTGCATTCGGGCCAGCGTCTGCGCGAGATCGGGCTGGCGCAGGACGTCGCCTTCCTCGAAATGCTTGCCATTGTTCAGGAAGATCTTGCGGCTGTCCTCGTAAGCGTTCAGATTGGTTTGGTAGCTTTTGAAAAGATCCGCCAGCCGCTTGCTGAGCGGAAATCCGTTCTGGGCAAGAATCCTTGCCGGCTCAACGAGTTCGCGCCAGGAGAATTTTTTCGATCCGTACTTCGAGAACGCCATGTCGAGCCCGGCCGGTGTTCCCGGGACGCCCGAGGCGCGATAACCGACCTCGGATCCGCCCTCGCCGCGGATGAGTTTGCCTTCGGAATCGACGAAAACATCGCGCCCGGCGGCGGCCGGCGCCATCTCCCGGTAATCGATCGCCCGGGTCGTGCCGTCCTTGAAGCGGATCAGCATGAATCCTCCGCCGCCCAGGTTTCCGGCCTCCGGATAAACCACCGCGAGCGCCAGGGCGACCGCGATCGCGGCATCGACGGCGTTTCCGCCCCGTTTCATGATCTGAACACCGACTTTCGAGGCCAGCTCGTGCTGCGACGCGACCATCGCGTTCCTTGCCCTGACCGGATCGCGGAAGGCGGCACTGGCATTGCGTCCGGCGACTAACAGGTTGACGGTGACGAGTACGGCGATCAGAAGTGACGCCGGCGCCTTACGGCAGAAGTTTCGAACAGGTTCGGTCCACATGTTGGTAATACCTTAGGTCAATTCTTCCGGACTTTCAAAAAGTCCGGAAACTGAATTTGGAACGTTATTAGGAGTTTAATCCCGGAACAAATTTGTTGATAATCATAGGCGAAAAGGGTAAATTTTATAAGCGCTTGGACAAATTGAATTCGCGGACTCTTTCAAAATACCGCTGCGGAAGTTCGCGAAATCAGGGATCAATATGAAACGATTTTTTGCATTTCTTCTTTTGACCTCGGTCACATTTACGCTTGCCATTCCGATTTTTTCCCAGAAGATAGCGAGGTCTGCCGACCGAACGACTGCTCGGAAATCTGATTCGGGTGTCGAGATATCTGCAATTTCCGACGGGAACGGCGTACTGATCCGGTGGTCGACAACCGCTGAACGGAACGTGCTCGGATACTATGTCCTGAGAGCCGGAAAAGGTGATCCGGAACTTCTTGTTTCCGGGCTCGTGCCGGGAGGATACCTGCGATCGCGTCTCACAGAAGCATTCAGCGGCGACTATATATATTTTGATCCTGACGGTCGAACGTCGGATTCCTACGTCGTCCAATCACTTGAAGTCGGAGGGAGGCAGCGGAGCGTTGGCACCGCGGACGTTGTCGCGGTTCCCGACCTCCAGAGGTTTGCAGGACAATCGTCGGCTGATTTCGCCACACGGTCGAGGATTCCCGGATCTGTCGATCTATCCAAAAACAACTATCCGGGCGGTCTCGCCAAGGAGATCGAAGGGAGCAGTTTTTCGCCCAACCTGCCGTCGCAGCGCGTGGTCGCCGGACAGCCGGGAGTCAAGATTTTCGTTAAGGACAAGGGACTGTACCGTGTTACTCGAACTCAGCTGGAGAACGCCGGATTCAACCTCAACTCGCCGAGCGAGAACTGGCAGCTCTTCACTGACGGCAACGAGCAGTCGATCATCGTCGGACCGGGCGACGCTTACATCGAGTTTCTCGGCGAGGGAATGGACACGCTCGAAAGCGCCCAACGTGCCTATTTTCTGGTTGCAGGCGCGACGGGAGGAAAGCGGATCGGGACCAGCGTGATCAGGCCGCTGAGCGCGCCTGTCGTTTCAAATGGTTTCCGGCAGACCTTCGAACGGCGCGAACGTGCGACGTACCTGAGTGGGATTCTGAACGGAAATGAAGGGAATTTTTTCAGCTCGCAGGTCATTGCGAACGGTTCGACGCTCTCTTACACATTGCCGCTGTCGGAAGTTGATTTCTCCTCGCCCTGGAGCAAGATCCGATTTTCGCTTCAGGGACTGACGGTAAATCCGCACGACGTGCAGATCACGGTCAACGGGCAGCCGATGCCGTCAACGATCGCGTTTCAGGGACAGACGAACGGAGTCGGCGAATTTGATATCGCCACTTCGAATTTGATAGCCGGAAACAATACGATTCAGTTCCGTTCCCTTGCCGGCCCGAACGATTTCGTCCTGATCGACAAGATCTCAGTTGAGTATTCGCGTACCTATGCCGCGAGCCAAAACCGGCTTGCTTTCTTTTCGCCGATGTACAAGACCGCGCGTCTGACCGGCTTTTCGTCGGCAAATGTCCGGGTCTTCGACGTCACGGAGACCGACCGGCCGACGATGGTCGACAACGTCCACGCGGTCGCCAACGGCCCGTCCTTCGACCTGACGATCCCTTCCAACCGGAGCCGTGCGCTTTTCGCGGTCGAAGATTCGGGGATAATGTCGCCGTTATCGGTCGTTCCGAATTATCCGTCGACGCTTTCGTCGCCTTCGAATTCTGCCGGAATGATCATCGTCACGCACCGTGACTGGTTGGCCGAGGCGCAGACGTGGGCCGATTATCGTACGTCGACCGGGGTGAATTCGGTCGTTGTGGACGTCGCGGATGTTTACGACGAGTTCAGCTACGGCGTTCAGAGCGCCGCCGGGATGACCGACTTTTTCCAGTTCGCCAGCCAGAACTGGCAGACGCCGCCGCAGTACATTCTTCTGATGGGCGACTCCACGTACGACCCGAAGAACTACGGCAATTTCGCTTACAACACCTTTGTCCCGACCGAGCTCGTGGATACGCTTTACGAGGAGACAGGAAGCGACGAGGCGCTCTGCGATTTCAACAACGACGGACTTGCCGAGATCGCGGTCGGGAGAATTCCTGCCCGAAACGGCACCGAACTGACGCAGATGCTGGCAAAAACGATCCAGTTCGAAAGCACGATCGCGACCGCTTTGGACCGCGGGGCGCTTTTTGTCGCCGACCAACCGATAGGATATGACTTCGACGGCGTAAATAACCGGATCGCCCAACAATTGCCGCCGACGATGCCGAAGGTGTTCATTTCGCGGAACATCCCTGATCCTAATCCGCGAACGCTGCTGCTTGCGGAACTCAACATCGGGCGCTTTCTGGTCAATTACTCTGGTCACGGCTCCACACTGTTCTGGGCCGAATCCGGTTTCTATCACCGCAATGACATCGCGTCGATGAACAATCAGGACAATTATTCACTGTTCACTCTCCTGACCTGTCTTAACGGATACTTCGTGTCACCGTATTTCGACACGTTTGCCGAAGTGGCGGTCAAATCGCCTAACCGCGCGGCGGTTGCCGCATGGGCCTCTTCGGGGAGAACGACACCCGATGTTCAGGAAGTGATGGCGACGCGGTTCTATAATCAGATCAGCGTCGGGACGATCACGCGGATGGGCGATCTCGTGAAGGATGCCAAGCAGAGCCTGGTCGGCGGCCGCGACGTGCGGCTGTCGTGGACGCTTCTCGGCGACCCTGCGCTGAAGGTCCGCTGACTTGATTTTCAGTTATATTGTTCCGGGTGCAGATCGTCCGAAGGTTTGCACCCGGCTATTTTTGGGCGCCTGCTTGCCTAAAGACGGCACTGTTCTTATCATCGGAGTAGCTAAGCAGGAGACAAATTTATGCAGACACAAAGGGTTTTGGATGAATTCAGGAACGAGCCGTTCACCGATTTTTCGGTGGCGGAGAATGCAAGCGCCTACCGGGACGCTGTTGCGGCGGTCAGGCAGGAGCTTGGGCGCGAATACCAGATTCTGATCGACGGCGAAAGGATCACGCTTTCCGAGAAATTCGAGAGTTACAATCCGTCAAACAAAACTGAAGTGGTCGGGGTATTCTCGGAAGTTGACGTCGATGCCGAAGCACTTGTCAACCGGGCGATCGAAGCGGCGTCCGAGGCCTTCAAGACCTGGCGCAACGTGCCGGCGGCCGAGCGCGCCGAATATCTTTTCAAGGCCGCGGCGATAATTCGCGAGCGCAAGCACTATTTTTCGTCGTGGATGACCTTCGAAACCGGAAAGACCTGGGCCGAAGCCGACGGCGACACCGCCGAAGCGATCGATTTTCTGGAGTTTTACGGACGCGAGATGATCCGCTGGGCGGAACCGCAGCCGATCACGCCGTCGCCGCTCCCCGAGATCAACTCGGTTGAGTACATCCCGCTCGGAGTCGGAGCGATCATTCCGCCGTGGAATTTTCCGCTCGCGATCATGGTCGGAATGACGAGCGCCGCGATCGTTGCCGGCAATACGGTTGTGCTCAAACCTTCGTCCGACTCGCCGACGATCGCGGCGAAGTTCATCGAGGTCCTTGAAGAGGTGGGTCTGCCGAAGGGCGTCGTGAATTTCGTAACCGGGAGCGCCGCGACCGGAAATGCGATGGTAATGCATCCGAAAACGCGGTTCATCTCGTTCACGGGGTCGAAGCAGGTCGGACTGCATATCAACGAGCAGGCCGCGAAGACCCGGCCGGGCCAGATCTGGATCAAGCGCGTCGTCGCCGAAATGGGCGGCAAGGATGCGATCGTCGTTGCCGACGACGCCGATCTCGATGCCGCCGCCGCCGGCGTCGTGTCATCCGCGTTCGGTTATCAGGGCCAGAAGTGTTCGGCTTGCTCGCGGCTGATCGTCGACGAAAAGGTCCACCGTCCGCTCGTCGAGAAGGTCGTCGAACTAACGAAAAGACTCAAGGTCGGACAGCCGACCGAGGTCGACTCGAACGTGGCGTCGGTGATCAACAAGCGCTCCTTCGACACCACTCTGAGTTATATCGCGAAGGGCATCGAGGAAGGCGGCGTACTGCTGGCCGGCGGGACCGGAAACGACGAAACGGGCTTCTTCATCGAACCGACGATCATCGACAACGTCGAACCGGGCGCGACCATCGAACAGGAGGAAATATTCGCTCCGGTTCTCGCGGTGATCAAGGCGCGCGATTTCGATCATGCCCTCGAGATCGCCAATGACACTGAATTCGGGCTGACCGGAGCACTGTATTCAGCCGACGAAAACCGTCTGGAACGGGCGAAACGCGAGTTTCACGTCGGAAACCTGTACCTGAACCGAAAGTGTACCGGCGCGTTGGTCGGTGTTCATCCGTTCGGCGGGTTCAACATGTCCGGCACGGACTCGAAAGCCGGCGGACGCGAATACCTGCTGCAGTTCATGCAGGCCAAATCGATAGCCAAGAAAATATGAAAAAGACCCTACTCCTGGCAATTGTACTCGGGTTGATCCCGGGCTTTGTGGCGGCACAGAAGCGAAAGCCTCTGCCGCCACCGCCAATGGCCGTATTTGCCGTTCTGAACGACGGAAAATCGGTGGAACCCATTGCGAAAATTCAGGGCGGAAAGCTCTCTGAACTTTCCGACGGCGGTGACGATCAGGTGACGCTCAAAAAGTTCATCGGAAGCTATTACAAACCGAGCACGAAATACAAGCTTGTTTTCGGCGGCGCGAACGCCGGAACGGTGATGATCAAATCCTCGAATCCGGACAGCGAGTGCGGCCGCAACATGGCGGAAGTGACCGTCGCGTCGACAAAGGCAAAGCTCAAAGGTATGGTCATGGCGTTGGCGACGAGCGCCGCGGTCAAAGGCTCCGGAGTCCGGCGTCTTCCGACGCCGGCCGAACGATCGGCGGCCGAAGCCCTCGTCAGAGCTGAATTTTCGAGGCAGAAGGTCGGTGCCAAAAACCTGAAGTATCACAATTTGACCGCGCTCGATCTGAATTCAGACGGCGCGGCTGAACTCGTCGGGTCGTTCTGGGTCGAACCGGGCCCGACCGAGCGAGCGTTGCTTTTCTTCATCGCCGCGAAGGGCGCCGACGGCAAGTATGCGTTCGGCTACTCCAGTTTCAAGACGTACAAGAATGATGAAGTGATGAGCGGTGACGTTAAGGATACCGACACCGGCGTCTATCACGAATTGCTGCTCGACGTACTTGATATCGACGGCGACGGTAAGTCCGAGGTCTTCACGTACATCCAGTCTTTCGAAGGCGCCGGATTCAGCGCCTACGCGGAAAAAAACGGTAAATGGGAGTTGATCTTTGAAGGATCGAACTATCATTGCGGCTACTGAAAACGGAGCGATCCGAGTACCGTCAGAAAATGTCGAGTCGAGCATTTTCTGACGGTTTCCTGCGTTAACTATCAGCATGCGAATCGTCTTTATGGGAACGCCGCCGGCCGCAGTTCCGAGTCTCGCGCGGCTCTTGAGCGACGGCCACGATGTCGTTGCCGTTTACACCCAGCCCGACCGGCCGTCCGGGCGCGGCAATCGCCTGACTCCGCCGCCGGTGAAGACGTTCGCGGCCGACGCGGGATTGCCCGTCCTGCAGCCGCTGAAGATCCGGACCGAAGATGCAATTGCCGAATTCAGATCGCACGGCGCGGACGTCGCGGTCGTCGTCGCTTTCGGACGCATCCTGCCGAAATCGTTCCTCGGAGCGTTTCGGTACGGCGCGATCAACGTCCATTTTTCACTCCTTCCGAAATATCGCGGAGCGGCGCCCGTGAACTGGGCGATCGCGAACGGCGAGTCCGTTTCGGGCGTGACAACGATGCAGATGGACGAAGGACTCGATACCGGCGATATTCTCCTGCAAATAGAAGTCGCAATTGGCGACGACGAGAACGCGGCCGAATTGATGACGCGGCTTTCAAATGTCGGCGCCGAGTTGCTTTCCGAGACGCTGGACCGGATCGAAGAGATCTCGCCGCGTCATCAGGACGAGTCCGATGCGACGCACGCCCCGTTAATGAAGAGGGAAGACGGGCGCATCGACTGGTCGCGCCCGGCAACGGAAATAGCGAACCGCGTTCGGGCGTTTCAGCCGTTCCCGACGAGTTTTACATTCTTCGAGGGGAAGAAACTGACGATCTGGAAGGCCGTGGCGACCGACGAATCATCCGCCGCCGCGCCGGGTGAAGTAGTGGAGGCTTCTCGCGATCTCGTGGTCGCCTGCGGCGGCGGAACCGTGCTGCACGTCGATGAGCTGCAGCTCGAAGGCAAGCGGCGCATGAGCGTCCACGATTTTCTGAACGGCGTCAGGCTGAGCGCCGGTGATAGATTTTCATGAAACCGGAAAACGTGCGGGTCGCCGCATTTTACGAATTCAAAGAACTTTCGGACCTCCGTGAACTGAAATCCAAACTGCTCGGGGCGATGTCGTTGCGATCGATCCTCGGCACGATCATCATCGCGCCAGAGGGCTATAACGGGACAGTTTCAGGCGATCCGGAAGAACTCGGACCGTTTCTGCGGGATATCGGCGCGATTCTCGAGTCCGATGTCAAGTTCAAGGAATCGCTCAACCAAGGGGATCCGTTCCGGCGAAGATTCGTCAAGATCAAGAAAGAGATCGTCACGCTCCGACGCGATGTGCGGATGGAACTCGGGCACGGGACTCACGTGTCGGCGCAGGATTGGAACGAATTGATAAAGCGTGACGACGTTCTCCTGTTGGATACACGCAACCATTATGAATACCGCGTCGGAACATTTCCCGGCGCCGTCGATCCGCACACCGACAGATTCAGCGATCTGCCGGGATTCGTCGAGGCGAACCTCGATCCCGGCAGGATCCGGAACGTCGCGATGTTCTGTACCGGCGGGATCCGGTGCGAAAAATTCGTGCCGTATATGAAAGGGCTCGGTTTCGAGAACGTTTACCAGCTTGACGGCGGGATCCTCAAATATCTGGAGGTCGTCCCCGCCGAAGAAAGCCTTTGGGAAGGGGAGTGCTTCGTGTTTGACGAGCGGATAACTATCGGCTCCGATCTCAGGAAGGGCGAGGCCCCGGACTTCTCGGCAGAGATGAAGAGAAAATGAAGGTAGCTCCGGCGCGCCATGCCGCGTTCACGGTCCTGAATCGGATCGATCAGAGAAACGGCGATTCCGCATCGCTTCTGGCAAGCGTTGAGGGAGAGTTGATCGCCGCCGACCGGCGTCTCTGCCACGAACTCGTGCTCGGTGTGCTTCGTCGCCGGATGTGGATCGACCGGAACATCGATGCGCTCGCGCCGGGTCGCAAGATCGACCGCGAAATTCGCACCGTTCTTCGGATCGCTGTTTACCAATTGGCCTTTTTGGATCGCGTTCCGCCGCATGCGGTTGTCAATGATGCCGTCAGCCAGTGCCGGATCGCCCGGAAGACGTCCGCCGGTTCTTTCGTCAACGCCATTCTCAGGAGCTTCGGGCGTGCGAGGCCGAGTCTCGATTTTGCGGGCGATTCCGAGCGGATCGCGTGCGAACTGTCGCATCCCGAATGGCTGATCGAACGGTGGTCCCGCCAGTTTGGCCGCGAAACCGCGGAGTCGATCGCGCTCGCGAACAATCAGCCTGTCGAACCGTCGTATCGCTGGACCCGGCGGACCACCGAATCGGTCAAAGCCTCGCTCGCGCGCGAATGCGTACCGAATCGCGCCGAATATCTTCGGGAACTCGCGGCTAATGGAAAGATCTACTTTCAGGATCCGGGGTCGCAGATGGTCGCGAGGACGGTGCGGCTTGCCGAAGGGGAATCGTTTCTCGATGTCTGCGCGGCTCCCGGCGGCAAGACGACGCTCGCGGCCCTTGAGGCGTCGGGACGGCCGGCTCTGGTCGTCGCCGGCGATTCAAGCGCTGAGCGCGTCCGGGTGCTGGCCGACAATTGCCGTCGGCAAGGCGTTGAAGAGGCGGCGATCGTGCGTTTCGACGCGGTCGCCGGTTTGCCGTTCGCCGACGGCACGTTCGACGCGGTACTCGTTGATGCACCGTGTTCCGGAACTGGCACGATCCGCAGCAATCCCGAGATCCGCTACAACGTGACGGAAGCGTCTATCGCCACGCATTCGAGCAAACAACTCGCAATACTTGAAAATGCATCAAAGACGGTCAAACGCCGGGGTCGGTTGATCTACTCGACGTGCTCGCTCGAGACTGAAGAAAATGAGGAAGTTGCGCGCCGTTTCATCGAGTCGGCGGGTGAGTTCCGGGTTGCGGCCACCGGTTTTCGATTGCCGTACGAAACGGACGACGGATTTGCTCGGACGTTCCCGCACCGCGATGGCACGGATGGATTTTTCGTGGCAGTGTTTCTGAAGAATTGATGATCGTCCGAAAGCGAAGAGGATTCTGGTTCGTTTGACGGCGCAAAAAGTGATAGACTTTCGTTTTTTGGAGAGTTTTGAGTGAGTTTTATAAGAAAAAGCGCCTCCGCCATCGGTAAACTGCTGACGGTAATTTTACTCGGAACCGCGTTCACCGCGGGATTGGTCGGCGTTGTTTACATGTCGCTGCAGGGGACCGAAGTCAAGGTACCCGAGATCGTCGGCAAGAATTTTGACGAGAGCGAACGTGAGCTCGAAGGGCTCGGTCTGCGCATCAAAAAGCGCGCCGACCGCTACTCCGAAGAGGCACCGAACACGATTCTCGAGCAGCTCCCCCATCCCGGCGACACGGTCAAGACGGGCCAGCTGATCCTTGTAGTTACGAGCAAGCCGAATCCCGAAGGTGAGGAAAAGCCGGCGACGATCCAGAAGGGCAATCAGCAGCCGGACGATTCGGAGACGATCGAGGAGCTGATCTCGGACAAGCCTAAGAAGAGCTCGAATTCGAACGCGAACTCGAACAAGAAGAAGAGTTCGTCAACGCGTGACGTGATCAAGAATTCGAACACTTCGTCGAATACATCAACTGATAGCGGCGCAACGGAACCCTCAAACTCGTCGAAGGACAAGAACGAAACCAGGCCGGAAGGCAAACAGGGCACGCCGACCGCGTCTCCGAAACCGACGGCCGCAAAGACGCCGGGAGCCGGAGACACGCGTGAACGCCGCAACCCGGGCAACCGTTAGTTTTTCGCCCGCAACAAACAGGAGTTGACCATTCGCATGATCGCTGAACCGAGAATTCAACGGGCCTTTGAACTCGCTCCGTCGATCTTGTCGGCCGATTTTTCAAGGCTCGGTGAGGAGATCGCCGCGATCGAGGCGGGTGGGGCGACGGTGCTTCATGTCGATGTCATGGACGGACGTTTCGTCCCGAACATCACGATCGGCCTGCCGGTGGTCAAGTCGTTGCGCGGCGCGACCCGGATGACGATCGATTGTCATCTGATGATCGTTGAACCGAACCGTTATGCGGTTGAGTTCGTCAAGGCCGGGGCCGACATGGTTTCGGTTCACGTCGAGGCTGACGTCCATCTTCAGCGGACGCTCGTCGCGATCCGCGAAGCCGGAGGCCAGGCGGGCATTGCGATCAATCCGGCGACTCCGTTGGGGTCGCTCGAGGAGGCGTTGCCGTACGCCGATTTTGTGCTTGTGATGTCCGTCAATCCCGGATTCGGCGGACAGAAGTTCATCCCGACATCGACCGACAAACTTCGTCGGCTGCGGCGAATGATCGACGAACGCGGGCTCGACGTCCGGATCGAGGTCGACGGCGGGATCGACGCCGGGAATATTCACGAAATTGTTGCGGCGGGTGCCGAGTTGATCGTTGCCGGCTCGGCCGTGTTCGGCGGCGGTGATCCCGAATCGGCGGCAAGAAAATTGATTGAAAACGGAACTGATTGGATGTGATCATGAGCGCGCCGGATACGACGCGCCGAAGTAAATATGGTAGTTAAATTCAGTAAAGCGGTAGTTCTGGCTTTGGTGCTTTTCTCCATCGCCGCGTTTGCGCAGGATAATTTCACTCCGACCCAGCGTCTCGAAGTGATGCGTCAGAAGCTGGAAACGATGCGCCGCTCGCTCTCAAGCGCCGCGGCCGCGATGAAGGACGAAAACAAGGACGATAAGTCGAAGAAGGATGACAAGTCGAAGCTTGATACTCCGCTCGGACGGTTGCTTGGCCTCGAAAAGGAAGCGGCGGCGCTTCAGTCTGAGATCAACGGCTTGAGGGGAAAGGTGGATCGGTCGGAGAAATACGAGATCGGCGACATCGACCAGGCGGAAGAACGCGTCAAGGAGCTGCAGACGCGGACCGACGCCGCACTCGTCGAGACGGCCGCGCTGCGCGCTGCGCCGAAATCCACCGTCGGTCAGAGCCGCGAGGTGAAAAGAAAGACGAAGAAGTTGCTGTGGCTCATCCCGATCGGGAAAGAGCGTGATGAATACGAGGAACTGATCGGATCCGTCCAGCCGGGCCGCGACCGCGAGCTTTTCATCGTTGCGACGCGCGAGATCCGTAAGAACAACTACGAGGTCGGACGGCTTCTGTTCCAAACGATCATCACGACCTATCCGGATTCGCCGTACTTGCCGATGTCGAAGCTCGCCGTTGCCGATTCGTTTTATCTTGAGGGCTCGACAAGCGCGCTGATCCAGGCGGCGGCCGGATATCAGGATTGGCTAACGTTCTTCCCCACGCATCCCCTTGCGGACCGCGTGCTGCTTAAGATCGCCGAATCGGAAATGCGCCGCATCGGGTTGCCTGACCGGGAGATCCCGAACGCGAAACGCGCCGAACAGAAGCTCAAGGCTTTCATCCAGAATTATCCGAATTCGCCGCTCCGGGCGCTTGTTGATCTCCGGCTCGCCGAAGTCCAGGACAACCTCGGCCTGCACAATCTGTTTATCGGCAACTACTATTACAAAATGTCGGTAGATCAGAAGAAAGGCGGCCTCAAGGGCGCGCAGTCGCGCTTTCGGGAGATTCTTGACAAGTATCCGAACTTCAGTTTCATGGACGAAGCGTTGTTCAAACTTGCCGTGACGTATTTGGTTGAAGAGGAGACCGACCAGGCAGCACGATATTTCCAGCGCGTCGTCAGCGAATATCCGAACAGTGAATGGGTCGAAAAATCAAAAGAGCAGCTGAACCTGATAGGCGCCACCATACCCGAACCCAATCCGGCGCGCAAGGATGTCCTGCCTCCGGAAAAGGTGTCGTTCTTTGCGAACTTTCGGAATCAGCTTTTCGGCGTTTACCCGATGACGATCGACAAAGACGGTGTTCTCATGACCCGTGATTTCGACAAATGCAAGTTCGAACTCATCGACAAGGTAATAGAGAATCTGGGACAGATCTCGCAAAGCGAGGTCCCGAAAACACTGACTGCAGTTGTCGTACCGTGCGAAACGCAGGCGAAAACCGACAGCAAGAAGGAAGAAGACAAGACGAAACAACCGTGAGATGAGCGAGATCTCGCCGGAGAATCTGGCCGAAATTGAAAAGAGGTACCGGGCGGCGGCAGTCATTGGCGTCGCCCAGATCGCGTTCACCGTTTTGCTGGCCGGCGCCGCATGGTTCGTGGTCCGGCGAACCGAGGTCGTTGAAGATAACAAGTCGGTGACGACGCTATGGATTCTGATCGCCTTCGTTGCGATCGGAAGCCTGCTTTTGCGGCGGCTCTTCAGCGGTTGGGAACGCCTCAGGAACGCGGCGCTTCTCGGCGGCATTTCCGGGGTCCTGAAGAAGCTCCAGACCAACAGCCTGATTCTGGGGATGTTTGCCGAAGTCATCTCGATCATCGGTTTCGTGATCACGATTTTCACCGGAAGCAGTTTCGACATGTTTCGCGCCGCAGCCATCGCTTTGATCGTCTTTTTTGTCGCTTTTCCCCGAAAGATCGTCTGGAAGAAAATCGTCGCCAACCTGCAGGGAATCTGAAATTATGCAATTCATCGCCAGAATCATGATCGCGGCGGGGTGTGCCGCATCGATCGCGGGCGTCGCAGCTGCCCAGGACGGCGGACGTCCAACCGTCAAGAGCACGCCGGCGCCGGTTCGGACTCCGGTGGAAACCGTGGCTCCGAATCTATCCGACACCCTCGCGAAGAACGTCGCAAACATCGATAAGAATTCCGAGGTGCCGCGAGAAAAGCGGGTGCAGGCGTATGCGAAGTTGCTTGAAGGCCAACGCCATGTTTGGGCCGCGAAACGGTCGCGTTCGCAGGCTGCGGTCAACAGCCGGCTCGCGCGGCAGGCTTTCCAGCGCGCGGTCGAGCTCGATCCGACGCTCGCCGAAGGCTACACGGCACTTGCCGAACTCGCTTGGAATTTTCCGCCTAACGACGTTGAGGAGTCGATCCGACTGGCGAAGATCGCGATCGCGATCGAGAAGAACAACTTCGGCGCAAATCGACTCCTGGGAAGGGCCTATACCCTGAAAAGCCGGCTGAACCGCGGTACCACGGATCCGGAGAACGCGCAGAATGCGATCCAGTATTGGAAAGAAACCGCGCGGCTTGATTCACGTTATGCGGAGGCCTGGGCGTTTCTTAGTGCGCTTTATCCCGAGGGATCCGAAGAACAGATCGCGGCGCTGCGCGGATGGCTTTCCTCGGCGGCGCCGATCGATACGTATTTCTATCGCGTTCTCATGGGCGGTCAGGCGGACCTCGCGCCCGAAAATGCCGCCGTCAAGCTCGGAAAGGCGCTTCTGGCGGCAGATCGGGTAAAGGAAGCCGTCGACGTCCTGAACCAGGTGATCGTCGACGATCCGGAAAGCGAGGAAGCACTCGAGTTGCTCCGGTCTGCAATCGATGTCTCGGATCCGGCGGTCGCGCAGACCTCGATCCAGGCGATCAAGCAAGCGATCTATGCAAATCCGGGCGACACCGAGTTGATCCTGTTGCTCGCGAAAGTTCAGGCACGCGTCGGGAATTCGGCGGACACGACCAAGTTTCTGAATGACACGATCGCGCGATACGCGGAGCAGGACAAATCGGTCGCGGCCGGACTTCAGGCCGCGCTCGGTGACGTCTACCGCGAGGCTGGCCGCTTTGACGAGGCAATTCAGCAGTTCAACAAGTCCCTCGTGACTCGCGGGATCTCTCCCGACCGTCTCGCTACCGACGACGATCGTGATTTTGCGGTGGCCGTCTTTGAAAAGATCGTCCTGACCTACAAGACCGCAAACCGGTTCGCGGAAGCGAAAGCCGCGATCATCAATTCCGAAAAGATCCTTGGCGATGAGGATTCCTTCGCTGACCGGCAGTTGATCGCGCTGTACCGCGAATCGGGGAAGCGCGCCGAGGCGCTTCAGGCCGTGAAAATGGCGCGCGTCAGGTTCCCGGACGACTACGGCTTCCTGAGGACCGAGGCGATGGTCCTCGTCGAACTCGGCCGGGCCGACGAGGGGGTTGGCCTGATCCGCTCGCTTATCGGGAAACAGGATCCGAAGGCGCCGTCGATCATGTACGACGACTTCTCGAATTTCCTTTACATTTCGATCCTTTACAGCGAGGCCAGGCGCGGTAAGGACGCGATCGCGGCGGCGAACGAGGCGATCGCCGTTTCGCAGGATCCGGAACGCAAGCAGATCGCGCTGCTGTCGCTGGCGACGGCGCAGAATGTTTCGAAGGATTTCGCCGCGGCCGAGTCGACGCTAAGGGGTATCCTCAAGCAGACGCCGAAGAACCCGATCGCCCTTAACAATCTCGGGTACTTTCTGGCGGACCGTAACGAGAAGCTGGAAGAGGCGTTGAAGCTCATTCAGGAGGCGCTGGAGATCGATCCGGGCAACCCGTCATTCCTCGACAGTCTCGGCTGGGCTTATTTCAAGCTCGGGAAGTACGATCTTGCTGCCGCGAGCCTGATCAAGGCGCTCAAGGCCGACCCGGCCTCCGCGACCGCTCACCACCATCTGGGCGACGTGTACGAGAAACAGGGAAAGATCGAGTCGGCGCGTCAGTCGTGGCAGCGAGCGCTGGTGCTTGCGGTTGATCCCGTTGAGATCGCCGCCCTGAAGTCGAAGCTGTCCGTGAAGAAGACCAAATAACAAAACGGCCGGAATCCCGGATGGCCGACGCGCCCTTGCGATCTGCGGGGCGCGTTCTGCATTCTCAGGCTGGAAATTCCGATCGATTGATCGTTTATTTCATCCGTGGGCGATCCCTGCCCGCGACGGACGACAGTCCGGACCTTATCCGAAAAGGCAAGCACCGTTTGGTGCGCGCAAAGCCGTGGGACGCGAGTCCGGCCCGGCTGCCGAAGTGAGGTTGAATGAAACTGAAAACATCCCTTTCTATCTTTGCGATCCTGTTGATGTGCGGCTGTCTCAGCACTCACGGACAGGGCCTCAGCCCGTCGACGGCGACCGAACCGACGCCGGTAGATCCGCTCGAGCGCCAGCGTGTTGCCGCGAGCGTGGATTCTCAAGTCTTTCTCTTTTCCCGGGCGCAGCTTCATCAAATGGGAAGGGAAGCCGCGGAACTGATCAATCGGGAACGTCTGAAACTCGGACTGACAGCGATCGCGTGGAGTGAAGACGCGGCAAGGATCGCGCGGCTTCACTCAGAGAACATGGCCAGGCTCAACTTCTTTGGCCATTCCGGCGTTGACGGAAAGATGGTCGACGAACGCGCCGATCAGCTAGGCGTCAAAAAATGGCGGGCGATCGGCGAAAACATTGCCTTCAATCGCGGCTACCGGGATCCGATCAGGACCGCCGTCGATAAATGGATGCTATCGACCAGCCATCGCAACAATCTCCTGAATCCTCGTTGGCAGGAAACCGGTATCGGCATCGCCGTCACGCCCGAGGGATGTTTCTATTTCACTCAGGTGTTTCTCGTCCGCCGCTGAAAAGCCGGCCGGTTTGATTCGCACGCCGCCATTCTCTATTCTTGCGGAATGAGTTCAGACGCGTTCGAATTGCCCAGTTTTGCAAAGGTCAACTGGCTGCTTCGCGTTCTTGGCAAGCGTCCCGACGGGTATCACGAACTCTGCACGATCCTTCAAACCGTTTCACTTTGCGATCGGATCCGCTTCGAGCCGTCAGATGCGCTGACGCTCGAGTGCGCCGCCCCGGGAATTCCGACCGACAGCACAAATCTGATCCTTCGCGCCGCGGACGCCTTGCGGGACGCCTTCGGGGTCCGCATGGGCGCGCGGATCGTGCTCGAAAAGCGAATACCCGCGCCGGGAGGCCTCGGCGGCGGCTCATCGAACGCCGCGACGGCACTGCTCGGACTAAGTATCTTGTGGGACCTTAAGATCGGATTCCCGGACCTGACGAAGATCGGAGCGTCGATCGGATCCGATGTACCCTTCTTCTTTTTTGGGGGAACGGCGATCGGCCACGGCCGCGGAGAATTGATCGAGCCGCTTCCTGATATCGAGCAAAAATACATGATCATCGCGAAGCCCGCGATCGCGGTCCCGACCTCGGACGCATTCCGGAGGCTGAATCTGCAGCCCTTGACAAAGAATGACCCGGAAAGTATCCTCAAGCTTTGCCGAAAAGCCGGTCGGGAATTGCATGACGGCCGACAGGTTCCGGCGAATGATTTTGAACGAAGCGTTTTCGCTTCGTTCCCCGAAATCGAGCGGGTCCGCGACCGGCTCGTCGAACACGGCGCCGAATCGGCGTTGCTTTCCGGAAGCGGAGCCAGCGTGTTCGCGGTTTTTGAAAAAGAAGAAACACGGCAAGCGACTTTGAAAGCCCTCGGGAACGAGAAAGATTGGCGAATGTTTGCCGTAGCAACCGTATCGCGGGATGAGTACCGGCGGGCGCTCGTCAGAGCGTGTAGGTTGTTTCCGATTAGTTTCTGAATTATTACTGGGGCGTAGCCAAGTGGTAAGGCACCGGATTTTGGTTCCGGCATTCGCAGGTTCGAATCCTTCCGCCCCAGCCAAGGTTTTCTCTGATCGGAACGGGCAATTTTGCGAAATTGCTCGTTTTTCTTTTGAACATGAGCGTCACAGGCAGCATCAAGATATTTTCCGGGAACGCGCACCGGGCTCTCGCCGAGGAGATTTGCGGGTATCTCAGCTGCGATCTCGGACGGGCGAATACCGATCGATTCTCGGACGGCGAGTTCAACTTCCAGATCGGAGAGAACGTCCGCGGGACGGATGTCTACATCATTCAGCCGACGTGCCCGCCGACCGACGAGCATTTGATGGAACTGCTCGTCATGATCGACACGTGCCGCCGGGCATCGGCTGCAAGCGTCACCGCCGTGATCCCGTATTTCGGTTACGCTCGTTCTGACAAGAAAGACCGTCCGCGCGTCCCGATCGCCGCCAAACTCGTCGCGAACCTGCTGACGACGGCCGGCGCGCAGCGCATCGTGACCGTCGATCTGCACGCATCGCAGATTCAGGGGTTCTTTGATATTCCGGTCGACCACCTTTTCGCCGCGCCGGTGATCGTCGACTACTTCCAGCAGAACGAGATCGAGAATCTGATCGTCGTCTCGCCGGACACCGGCGGAGCCGAGCGGGCGCGCGCCTATGCGAAGCGGCTCAACGCGGGCCTCGCGTTGTGCGACAAGCGGCGCGAGAAAGCGAACGTCGCGGAAGTGATGAACATCGTCGGCGACGTCGGCGGCAAGAACTGTCTCATCATCGACGACATGTGCGATACGGGAGGCACGATCTGCAAGGTCGCGCAGGCGTTGTACGAAAACGAGGCGAACGAGATCTATGCGTGCTTCTCGCACGCCGTTCTTTCGGGACGCGCCGTGGATAATATTTCGGCTTCGCACATTAAGAAGGTGATCGTGACGAATACGATCCCCCTGCGGGATGACGCCGAGCGACTTCGCGCGGAAGGACGTATCGAGCAGCTGAGCATTGCAAACCTGCTGGCAAACGGAATTAAATCGATTCACGACGAAACGAGCGTTTCGTCACTGTTTATTTGAGAGATTCGCAACGAATCACCGGATGAAGATCGGCGAACGCCGGAACAGGAACATTATGGCAGACAAAATTGTTGTAAAAGCGGAAGTTAGGGAAGGCCGGGGGAAGAACGATACCCGCCGTCTGCGCCGCGAAGGGAAGATTCCCGTCTCGATCTACGGCGGAGGCGGAGCCGCGGTCGCGGCGGTCGCCGAACTGAGCGATCTGGCGGCGATTCTCCGTTCGGACTCGGGAGTCAATACGGTTTTCTCGCTCGACGTCAAAGGCGACGGCGTGAGCGACGTTATCTTTCAGGATCGTCAGATCGACGCCGTCAAGGGGCGGTTGATGCATGCAGACCTGCGCCGCATCGCCAAGGGCGAGAAGATGGAATTGTCGGTTCACCTCGTGATCGCCGGCGATGCGCCGGGTCTGCTGGAAGCGGGCGCGGTGCTCAACACTCCGCTCAATGAGATCAAGGTGTTGGCCGAGCCGGCGAACGTTCCGGAATCGATTACGGTCGATGTCTCGAACCTGCACGCCGGCGAAACCATCACCGTTTCCGATCTTTCGGTTCCGAAGAACGTCGAGATCACGGAAGCCGCGGACACCGTCGTCGCGTCGATCGTCGTTGTTCACGAAGTCGTCGAGGAGACAGCTGAGGCGGGTGAGGGAACCACCGGCGGCGAGGAAGCGGGCGAGACTGCCGAATAGTAGTCAGGCGAAATGGTCGGTCGGCCGGTCGTTGCCCTGAAACGGAGATCGGAATGGACGATATTTCCGCAAAGAAATGGCTCGTCGTCGGTCTCGGAAATCCCGGCGCGCGGTACGAGAAAACGAGGCACAATCTCGGGTTCATGGTGATCGACCGGCTCGCGGAACGCCTTCAGACGACGGTCAGGCGGGATGAATGCCGGGCACTGATCGGCCGCGGCCACGCAGGCGGCGAGATCGTTGAACTGGCGAAACCGCAGACGTTCATGAACCTCAGCGGCGAATCGGTCAGTTGCCTTCTTCGCAAGGACGACCGGTCGGTCGTGAAGCTGATCGTGATCTCGGACGACCTCGCGCTGCCGTTCGGAACGGTCCGGATCAGGCCGAAGGGAAGCCACGGCGGGCAGAATGGATTGCGATCGATCATCGATTGTTTGAAAACGCAGGAATTCTGCCGGCTGCGCATCGGGATCGCGCCCGACCGACCGGTGAGTGACGCGAGCAATTTCGTGCTCGAGAATTTTTCAAAGAGCGATCTAAAGGAGGTCGACTCGATATTGGACCTGAGCGCCGATGCCGCGCTTTCGATCGTCGAAGACGGAGTCGAAAAGGCAATGGCCAAATACAATTGAAATTCGGATAGATCGCAAATCCGAATTCGCAAATCCCAAACGGATATGCCCTTCTTGCTTCGACGCCGCGCGCCGAAGCTGGAAAGCCACAAGGAGGAAAATGGCAAACAGAACATACGAAGTAATGTATATCGCGACGCCGGAAACGAACGATGAGACGATCGGAAAGCTGAATGAAGCGATCGTCGGTCTCGTCGAGAAGGAAGGCGGCAGCGTGGTCAAGACGGAAGATTGGGGCCGTCGCAAACTTGCTTATCCGATCAAAAAGAAGACGGAAGGCCACTATATGTTGTTCGAGATCGAAGGGTCCGGACAGGAGATCGCCGAGCTCGAACGCCGGATGCGCGTCAACGACCTGATCATGCGGTACATCACGGTGCGTGTCGACGAGGAACGCAAAGCGGCCGAAAAGAAGCAGGCGAAGCGCGACCGCCGCCGCAATCGCGGTGCGGACGAAGGATCCGGCGATGCCGAGTCTAACTAACCATCGAGGAGGAGTTTGAAAATGGAAAAGCAAAAAGACAACAACAGCACAACCGAAAGCACCGAACTCGATGCCACCAACATGGAGCAGGATCTCGAGAAGATGCCGCGCCGCTTTCAGCGTCGCCGCCCGCGACAGTCCGTACCCGATTACGTCGATTGGAAGGACGTCGATTTTCTGAGACGTTTTGTTCCCGAGCGCGGGAAGATCATGCCGCGCCGCATCTCGGGCATCACGGCCAAGGACCAGCGCCGCGTCTCGCGCGCGATCAAACGGGCGCGTTCGATGGCGCTCATTCCGTTCGTTGCGGACTAAGCAAGGAGGATTCAAATCATGGCAAATACGACAGTTTTGTTACGCGAGGACATCGAAACGCTCGGCGGACGCGGCGAGATCGTCAAGGTCAGGGCCGGGTATGCCCGAAACTTCCTGCTGCCGCAGGGATTGGCGTCGCTCGCGACAAAGGGAAACATCAAGCAGATCGAACTCGAGCGTGCCGCGCTCTTGAAAAAGGCCGCCCAGGAGAGAGCGACCGCCGAACTGCAGGCTGATCAAATGTCCGGACTCTCGCTCGAATTCATCCGCAAGGCCGGCGAAACCGGGACGCTGTTCGGGTCGGTGACGTCGATGGACATTGCGGATGCTCTCGCCGCAAAGGGTTACGAGATCGACCGCCGGCGGGTGAACCTGCGTGACGCGATCAAGGAAACCGGCGATTATACGGTCGGTGTCAAGCTTCATCGCGAGGTCGTTCTCAATGTTCCGGTGATCGTCCGGGGCGAAGGTGAGCCTGAAGAGGTCGCGGTTGCGGCGCCCGCTGCACCCGCTGCCGAGGCGTCAACCGGGGCCGTTGAAGAGGTTGTTGAAGAGGCGTCGGACGAAACCGAAGACTAGGTCCAAAAGAACGTCCGAGTTTTGGACGTTTTTTAGTCGAGGTAGTATCATCAAAGACTGCAACCGGCATTCCGCCTGCAGTCTTTTTTGTTTGGATTTTCCAAACCGATTTCGCGACAAATGAATCCGACCACCGACTTCGCCCGCGATCAGTATCTGGAGAAGCCGCTGCCGAGCAGTCCCGACAGCGAGCGCGTGATCCTTGGCGCCATCCTCCTCGACAATCAACTCATCAGCCAAGCGATCGAACATCTCCGACCTGAGGATTTCTACTCACCGCTTCATCGCCGGATCTTCAAAGCGATGATCGCGCTGTTCGAGCGCAGCGAGCGGATCGATCCGATCCTGATCGGCGAGGAACTCAAAAAGGACGGCTCGATCGAATCGATCGGCGGGATCGCGACGATCACCAATCTGACCTACGGGTTGCCGCATTTTTCGGACATCTTCGACTACGCGAAGGTGGTCAAGGACAAATCGATCATCCGCTCGTTGATCAAGGTCTGCAACCAGATCACGAGCGAGGCGCTCGCCGAAGAAGAGGAAGCGTCGGACATTCTCGATCACGCCGAACAGCAGATCTTCGCGCTTGCGGATGAACGTACCCGGCAGGGATTTGCGCATATCCGGCCGATCGCCGAGTCGGTGCTCGCGCGGGTCGAGGAATACGCGAAACGTGAAACGCACGCGTTGACCGGCCTCGCGACCGGTTTCCGCGATCTCGACGAAAAGACATCGGGACTGCAGAAGACCGACCTGATCATCATTGCGGCCAGGCCGTCAATGGGCAAGACGGCCATGTGCCTGACGATGGCGCAGAATGCCGCCGTGCAGGAAGCCGCTACCGTCGCGCTTTTTTCGCTTGAAATGTCGAAGGAGCAGCTTGTCATGCGCATGCTCTCGAGCGAGGCGAAGGTCGATGCGCACCGATTCCGGACCGGATATCTGACGCGCGACGAATGGGCGCGGCTGGCCGAGGCGATCGGGACGCTGTCCGAGGCCAAGGTCTTCATCGACGATACGCCGGGCATTTCGGTGCTCGAGATGCGCGCGAAACTGCGGCGGCTGGCAGCTGAGCAGAAACGTCTTGATCTGGTCGTCGTGGATTATCTTCAGCTGATGTCGGGGTCGAAACGGACCGAATCGCGGCAGCAGGAGGTTTCGCAGATCTCGCGGGAACTCAAAGCGCTGGCGAAAGAGATGCAGGTTCCGGTCGTCGCTCTCTCGCAGCTGTCACGCGCTCCGGAGGCCAGAAATCCGCCGAAACCGATGATGTCCGATCTTCGGGAGTCGGGGTGCCTTGCCGGAGATTCGCTAGTAACGTTGGCGGAAACCGGCAGTCGAGTGCCGATTCGCGACCTGGAGAATCAAAAAGACTTCGACGTTTGGGCATTGAATGCGAAATCATGGAAGCTCGAACGTTCGAAGGTCACTAATGCATTCAGAACCGGCGAGAAACCGGTATTCCGACTCACAACGCGGCTCGGGCGTGAGATTCGCGCCACAGCGAATCACAAATTCCTCCGATTCGATGGATGGGAAAGGCTCGACAAACTCAAATCGGGCGATCGAATTGCACTGCCCGGGGCACAGGAGTTCGGAGGTTCTCAAGATGGCGTTTATTGGGACGAGATTGTGTCGATAAGTCCGGATGGAGTCTCGGATGTTTACGACCTAACGGTCGAGGAACATCACAATTTTGTCGCCCAGGATTTCATCGTTCATAATTCGATCGAGCAAGACGCAGACGTCGTGGCGTTCATCTACCGCGAGGATTACTACAAACCGACCGAGGAGAACGCCGGGATCGCCGATATCCTGATCGCAAAGCAGCGCAACGGGCCGACCGGAACCGTGCGGCTGGCGTTTTTAAAGGAATTTACGAGGTTCGAGAACTACTATGGCGAGTACAACAGCGACTGACAACCTAAGATATCCGATCGGCGAATTCGACAAGAGCGCGCCCATTTCAGCCGAGCAACGGTCCGCGAATATTGTGGCGATCCGTGATCTCCCGGCGGCGGTTGAAGCCGCCGTATCAGGACTGGACGATTCGCAGATGGACACCGAGTACCGACCCGGTGGCTGGACGGTCAGGCAAACGGTCCATCATATTGCCGATTCGCATCTTAACTCGTTTTGCCGCTTCAAGCTGGCGATGACCGAAGACGTTCCGACGATCCGGCCATATGCGGAGGAGTTGTGGGCGGAACTCGCGGACAGCAAGTTGGCGATCGATTCAAGCCTTGCAATCATGAGGGGCGTCCATCACCGGCTTCATACGCTGCTCGAAGCGATGTCGGAAAACGATTTTGCGCGGCGTCTGAAGCATCCTGAGATGGGTGAATTCACGATTGAGGTCCTGCTCGCGTTTTACGCGTGGCACGGTGCGCATCACGTCGCGCACATCACCCGTCTGCGGGAAAGAAACGGCTGGCGTTGAACGCCGCCGCCGGTCAGCCGACCTCGATATTCATTCGACTGAGCGCCTCTCGGATGCGCGCGGCGAATTCGACGGCATGCGGTCCGTCGCCGTGGATGCAAACAGTGTCTGCCCGGATCTGAACGGTCTCGCCGGTGGTCGACGTCACGGTCCCGTTCACGATCATCGAAAGAACCTGATCGATCGACTCGGATCCGTCGGCGATCAGTGCGTCAGGTTCCGAACGCGGCGTCAGGCTGCCGTCGGAACGGTATGTCCGGTCCGCAAAGACCTCCGACGCGGCGACAAGCCCCGCAGCCTCGGCTTCGGAGATCAGATGACTTCCAGACAATCCGTAGAGAACCAGGTCCGGGTCGATCCGCTCGACTGCCTTCACGATCGATCCGGCAAGCAGTCGGTCGCGGGCAGCCATGTTGTACAAAGCGCCGTGCGGTTTGACGTGATGGAGCTGCTTTCCGAGAGCTTCGCAAACTCCCTTGACGGCGGCAACCTGATACAAAACCGTGTCGAACACCTCATCGGCGGAAAGCTTCATTTCGCGGCGGCCGAATCCCTGAAGATCGGGAAACGACGGATGCGCGCCGATCTTTACCCCGGCGAGAATGCCTTTCTCGATCGTCCGGCGGAGTACGGACGGATCGCCGGCGTGAAAGCCGCACGCGATGTTGATTGAGGAAACATAGGTCATCAGTTCGGCATCGCGGCCCATTTGCCACGCCCCGAAGCTCTCCCCCATGTCCGCGTTAAGGTCGATTCTGCGCATCGAGCTTAAATTTACAGGCCGTGCGCAGCAAATTCAAATCCCTCTCAAATTCGAAGAATAGATTTTCCGCGTCTTCAAGCGTGACTTCGTGAAATCCGATCTTGTCACCTGGAACAAGTTGGGCGACAAGCGGCAGGTCGGTCGGGATTATCGTGGCGATCCGCGGGTAGCCGCCGGTGGTTTGATGATCGGCCATGAGGATGATCAGCCGGCCGTCCGGAAGAAGTTGGATCGTCCCGAAGTTGACGCCCGAAGAGATCATCTCGAACGGCTCTATCGGCGACAATTCCGGCCCGCTGAGCCTGAAGCCCATCCGATTCGAATTGGCCGAAACCGAAAAGGTGATCTTGCGCAGGACCTCAGCCGATCTGTCGGTCATAATCTCGTGTTCCGGTCCGCGCACGAATCGGACCGTCGGAAACGGCGTGTAAAATGGAAAAAGCGTGTGCGACGCGATAAGACGCGGCGCCGCGGAATGGTCTTCGCCAAATTCCACTTGGTCTCCCTTCCGGACCGCCCTACCATGAAATCCGCCCATTCCCGCCGCGAGGTTCGTGCCGAGGCTGCCGAGCCAATCTTCGAGCAAGAACCCGCCGCGCACGGCAAGGTACGCGATCGCGCCTGACCGTCGACCGGCGAACGACACAACATCGCCGACGGATGCGCTCCGTAAGCGCCCGGAAACGATCGGCGATCCGTTCAATCGCGCGTCGAGATCAGCGCCGGAAAGCACGAAGACGCAATCGGACGTGAACTTGATCTCCGGAGCGGGAAAATTCATTTCGAGGACGGGCTCCGAATCCGAATTTCCGCAAAGCGCGTTCGCGATGCGCGCTGCCGCCGTGTCGATGACGCCTCCCGGATTGACCCCGAAACGACCGAAGCCGCGTCGCCCAAGATCCTGGAACGTCGCAAGCAGACCGGGTTTTAGGATCAGCATTCCCATCAAGATTGAATGAAACGGACACGGTCGCCGGGCGCCAGCAGCGCCGGACGATCCGAACGCGGCAGGAACATCTCGACGTACGTGCGGCCGACGATCTGCCAGCCCCCTGGCGATGCCAGCGGGTAAATCCCGGTTTGGCGGCCCGCGATCCCGACGCTTCCTTTTTCGATACGGCTTCGCGGATCGGGCCGCCGGGGTTGCTCGAGTTCCTTGTCAACAATTCCCATGTACGCGAATCCGGGCAGGAATCCGAGCATGAATACGCGATACTCGCGGGCGGTGAAGATCCGAATGAAATCTGCGATCGAAAGGCCGCTCCGTTTGGCGCATTCGGGAAGGTCCGGGCCGGCTGAGGGTGAAAAATCGACTTGAATCTCAAGGATTCGGCGTTCGTAAGAAGATCTTGAGGCCGCTGCGTCGACTCGCTCCGAAAGTGCCTTCGATACGGAATCAACAACGGTTTCAGTCGTCGTCGAAGTCCGACGAACGACACGCGGATCGAAAACGACCGTGACCGACGAGTAGGCGGGAAACGCTTCAACGAACCCCGGGAACGGGTCGGCAGAGATCGCGTCGGCGAACGCGATCACGCGCTCATTGAGATCGATCGAGATCGCGTCGCCGAACTCGACCGACACCGCGTCGAGTCCGAGCGGGACGATTTTGAAACCACTGCCCATGTTTGCAAATCTAACGCCGGCGTTGTTTCGGATCCAGATATTCCCGAAGGCCGTCGCCGATGAAGTTGAACGCAAGAACCGTCAGTGCGATCGCGAGTCCCGGAAAAAGCAACGTATGCGGCGCGATCGTATACGTCGTCCGCGCGTCCTCGATCATCGTCCCCCACGAAGGCGTCGGCGGCGGGATGCCGAGTCCGAGAAACGAAAGCGAGGCTTCCGAAAGAACCGCGCCGGCCATCCCCAGTGACGCCTGGACGATCAGCGGTTGGATGGCATTCGGCAGGATATGAATGAACAGGATCCGGAGATTGCTTGCGCCAAGGGCACGCGCGGCCTGAACAAAGTCGAATTCGCGGACCTTCAGAACCTGGCCGCGCATCACCCGTGCGTACCCAACCCAACCGATGATGCACAACGCGAGGATCATTTTTCCGAGGCCCGCGCCGAGGAACGCGACGAGCGCGATCGCCAGCAGCAGTCCCGGAAACGCGAGAAAGACGTTGAAAAGATATCCGGAGAGGAATTTGTCGATGAAACCGCCGTAAAATCCGGCGACCGCACCAATGATCATCCCGAAGATCGCGGAAATGATCGTCACCGTCACTCCGACCTGAAGCGAGATCCTCGCGCCGTAAACGACCCTCGAGAATACGTCGTATCCGAGAACGTCCGTACCGAACCAGTGCGTTCCCGAGGGCGGCGCGAGTCTCAGTGCCGTATCGGGTACGGTCGCAGCATCCCAAGAGGCGAACAGCGGGGCAAAGACCGCCGTCACGACGATGACGGCGATGATCGCAAATCCGATGTACGCAAGTCTGTTCATTACGAGAGTCTGATCCGCGGATCGAGCCGGCGATAGATCCAGTCCGTCAATGCGTTCGCGAATATGTACGTAACGCTGATCGCCAGAACGCAGCCCTGTACCAGTCTGTAATCCCGTTTGGCGATGCCCTCGTCAAGGAGCAGCAGGCCGAGACCGGGCCATGCGAAGATCTTCTCGGTGATGATCGAGCCGGCGAGCAGAACGCCGAGCTGCAACCCGAGGATCGTCACGACCGGGATCAGTCCGTTCTTCAAAACGTGCTTGTAAATGACGGTCCGCTCGCTCAGTCCCTTCGCCCGGGCGGTTCTCACGTAGTCCTCGCCGAGTTCCTCGATGACGGAACTGCGGACCATCCGGGTCAGGATCGCTGAAAGCGCCGCGCCGAGCGTTACGGCCGGCAGGACGATGTCCTCTGGATAAAGGCTCCCGGTCGCGCTGAATATCTGGATCTTTACCGCGAAAAGGTACACGAGAAACGGACCGATCACGAAGGTCGGAAGCGAAATCCCGAGAAGAGCGAAAAAGGACGAGAAGTTATCGACGAGCGAGCCCTTCCGGGTTCCGGCCAGGACGCCGAGCGGGATCGCGATGAGGATCGCGATGAACATCGCCGCGAGGGCCAGTTTGATCGTGTTCGGATAGCGTTCAAGGATCAGATTCAGTACCGGTGTGTCGGTCTTGAAGGAATTGCCGAGGTCGCCGTGCAGAACGCCAGTCCAGTAATTCATGTAGCGGTTGTCGGTCCCGTGCCAACGGAATTCACGGACGCGCAGATCGACGAGCAGGTCTTCGACTGCATTTGAAACGAACCATTGTTCGTTGCGCCTTTCCTTTTCCTTGGGCTGTTGTTCGAATTCCCGGATACCCCGATAAAGTTCCGGATCGCGTGAATAGGTGAAAAAGAATGCGGGCTTGTCGAGACCGTGCTTGAGCCGGAACGAATCGATCTGTTCCGGGGTTGCGTTCTCCCCAAGAATGGCGACCGCCGGGTCTCCGGGGACGAGTTCGATCAAAAGGGTCACCAGCGAGACGACGGTCCAGACCACGAGTACCAACAGTCCGAACTGTCGCAGTATATTGATGACCTTGTATTTCATCGCGAGCGGTGGAAAAGACCCCTGATTCTATTACTTTCTGGTTCCCAAATGCAACGCAGCGATCCCGCCGGTGAGGTTGCGGTAGCGGACGCCGTCGAAGCCGACTTCCTCGAGCATCCGCGCAAGGTTCTTTTGATCAGGGAAGCGAGAGACCGAGTTCGGCAGGTACTCGTAAGCACCCCGCGAACCGCTTACCGCACCGCCGATCCGCGGCAGGATATTCGAAAAGTAGAATCCGAATGCCTGTCGGAAACCGGGAACGACCGGTGCCGAGAACTCAAGGACAGCGAGCCTTCCGCCCGGTTTCAGCAATCGGCGAAACTCCCGAAGCCCGGTCTCCCAGTTGGAGAAATTCCGCAGCCCGAAGGCGATCGTGATCGCATCGAAAGTTTCGTCAGCGAACGAGAGGTTCATGCCGTCCGCCTCGAGGTAGGGAATCGAGAGCCCGTTCTTTTCATTCTTTTCGGCGGCGACCTCGAGCATCGGACGGCAAAAATCCGTTCCGATCACACGTGCGTTGCCGGATCGGCGAAGTTCGACGGCGAGATCGCCGGTTCCGCAGGCGACGTCCAAAACGAGGGCTTCCGGATCCGCGAGAATCTCTTTGAGCTCGCGGGAAACGAGGCGGCGCCAACGCTTATCGATATTGACCGAGAGAAAATGATTGAGAAAATCGTACCGTTTGGCGATGCCCGAGAACATCTCGCGCACGGCCTTCGAATGTTCCAGTTCCCCGGCGGTTTTTTCGTTTGCCATCACTTACCGTGCTCCGGCGAGCTGTTCCGCGCTGACGACGAGGACTCGGACGAATACTTCAGTTCTAAGGCGTTCGAGCGACCTCTGGACGTCGGCCAAGGTCACCGCCTGAACGGCTGTCTGATCGTCTTTGGCCGAAGTCAGCCGGTATGTCTCGGCGTCCAGCCAGAGGTCGTCGACGCCCCGTTTCGAATAGTCGCCCACGACCTCATCTCGTGCCGCGCTGAATTCCCCATCGCTGAGATCAGCCTTCAAAAAGTGATCCTGATAATTGTCGAGGTCGGCCGGGAGCGAAATGTCCGTGCCATTGCGCTTGATCCCGGAGACGTTCCACGAGGACGCCCCGAGGACCATCAATCCTGTCAGCAAATGCGACTCGTTGGCGGCAAATGCCGATTCACCATCGCGCGCCTTCACGCGCCGTGCGAGGATTCGTTCAAGTACCGTGTTCGCGAAGTAATTCTTGTCCCTTCGGGCAACCCCGCGGGCGGCCATCCGAAATTCACTGGTCGACGGAACCGGGGTGTCGAGGATGTGGACCTTTGCGGATGCCTGTTCCGGTGCCGCAAACGTGGCCGGAATCTTCTTGTCCGCTTTGAGCCATCCGCCGAACAGGCGCTTCACCACACGGAAAGCGAAGTCGGACTTGACGTTGCCGACGATCGCGATCGTCGCGTTGTCGGCCGTGAAGAAACGCTGCTTCGCAAAGAGCACGTCTGCAAAATCGATCGCTGAAACGCTCTCCGTAGTTCCCTGAAGCGGGCGTCCATACGGATAACTTCCGAAAAGCCGCTTCGCCGCCGCGGCGTTCGCGACGTATTTCGGGTCCTTCTCCAAACCCGCGAGCAGTTGAAGCTGCGGGGATTTGACGCGGCCGGTGGTTTCCTTGTCGATCAGCGGATTCGTTAGTGCCTGAGAAAGTGTTTCGACGATCTGCAGGAACTTGTCAGCATCGCCGGATGCGTCGATCTCGATGTAATCGTGGGTACAGGTCACCTTAAGATCGCCCCCGAGGTCGTCGCGGAAATAATCGCGGGTCGTGCCGCCGGGGAAGATGATGTCCGAAAGGAGCTTCATCGTCCCTTCCTTCCCGAGCGGATCGAAAGCCGCGCCCGAATGGATCCGGGTCTTAACGGTTACCTTAGGCGATCTCGCGTCGCTCCAGACGAGCAATCTCAGGCCATTGAGAAGGCGGTCTTCGCGCGGCGTGCTGGACTGGGCGATCTGGCCGAATGCTGCGAGAGACGCGGCGGCGATCAATGACACCATCACGGCCGTGCGGATAAGTTCTTTCAAAAAATACGTCATGCGGAAATTTAAGCGGATTTGAATTTGACAACCTGAACTTAGTTGCCGCGATGCAGTCGAAGCGTTGTCGCGACCAAAGCGAAATTTTAAAACGCGTCAGGCAAAGTTTCAATTCTTCCGGGCATCTAGATAATTGTAATTCGGCACGGTTCAAATCGAAAATTTCATCGATGAAACTTAACATCTGCCGATTTCGTGATAATATTGCGTAGTTTTGGGGTTGATGCCGCGCGCCGCCTGCGGCAGTTTGAAGAGGCTGAAGAATGGGGAAAATAGTCAAGTTTTGTAACGCCTGTGATGAAGGATTCGCCGAGAAGTTCGGGTTTTGCCCGAACTGCGGCGCTCCGCTGACTGCGTTTGAATTGAACCCGGTCGTCGCCGAGTCGAAACCGGAACCGGTCATTGAAGAGATCCCGGAACCTGAGGTCATTGTCGCGGCCACCGTGCCTGTGATCGAGGCACCAGCAATTGAACCCGAGCCTGTTTCGGAACCGGAACCTGTTTTTGAAACCGCGCCCGTGATCGCCGACGACGCATTCGAGTTCGAGCAGGAAGTGTTTGAACCCGAACCGGAACTGATCGAGGTTGCGGCCGAAGAACCCGAACCGGTCAGCGTCGCGGCCGAACCCGCGCCGACCGCGGCATTCGAAGTTCCGACCGCGTCGCGCGAGGTTTACGCCGCAACGTACGCACCGAACCGAGCCAGGAACGACGGATTTCACGTCACGATAGTAGAAGAGAAGAACGTCAAGGAACGGAACCTCTTGCTTCTCGGTTTCTTCATACTGTTCTTCGGCGCGTTCGGTCTTGGACTCATCTATTCGTTGTTCAACAAGTTCCTCGACGTCGGCGCGATCGATACGCCGGATCTTATCGCATACGTCGGTGAGGTTGAGCCGATGCCATTCGAGGAAGAGAAAGAGATCAAGAAGGACGACGAGAAAGGCGGCGGCGGAGGCGGCGGCGGCAAAGAAGAGAATACTCCGGCGTCGAAGGGACGCGAAGCCGCACAGGTTCCGGATCCCATAACTCCGCCTTCGTCTTCGATGGACCGTCTGACGAATCCGACCCTGACATTGCAGATGGCGACGAAGAACAAGAATCCACGGCCGGCTGAAGACTCGGATGAACCCTACGGGGTGAAGGACGGTGTTGACGGTCGTTCTGACGGACTCGGTCGCGGCGGGGGTCTTGGCAACGGCAATGGCCGCGGTCAGGGAAACGGCAACGGTGAAGGTCTTGGGAACGGGAATGGCAGCGGCCGCGGCAATGGCGACGGTGACGGCGAAGGCAACGGTAGGGGCGGCGGAACCGGCGACTTTGACGGCGATGTCGTCAAGAAGGGGCCGACGGTAGGTGTCAAGATCATTTCGAAGCCGCGCCCCGGATATACTGATTCGGCCCGCGTCAACAACATTCAGGGAACCGTGATCCTGAAGGTGACGTTTCTGGCGAGCGGACAAATAGGCGGCGTTTCGGTGATCAAAGGGCTTCCGAACGGGTTGACCGAGCAGGCGATCGCGGCAGCCAAGAGCATCCGGTTTGAACCGGCCAAACGGGGCGGGACACCGTATGCCGTGAACAAGAACGTGGAATACAGCTTCACGATCTTCTAGTTTTGTATCCTGATTCCTCTGTTTCATGCGGACCGAACGGTTTCGGTCCGCATCTTTTTTGCCCGCAGAGTCGAATTGTGTTACAAAGTTCAGGGCGGGTAACATTATGAAAATTCTTGTATTTGCACTTATTCTCGCGATGCCGTTGGTGATTTTCGGACAGAATGAACCGGATCGATTCCGTGTTTTTGACGGAAACGGAAATCCGTCGTCGATCGACCAGATCATCGCGGCGGCCGGCGGCGTGAATGTCGTATTCCTCGGTGAAAACCACGACGACGCCACGGCGCACGCGCTCCAGCTTCGGATATTCAAGGCGGTTGTCGAGAAGTATGCGAAGGAACGCCCAACGGCGTTATCGATGGAAATGTTCGAGCGCGACGTCCAGGTCGTCGTCAACGAATATCTCAACGGCCTGATCTCGGAAAATCACTTTCTTGCGAGCTCGCGGTCGTGGAAGAATTACGCGACCGATTACAAGCCGCTGGTCGAATTGGCGAAAAGCAACAAACTCCCGGTGATCGCGGCAAATGCGCCGCGGCGATACATCAACATGGTTTCGCGGAACGGCCGGTCCGCGCTCGATCCGCTGACGAAAGAGGCGAAGGAGTGGCTCGCGCCGATTCCTTGGGCGCAACCGTCGGAAGCTTACTCAAACAAGTTCAAGGCGCTGATGGGGCCGTCGCCGGAAGCACAGATGGGGCTGGTAAACATCCTTGGGTCCCAATCGCTCTGGGACGCGACGATGGCGTATTCGGTTTCGCGGTTTCTGAAGAAGAAAAAGAACCCTCTGGTCGTCCATCTCAATGGCGGATTTCACACCGAAAACCGTCTCGGAACAGCTGAACAATTGATGAATTACGCAAAGAAGGCGAAGTTCATCGTTGTCACGATGCGTTACGAGTCGGACTTCAAAACCTTCGACAAAGCCAAACACGGCGGACTCGGCGACTTTGTGATCCTCACGGACGCCAGTGTACCGAGAAGCTTCAAACAATAGCCAGGACCAGGATTCTTGAAGCCTGTCGGAGAAATGCGTCAAAGTTTGGTCTTGCCGCACCTCCACGATCAACAGGTATCGAGCCCCGCAGGGGCGCAGAAACGATAACCCCTGGCGCGCGGAGCAAGCTTGGGGGTGACGGCGAGAACCGCATCCAAGCCCCGTAGGGGCGCAGCAAATCCGAACTCTTCAGATCAGGTACCGCTCGTCAAGGTCGAGATTGTTCCAGATCAACAAGTCTCGAAATTCACGGGCGAGTTGATTCGCTGCCCGAGAACGCACGGTGACGCCCAACCCAGGCAAATTGCCGGTCAGAGGCTCCTTGTTCTATAAGTCGTGACAGGATGTTAAGTCGCTGCGGTGAAGGTTACAAGTTTGCTGCGCCCCTTCGGGATTTTGAATCCGATTCGGATCCCGTCCCCAGGCTCCGCTTCGCTCCGCCAGGGGTTAAGTTGCGTCGCCCCTCGCGGGACTCAATTCGTGTTTAGCCCAAATTGCGCAATAGAAGGAAGTTCCCGCCTGCGAATCTACGCCATTGAACGCGAATCAAGCAGAGGATGAGCGTTGCGACCGGTCATATCTTTCTGCAATTCTCTTTACGTGACCAATTCCTGATCCACGTTTTTTCTGTCAGATCGCCGTTTATTGGCGCTGATTGCCGGAAATCCGCGGGCAAAAAGTTCTAACGCGCGATTCGTGTTTATTGTGGACACACAGCAAGTTCCGGACCTGCACGAATTTCTCCGACCGGCTCCCGGATTCCAGATTCCGCACTCGGGGAATGACCGGAATCTGGAATTCTCATTTGTTCCATGACGGGGCGCGGCGAACCG
>JAKQII010000090.1 GCA_029557535.1 Acidobacteriota bacterium
CGAAGAAAGCGCGGAATTCATGGCTTCGTTCGCACATTTCGACGCCGCGACGGACCGCTACGTTCTGGGCCCGCCGGTCATCCCGGCTCAGGAGAATCACCCTGCTCGCGAGACATGGAATCCGACATACGAACTCGAATACTGGCGCTGGGGATTGCTCAAGGCGAACGAGTGGCGGCGGCGGCTCGGGCTCAAAGGCAAAACCCAATGGGACCGAGTCGTTTCGAAACTTTCAAAGCTTCCGGTCAAGAACGGCGTCTATTTGGCGCATGAAAACTGTCCGCAGACCTTCACCGAGCGCAATTCGGATCATCCCTCGATGCTCGCCGCGCTGGGCGTGCTTTCCGGAGAAATGGTCGATCGCGAAACAATGAGAGCGACCCTCGCGAAGGTGATGAATGAATGGAAGTGGGACGATACCTGGGGTTGGGACTATCCGATGACGGCGATGACGGCGGCCCGTCTCGGCCAGCCGGAGACCGCGATCCACGCTCTTCTGCTCGACACGCCGAAGAATCACTACGCCGTCAACGGTCACAATTATCAGCGCCCGAACCTGCCGCTCTACCTGCCGGGAAACGGCGGGCTGCTGTATGCCGTGGCGCTGATGGCGATGGGTTGGAAAGGCGCGCCGAAATCCAACGCACCGGGATTTCCCGCGGATTGGAAGGTTCGGTCCGAGGGCTTTGACGCGCGTCTGTTCCGCGACCTTTGATCAACGATATGAGATCGCTTCTGTTCATTATCGTCACGATCGCCGTTGCCGCCGGATCGGTAATCGGCGGAAAGGCCGAGCCGCGGCGAATGGAACGTCTGACGCGGGGCATCGTCGCCGTCAGCGACGGAAAACAGGTCTTCGTTTCATGGCGCCTTCTCGGCACGGATTCCGAGAATATTTCGTTCGATCTCTTCCGTGTTTCCGGAGGAAAGACCGTAAAACTCAACCGGAAACCGATCAAGGACGTCACGTATTTCATTGATGCTCAGGCCGATCTGGCCAGCGACAACGACTATTTCGTCCGTGCCAACCGCGGCTCCGAACGAGAAAGCCCGAGATTCAGGTTGCCGGCAAAAAGCCCGGCCCGGCAGTTCCTGAGCGTTCCGCTCAAGACACCGGCGGGTTATGCGCCGAATGACGGCTCCGTCGGCGATCTTGACGGCGACGGCGAGTACGAGATCGTCATTCACCAGGTAGGCCGCGGCGCGGACAACTCGCGCCCGGGATTCACGACCGAACCGATCCTTCAGGCCTACAAGCTCGACGGCACGCTCCTTTGGACGATCAATCTCGGCAAGAACATCCGCGAAGGCGCTCATTACACCCAATTCATCGTTTATGACCTCGACGGCGACGGCCGGGCCGAGATCGCGTGCAAGACGGCCGACGGGACGGTCGATGGCAAAGGCAAGGTGATCGGCGACCCAACGGCGGACTGGCGTGCGCCCGAGGGAACATTTTCGGAAATCGCCAACCCGGACGGAACCGAACGACGCATGAACATCACGGGTCGGATTTTGTCCGGCCCGGAATTCCTGACGGTTTTCGACGGTCTGACCGGAGCGGCGATCGCGACCACGGACTTCATCCCGCCGCGACACCCGAAGACGATGAACCCGACCGGCGACGAACTCAACGCCGTCTGGGGCGACGGTTACGGCAACCGCGTCGATCGCTTTCTGGCGGGGGTCGCATACCTCGACGGGGTTCATCCGAGCCTCATCATGTCACGCGGATACTACACGCGCACGGTGATCGCGGCGTGGGATCTGCGTGGAGGCAAGCTGACAAATCGGTGGGTCTTCGACAGTGATTCGTCACCCGAGAACCGCAAGTACAGAGGACAGGGAAACCATAATCTGAGCATCGGCGATATCGACGACGACGGAAGGGACGAGATCGTCTTCGGCGCGATGGCGATCGACGACGACGGACGCGGGCTCTACTCGACGGGACTCGGCCACGGCGACGCACTTCATCTTTCCGATCTCGACCCGACACGGCCCGGGCTCGAGGTCTTCGGTATCCAGGAGCGCTTCGACGACGCCGGTGCGAGTTTCCGTGACGCGCGAACCGGCGAAATCCTTTGGAAAAAACCGTCGATCAAGGCCGGCGCCGACGGCGAAGGCCCCGGGCGCGGGCTGTCGCTCGACATCGACCCGCGATACAAAGGATTCGAATCGTGGGTCTTCGGCGCGGGGATTCGGGGTTTGTTCGACGCCAAGGGCAATCTGATATCGGAAAGAACGCCGCGCTCCTGCAATTTCGGAGTGCTTTGGGACGGCGACCTGCTAAGCGAACTGCTCGACCGGAACTCGATCTCGAAATGGAGTTGGGAAAAGGAAACGACTGAACCGATCCTGACCGCGGAGGGCTCGGTTTCGAATAACGGATCCAAGGCGACGCCCGCGCTCAGCGCCGACATCCTCGGCGACTGGCGCGAGGAGGTCATCTGGCGGTCGGCCGACAACCGGGAACTTCGGATCTACACGACGACGATCCCGACGAAATATCGTTTCTATACGCTGATGCACGATCCGCAGTACCGCCTCTCGATCGCATGGCAGAACGTGGCGTACAATCAGCCGCCGCACACATCTTTCTTTTTTGGTGACGGAATGCCGAAGCCGCCACGGCCGAACATCACGACCGGACCAAAATGATGATGAAAAAGGTCTTCCTGAACGGGTTCGTGATCTTGATGGCGGCGACCGTCGCCGCTAACCTGAGAACATTCAGGTCGGCGGGACGCTTCGAGCTCATCGCTGACCAGAGCAGCGAAAATCTCGCGTTCTCGTGGTCCGAGGTCGACGCGCGAAAACCAATTACGATAAAGCTCGAGCCGCACGGCGGATTCGTGCTGAGATCGCTCTAATATTATGAAAACTCTATTACTTACTGCTTTGTTGCTGGCGATCTTCGCGGGCGCTTCGCTTGCCCAAACACCGACGCCGGATCCGCTGACGGCTGAAAAACAGCGCGCCGACAGGCTTCAGTCGCGCCTGAACGACTTTGCGCAGCTCGGTCGCTATGCGAAGGCGAATACTGAACTGAAAGCGCCTGCGAAAAGGGAAAACCGCGTCGTTTTTCTCGGCGATTCGATCACCGACGGCTGGAAGCTTAACGAGTATTTTCCGGAAAAGCCGTACATCAATCGCGGGATCAGCGGACAAACGACGCCGCAGATGCTGATCCGCATGCGGCCTGACGTGATCGCGCACAAACCGGCCGTGATGGTGCTGCTCGCGGGAACGAACGACATCGCCGGAAACACCGGCCCGATGACGAACGAGATGATCGAGGACAATATCCGCTCGATCGTCGATCTCGCCCGCGCCAACGGCATCAAGGTCGTTCTCTCCTCGATCCTCCCGGTCAGCGATTACAACAAGAACAGGGCCGGACAGCCGATCGTTCGCACCGTCCAGCGCGCGCCTTCGCGGATCCTCGAACTGAACAGGTGGATCAAGGCATACTGCGCCGAGCGCGGACTGGTCTATCTCGATTATTTTTCAGCGACAGTCGATGACAAGGGATTTCTCAAGGAAGGATTGGCGAACGACGGACTTCATCCGAACGCCGAAGGATACAAGATCATGCAGAAACTGGCCGCCGAGGCGATCGCCGCGGCGCTGAAAAATAAGCAGAAATAGACCGCAGAAGGCCGGGAGCTGTTGCCCGCGAATTCTCGCCGATCCGCGCGAGCAAACCGGGATTGCGCGATTTGAATTATTTCCCGCGAAATACGCTAAACACGCGAATCTGACCGTCCGTCAAGATCTCGTTTGATGCTTGAAATTTGATCACTCACAACGGTAAGCCATTTTTGTGGTCTACTTGCGGCCCTAACGCAACAAACGGTTGGATTTGGCGTGCCGACGACAACCGAGACTCTTTTCGCGTTGTTCGCGTTCTTCGCGGGCAAAGATCTTGAACACTCGAGCTCGAACAAACGTCGATTGCGTGTGTGTGGTCGTCCCCGCGATTGCCATCAATGGCTGAGGGGGAAGGGCAATTCCCGTATTCCGAATTAGCGTCAATTGGCGGGAATTCGCGGGCAGTCCTCCGACTGACTGAACGACGTACAACCGTTAATTCGACTTGAAGATCAGAACGCCGAAGACAGGTCCGGCCGTGTGTCCCTTGTCGGGTTCGAACCTGACCGTCACGCTCGACTTTCCTTTCACAATTTCGGCCGGGATCGCGTAGTCGCGCTCGACGAATTCGCCGCGAACGTTGTATCCGAGGTTCTCGGTGGCGATCCGCACGCCGTCGATCATGATATGGAAGACCCGTTTGCGTTCTTCGCCCCAATAGGTTGCGCGGAGCGTCAGCGGGACCTCGTCGGTGACCTTCATCCTGAACTCAAAATAGCCTTCGCTGCGGGCGTCGCGCCCCGGCCGCATGCGGTAGCTGAGCGGGTACGAGATCTTCGACGCCAGTTCGTGCGACTTCTCGGCTTCCATGTCGCCGAGCCGCATCGAATCGAGCGATCGCGATTCGAGGTCCTTCAAACGCGCCTTTTCGACCGCGTTCTTCCGCTCGAAATCCTTCCAGCCGTCTTCCGTGAATCGGTGAAAATAAACGGCCGTCCGGCGCTCCCAAAGCGAGTAGAACGGCGACAATCGAAGATCGCCCGGACGTCCCGAACCTTTCGTCACAAAGACCTGCCGTTCATTTGTGCTCACGATCGATCCGAGCACCTCGTTCGCAACCAATGCCGGCGCGATACCGCTGAAAGGTTTGTCCGACGGACCGAGATCGGCAGCGAGCACGAGCGGTCCGCTCATCAGCGCGACGACGTCCTTGTCGTCGCGTGTCGGCTCGATCCGCGGCCGCATCGGCAGTTTCAGTTCGATCCGATCGCCCTTCTTCCATTTGCGTTTCACGGTCGCGTAACCGTTGGCGGCATTGAACTTGAGCGACTTTCCGTTGACCGCGAGCCCCGCGCCGTCGCACCATGACGGGATCCGCAGACTGATCGGGAATTCCGCTCTTCTGTCGATCGAAGAGATCTGCAGCGTAACGTTCTCGTCCAACGGATAATTGGTCGCGAGCTCAAATGTCGCCCGCTTTTCTTTCCAATCGAACGTTGACGGAATATAGAGATTTACCAGAAGGTGATCGCCCGCGTGCCAGTAGATCGACTCGCCATGTTTCGAGTGGCTTTCCATCCCCGAACCGACGCAGCACCAGAAATCGTTCGTTTCCGACGACCATTCGCGTGCCGCGCCCGACATCAGCGGGATCATGTAAGCGAACATCCCGGTCCTCGGATTTTCGTGCGCGAGCATATGGTTGAAGTGCGCGCGTTCGTAGTAATCGAAGTACGCGCCGTTCGGATTGTCCGCGAACAGATGACGCGTCAGCTTGAGCATGTTGTACGTGTTGCACGACTCGCAGGTCTGGTCGGTGATGTACTTCGAGATCGTGTTCGGCGCCTGAAACTGCTCGCGGTCCGAGTTTCCGCCGATCACGTACGAGTACTTGCCGGTCACGGTCTCCCAAAAGAAGCGCGACGCCGTCCGGTACTCTTCCTTGCCCGTGATCTCGAATAGACGCGCGAGTCCGATCACTTTCGGGATCTGAGTGTTCGCGTGAAGTCCCGCGAGCTTGTCGTCGCGTTCGAACATCGGACCGAGCGTCCGCTGATGCCGGATCCGTTCGGCGAGCGCCAGCCAGCGTTTGTCGTTCGTCCGTGCGTAAAGTTCGGCAAACGACTCGTTGATGCCGCCGTGTTCGCAATTCAGAACCGTCTGGACCTGCTTGTCGTCGAGCGCCGCGAAGACCTTGTCGATGAAACCGCCGAGCCCTTTTGCGACCTCGAGCGCCGTTCCGACACCGCAGAATTCCTGAGCGGCGAACAATCCGGAGAATAGTTTGTGCCAGTTGTAAAACGGCACCCAGCAGCCGTTGAGATTGAAACCGGCGGCGCGGATCTCGCCGCGCATGATCTCGGGAAAGATCGCCCGACCGTCCTCGGTTTTGCCATCCTTCGTCCGCGTGAATCCGGAGACGTAACCGTCGCCGGCGGCGTTTTGGCAATCGCGCAATTCCGAAACGATGTATTCCGCCCGGCGCTTGCATTCCTCGTCGCCGGTCTGCGCGAACATCAGCGAGCACGCGGTCAGATAGTGACCGAGTGAATGTCCGGCGATCGTGTCCGCCTCCCATCCGCCGTACGCCTCGCCTTTGGGCTTGAGGCCCGCATGGACGCGGAAATTGTGGAGCAGGCGATCGGGTTCGAGCCGATGAAGATACTTGCGGTTTGCATCGATCGCGTCAAGGAAAGGCGATTTCGCGAGCCGGACGCTCGGGAGCGGGACCGGTTCAAATTTCGATGGGAACGAAGGATCCGCAGCTGCGTTCGCGCGTCCGAACGCGATCGACGGCAGCGCCAGGACCGCCGCGCCGAGCATCACAAATTCTCTTCGATTCAGATCGTTATTTTTGTTGGTCATTCTCTTTGAACTGCCGTCTGCTTAGCTGACGGATCTTATAAGCTCATTTATCGTAAGGCTTTAGCCAAACGTTCGGCTGAAGCCGAAGACTCGACTGTCTCCTGTGTCCGTTCGTGGAAACGAACGGCAATTCATGACACTTCCTTTCGAAGCGCCTTTTGACACCGCCTCATCAGACGGAAAACCATCAGACTATGCTCAGCGCCGTTCGGTTCACCGACTGAGTTTCAGTTGAACCCGCCTCGCCGATCCCCCAAGCGCGATCGAGTAAGCGCCGCGCTCGACCTTCAATTGTTCGTTCGGTACGAACTTCCCGGTCGCGCCGACGGATGCCACGCGCTCGACCCTCAGCCGCGCCTTCGATTCGAATTCGGTCGCAGGCGCCAATCGGATCCCAACCGATTTCCCGTCGCGCGCGATCCTGATCTCCTCAAAGCGGCCGGCGTCGAGCGTCAGCCACAGTCCGAGTTTCGCGACGTAGATCCGTCGTCTTACCGCGTCGAGCGGGATTACTCTTACAGATTCCCGATCGAGACTCAAGTTTCCGCCGAATGCAAGCCAACCGAATTCCGGATGTTCAACTACGTAAGTCGCCGAATTGAGCGCATGTCCGAAGAAGTTCGGACCGTAATCGCCGCTGTACGCGTCCCAGCGGAGCGTGTCCGGGTAACTGTGAAACGCCGCCGACGCGAATCCGTCGCGATCGATGTTCGACAACGCTCCCATCGCGCCGCCGTAGCCGATCCGCAGCAAATAAAGATCGTCCGGATGTTCGCGGAAATACGAAAGAACCGGGATCGCGTTGAGTCCGGATCCGTAATGATGCAACTGCCGCTCGATCCGTCGCAGCTTGCCGCCGTAAAGGAAATCCCAATAACGGCGGGCGTTTCCGTTGTATCCCCAGTGCGGGATCGTCGGCATATAACCGATGATCGAGTTGAGCGAGACGAGCGCCTTGTCGTCGTACCCGAAATGATCGCACCAGGCGTAGACCTCTTCCTGGCCCGTCGAATCCCACGCCATTTCGCTGCCGAACGGATATTCTTCCGTTTTCCATTCATCGGCGCGCTCCTTCATTAGTTTCTCAACCGCATCCGCCTTCTCGTTCAATCCCTCGCGACGCAGTTCTTTCAGCAGCTCGAGGAAAACCGTGCCTTCCATCAGTCCGAGCTCGACATACTCGACGCGGCGCGTACCGTCCGGTTTTCGTCCGAACGCGAACTTCGTCGTCTCGACCGCCTGATCGAGATACCAGTCCCACGCGTGATTGCGGATGAGTCCGTCGGTATTCCGCGCGACCCGGTACATTGCGAGATATGCGGCGACGACGTGCGGATAGTTGTAGCCGCGGCCGATGCTTTGCGCCTGATCCTTTTTCCAGCTTGCCCAAGTCGTCCAGTTGAACGCCGGATCGTATTTGTAACCGGTCAACTCGGACGGCGCGTAGTAGAACATGCTTTTGCGGACGCCGAACTTGTTGTCGCCGTTAGAATACTGGATCCCGCCCCAGAGCACCTGGTCGATGAACTGCTCGTATTTCGCGATCTCGCTCCGATCGGGCGCAACCTCTTCCTTCATCGCCGCCGCGAGCCACGATCCCGATCCCGCCTCGTCGCCAAGTCCGGCGATCCACGCGCGGTTGTCCTGCTCGACCGGCGCATCGCGCTCGCGGTCGTAGCTGATCACCGAAGGACTTCGCCCGAACGGATCGCCCGGCCTGTCGAACCATTGCCGCGTGAAAAGGAAACGACCGAGATCCGCGACCGTCTCGCCGGCGGACTTCGTCAGATAGTAGTGGATCGTCTGCGTCGATCCGTCCGTATATTTAACGGTAAGCCGCGCTCGTCCCCATCCTTTCGCTGCGACTGAATACGCAGCGTATCCGCCATTAGCCGTTCCCGTCGGCCTGACATCGATCGCGCCTTCCGGCTCGACTTCGACCGATGCGATCTTCGCTGGAGACTTCAGGAACAGCTTTCCATCGAGTCCCGCGGGAAGAATGTAACCGGGGACCCCAACCACCACCGGCAGTGAATTCGCCAAAAGCGTCTTCTCAATATTCCGGATCTGATCCGCGACGAGAAACTTCAGCCCGAACTGCGTTTTGCCGTTCGGAGGAAGAATTTCGGATGTCGGCTCGTTCCACGGCTCTACATCCTTCCACGTTGTCTCCGCAAGCGCCCGCGTGTGGGCAAGCCACTCGAAAGTCCCTTCAAATGTCTGGGCGACCCGCATTGGCTCCGGCACGAGCTGATATCCCTCGAACGGCGTCCGGCCATCCGGCACAACGACGAGCGCGGGCCCCGTTCCCTTGAGCCGCGTCACCTGGACATAGCCGGCGTCCATGCCGATGTACGGATCCGAAAAAGAGCATTTCTCGTGCGCCTCTTTCAACGACCTGTCGGTCAGGATGTTGTTGAACGGCAGCGGTATCCCGACGGCACCGAGCTCGATCTCATGCGATGTCTTGTTCGCAAACTCGAATCGCAAAACAAGCTGCCCACCGACCTCGGTCCAACGGCGAACAACCTTCAATGGGCAGTCAGACGGCAGCGATGCCGACAGATCGGCCGCGGCGAGGTCGCCCGGATAAAGCGCGACCGTTTCGATCGGCTTGCGCTCGGCGGCCGTCGAATACCATTTCCATTCCGTATCGCCTTTGACGCGGACCGCGAATCTGACGTCCCCAAGATGATAGAACCCGTTCGCGGAGCGCTTCTCAAGTCGGTCCGAAGGCAGAAAATCGAATCTGCTCCCGAACGGCACGAGCGATTCGAGCGTCTGCGAGGCGTCCGAGATCACGAGTTCGAATCCGCCGCCGCGAACCGTCGTCCTGGCATAGGCATGACAAACGGCTGCGAGGACCACGACCGCGTACAAGATCGATTTTTGCAAAGATGTCTTCATATGAAGGATCGCTCTCAGCATATTCCCGATCATGCTTGATTAAAAGCGCGTCGCGGTAGAAAATTAGTGCAAACGAAAGCGTCGCCTTCAGAACCGGGAGGACTTCGTATTTTGCGCCTTCGCGTCTTTGTGGGAACGCGATCGCCGCAGAACTACTCACGACTGTTTTCCCGCAGGGGCGCTAAGCCGCCAAGCACGAGCAAAAATCGTCCGTCGTTTTCCAATGCGATTTTTCCAAAAGCACGTGAAAGGAGATACCTAATTGTCGGAAAAGATCTACCGCGATTCCGTTCACAACATCATTCGCCTCAGAACCGACTCGGACGAGGGAAGACTCCTCGTCCGCCTGATCGACACCGCCGAATTTCAGCGACTGCGGCGCATCCGCCAGCTCGGACTCGCGCATTTCGCTTATCAAGGCGCCGAACACTCGCGGTTCGCGCACAGTCTTGGAGCGCTTCACCTCGCGACGCGAACTCTCGCAAAACTAGAGCTTAGCTACACGATCGACCCGTCGGACCGGATCGCCGTCCGCTGTGCTGCGTTGCTCCACGACATCGGCCATGGCGCGTTCTCGCACGTCATCGAACCGATCCTCGGCTTTCGTCATGAAGAGTTCACGATCGACGCCCTCCTGAGCGATGACACAGAGGTCGGACGGGTTCTTCGCGACTTTTCACCGGACCTGTCTGAAAGCGTCGCGTCAATCATCCGCGGCGACTTCAAACCGCGCGCACTGGCGCAGCTTGTCTCGTCGCAGCTCGACGTCGACCGCATGGATTACCTGCTTCGCGACAGTCTCATGACCGGCGCGAAGTACGGCGTTTTCGACCTTGAATGGATCATCAAATCGCTTGAGATCGACGAAGAAAGCGACCGGATCTATGTCGCGGCGCGCGGGCTTTACGCCGTCGAGGATTATCTTCAGGCGCGTTACTACATGTTCCGACAGGTCTATTTCCATCGCACGCTGCGCGCCGCCGAGGCGATGCTTCAGGCGCTGCTGCGACGCGCCTTTATGATCTTCAAAGACGATCCGTCGCGGCTTTACGTCTCCCGCGAGACAGCCTTCGAAAAGATCCTCCGACGCGAGCGTCTGAGTCTGACCGAGCATTTGAGCTTCGACGATCACGACGTCATGTTCCACATCAAGCGCTGGCAGACAGCGGCCGATCCGGTCCTTTCCGATCTCGCAAAGCGATTCCTTCACCGGCGGCTTTTCAAGGCGTTCGATCTCGACATGCCCGAAGCCCGCCGGCCGGAGTTTGTCGCGCGCGCGGCCGAGATCGTGAGGGCCGCCGGATTCGATCCCGAATACTATCTGATCGAAGACAAAGCCGGCGACGTACCGCACTATTTTTATGCGCGGCCCGACGCGAATTCGAAAGATCTGATCTTTGTCGAGGACGGCTTTTCGAACCCAACGATCCGCGAGATCTCGAGTATCAGCGCCGCCGTCCGCGGTTTGCAGGAAGGCTACCGCATCCACCGGCTTTGTTTTCCGAGCGAACTCAAGGACGAGGTCGCCGCGCATTATCATGGCTAACGGCAATCGCTTCAGAAAACTTGCCGCACTGCTGGCCGTCTTCGTCGTGGCGGCCTTCGCGAACGCGGCTGCCGGCAAACAGCGCATTGCGATCCTGACACCGGAAGCGGGTGGGATCGTGTCGGTGATCGCGTCGTCGCTGTCCGAACAACTCGAAGCCGATCACAAACTCATCGATCCGTCGCTCGCCGAATCCGCCTTCGCCGCCTCGTCGATAGAATCACCCTACAACATGACGGCCGAAGATTCGCGCAACTTGGCGTCGGCGATCGGCTGCGATTTCTTGCTCATCGTCCGATCGGAGACGATCCGTCGATATTCTTCGGAGAAAAAGGAACATTTCGAATCGTTTGCGGCGGTCTTCGTCGTGTCCGGCCGGATGGGGCTGCTCGCCGATTTCAGGCTCACGAGTTTCAGCGGGTTCAAGAGCGCCGACAGCGAACGGCTTTTGGCCGAGTCGGTTCCGGGAATCGCCGCTTCGGTCGCGAGCACGATCGCCAAACCCGCCGCGTTCGCGAACAAAGAAGATCGTTTCGTCGAAGTTCCGGCGGAAGGATCACAGGAAGCCCGCGGATTTCGGCCTCCGCGGCCCTACCGGCGCATAAGCCCGAAGTACACTCAGACCGCATGGTTGTACAGCATCGCGGCGACGGTCGATATCGAGATCGACCTCGACGAAACGGGCACGATCCGCCGCGCGGAGGTTGTCCGCTGGGCCGGATTCGGGCTCGACGCCGCGGTCGAGGACGCCGTTCGAAACATGAATTGGTGGGCGGCCGAACGCAGCGGAACCAAAGTTCCGACAAGGTTCGTATTGCGGTACAACTTCAAGAGGATCGAGAAGGAAGACTGAGTGCCTGGCTTTCGTATTGATTCGAAAGGCGAACAGCCTCCGCTTCGTGGGAAAAGGTCTAACCGCGGAGGATTAGAAGAGAAACTTAACGAAATCCGTGTGAGCCGCGGAAAAGACCCCTTTCGCGGGAAAAAGTTAAGGATTGATTCCGAAACCGAATGTTAACTGAACGATCCGACGGAACGCCCGTTCGTTCCGTTCGTATTAAGCTTTTGGAATAAATCCCGGGTCATTCAGCATTTTATGATCGCCCGGTCTATTCATCATGAAACTGCAAGCAAACCGAATCTATGATCCGACGTTCGGGCGCGACGCTCGTGCGGCGGCCGTTGTCTGCGAGGATAGATACACCGTACGGTTCGCCGCGACCGAGGACGAGATCGACGAGGTCCTTCGTCTGCGGTTCGAGGTCTTCAATCTCGAGCTCAACGAGGGATTCGAAGCTTCGTTCATCAACGAACGCGACGAAGACCGCTTCGACCGGACGTGCTTTCACCTGATCGTTATCGATAACGCCACGGACAAGATCGTCGGCACTTATCGTATCCGAACGATGGAAATGGCGGGCAGCGCTTTCGGATTCTATTCGGCGGACGAGTTCACGATCGAGAAGTTCCCGTACGAAGTCCTGGCGGAATCGGTCGAGCTTGGCCGCGCATGCATCGCGCGTGAGCACCGCAACTCACGGGTGCTCTTTCTATTGTGGAAAGGTGTCGCGAATTTTTTGACCGCGACCCGGAAACGCTATCTTTTCGGCTGCTGCTCGCTTTCGTCGCAGGATTTCACCGAGGGCGTCAAGGCGATGCGCCAACTCCGTCGGGAAGGCCGCTATCATCCTGAACTTTCGGTGGATGCGCGTGAGGAATTTCGCGGATTGCCGTCGGATCAAGTTTCGGAGGATGATGGATCCGACATCAAGATCCCGAAACTGTTCGCGACCTACCTGCGCATCGGCGCGATGGTTTGCAGCGAACCGGTCATCGACCGCTCATTCAAAACCATCGACTTTCTCGTCATCGTCGATACGAAAAACCTACCCGATCGTTACACCCAGATGTTCTTCGGGACTTGAATCGAGATTCTTGGGGGGGTCAAGATTTAAGATTCAAGATTCAAGATTCAAAAAAGAGCGATAAGCTCTTTGTTCTGTGTCCCTTGCGGGACTGAATCTTGAATTTTGAATCTTGAACCCCTGGCGTGCGAAGCAGGCCTGGGGACAGGATCCGAAACGGATTCCGAAGCCCGGAAGGGGCGCAGCGGCCCGCAGTTTGTTTAAGTCTTGCATCATCAACTTTCGGCTGCGCCCTTTTGCGGGGCTAAATCTTGATTCTCGAATTTTGAATCTTGAATCTCGAATCCCCGATCTTTGCTAAAATACCGTCATGAGGAGTCTGCGATCGGCCATCGGAACCGCATTGTTTTTCGCGCACTCGCTGGGAATCTACGCGATCTGGTTCGTCGCGTCGTTCGTTATCCCGAACAAACTATACTGGCGGCAACTGATCTTCAGTCTCTGGTCGCGGGGATTTGCGAAGATCTCGGGAATGACCGTCGATATCGTCGGGACTCCGCCGAAGCCGCCGTTCTTCCTTGTCTGCAATCACCTCAGCTATGTCGACATTCCCGCGCTGAGATGCGCGGTCGCCGGCGTTTTTGTTGCAAAGGGCGAACTCGACCACTGGTTCGTCGCCGGCAGAATCATCCGTGACATGGGCACCGTGTTCATCGACCGGAACAACCGGCGCGACATCCCGCGGGCAGGCGACGAGATCATCAAACGACTTGACGACGGCGAGGGCGTGATCATCTTTCCGGAAGGAACAAGCACCAAGGGCGAGGAAGTTCTCCCGTTCAATTCGTCGTTTCTCGAATTTGCGTCGCGGTTCGACATCCCTGTTTCATACGCCTCGATCACCTATGAGACCCCTGCCGACGAGATGCGCGCCAGTGACGCCGTCTGCTGGTGGGACGACACCTCGTTCATTGCTCACCTTTACCGATTCTTCGGACTGAGCGAATTCACCGCAGTCATCCGCTTCGGCGAAGAGCCGGTCAAGAATCCGAACCGAAAAGAACTCGCACACGAACTTCGGCAGAAGGTGATGGAGAGGTTTATTCCGACAATCTGAATCTGCATCGCGGATTCAGATTCCAAGCCTGCGGCATTCCAGGCGAAGCATTCCAGGCCTGCGGCATTCCAAGCGAAGCATTCCAAGCCTGCGGCATTCCAAGCGAAGCATTCCAAGCCTGCGGCATTCCAGGCGGAGCATTCCAGGCCTGCGGCATTCCAGGCGGAGCATTCCAGGCCTGCGGCATTCCAGGCGGAGCATTCCAGGCCTTCGGCATTCCAGGCGAAGCATTCCAGGCCTGCGGCATTCCAGGCGGAGCGTTCCAGGCGGAGCATTCCAAGCCTTCGGCATTCCAGGCGGAGCATTCCAGGCCTGCGGCATTCCAGGCGAAGCATTCCAGGCGGAGCATTCCAAGCCTTCGGCATTCCAGGCGGAGCATTCCAAGCCTGCGGCATTCCAGATCCAGCATGCAGAGCTTGGAATCTGGAATCTTGGAATGCACAGCTTGGAATCTTGAAATGCCTTGCTTGGAATCTTGAAATGCCTTGCTTGGAATCTTGAAATGCCGCAGGCATGGAATGCTGGAATTTGGAATCCGCCGCCTAATCGAGCGTATTAAACCTCTCGAACGCTTCGCGCTCGAGCTGTTCGCGATGGTCCGGATGTGCGATCCTGATCAATTCCTTTGCCCGCTGCCGGAGCGTCTTGCCGTACAAGTAAGCCGAACCGTATTCAGTAACGACCCAGTGGACGTGCGCGCGCGTCGTCACGACGCCGGCTCCCGGCTTGAGAAACGAAACGATCTTCGATTCGCCCTTGGACGTGACCGACGGCAGCCCGATGATCGGTTTACCGCCCTCCGAAACGGACGCCCCGCGGATAAAGTCCATTTGCCCGCCGACTCCGGAATAGATCCTCGTTCCGATCGAATCCGCGCAAACCTGACCGGTCAGATCGACTTCGGTCGCACTGTTGATCGCCGTCACTTTCGGATTGCGCCGGATCACTGTCGGGTCGTTGACGTACGCGACGTCGAGCATCACGACCTCGGGATTATCGTCGATAAAGTCATACAGACGGCGCGTTCCCATCACGAAACTTGCGACGACCTTGTTCGGATGAACCTTTTTCAACTTGCCGTTCACGACGCCAGAGGTCAGCAAAGGGATCAATCCGTCCGCGAACATCTCGGTATGGATCCCGAGATCCTTGTGGCTCTTGAGCGCCTGAAGCACCGCGTTCGGTATCGCGCCGATGCCCATCTGGAGCGTCGCCCCGTCCTCGATCAATTCCGCGCAGTTTCGCCCGATCGCGATCTCCTGCGCCGTCAGATCGAGCAGCGGAAGTTCGGGAATGTCGTCGTCGACCTCGACGGCGCAGTCGATCTGGTTGACGGGAATGATGCCGTCGCCGTGCGTCCGGGGCATCTTCGGATTGATCTGAGCGATCACGCATTCGGCCATCTGGACGCCCGCCAACGTGACGTCGACCGACGTCCCGAGCGAACAATATCCGTGACGGTCCGGCGGCGAAACATGGATTAACGCGACATCGATCGGGAGGATCTCACGTCGGAACATCTGCGGAACCTCGCTCAGAAACGACGGAATGTAATCCGCCTCGCCCGACGCGACCGCCTTTCGCAGGTTCGCCCCGACGAACAGCGCGTTCGTGTGAAAGCTGCGCCTGTATTCTGCAGCGGTGTACGGCGCCCCGCCTTCCGTATGGAGATGATAGACCTCAACGCCCTCGAGCTCCGACGAGCGCGCGGTCATCGCCCCGATCAGCTTCTGCGGCGCCGCCGCGACGCTTTGGATAAAAACCCTGTCACCCGATTTGATATGTTTGACTGCTTCTTCAGCCGTTACTATTTGCATATTGGTTTGTGGTCATTGGTCATTTGTCCGTCGATCCGTGACCTTCGATCTTTGTTCTTCGATCTTTGGCCTTTGACCTTTGAACTCTGAACTTTGATCATTGAACTTTGAGTTTTATTGATTATTGAATTTTGACTCTTGAATTTTACACTTTTTACTTTTCACTTTTTACTTTTCGAACCCGGTCGCTGCCGCTCCCGGTTCTGACTTCTACTTTTCCCCTTTTCCCCTTTTTCACTTTTCCCCTTTTTTCCCTTTTTCCCCTTTTTCACTTTTCCCCTTTTTCACTTTTCCCCTTTTCCCCTTTTTCACTTTTTCACTTTTTATTCGCTCCCGTCTGTGCGACGAGGTTCGACGCGTGACGGAGACTTTCGAACGTTCCGGCGTCGGTCCACCAACCGTCGAGTTCGGCCCAGGTCATCTCGCCGCGATCGATATAGTGATTGTTCACGTCAGTGATCTCAAGTTCGCCGCGTGCCGAGGGCTTCAGCGTCCGGATGATGTCGAAGACCGTGTTGTCGAAGAAGTAAATGCCGATGACCGCGTAGTCCGATTTCGGTTCAGCCGGCTTTTCGACGATGTTCAGCACCTTGTCTTCATCGATTTCCGGAACGCCGAAACGCTGCGGATCGTGAACCTTCTTCACTAGTATTTTCGCACCGCCGCCTTGTTTGCGATAGTCGTCGGCGGCCCCGCGGATGCTGTTTTCGATTATATTGTCGCCGAGAACAACGCAGACCGGCTCATCGTCGGCAAAGTGCTCGACGAGCCTGAGCGCGTCGGCGATGCCGCCCTCGCCTTCCTGGTAAGTGTAATTGAGGTCCTTGAGCCCGAAATCCTTCCCGTTTCCAAGTAGTTGCAGGAAATGCCCCGCAAAATTGCCGCCAGTGACGATCATGATGTCCTCGATCCCGGCGTTGATCAGCGTCTGGATCGGGTAGTAGATCATCGGTTTGTCATAAACCGGCAGCAAGTGTTTATTTGTGATTTTTGTGAGCGGGAAGAGCCTCGAACCGAGACCACCCGCAAGTACTACGCCTTTCATATTTTCGATTCAGTCTGGAGTCCCAGTTTGGAGTTCCAGTTTGGAGTTCCGCCTTTAGCCGGCCCATCGCATTTGCGATTTTTCGATCTTCGATCGCGGAGCGAAGGGATTTCAATCCCTGGAACGTCGACGATCGATTCAGGCGTCGCTCTCGCGACGCGCCTCATGAATTCCGCATTCTCCGTGGATTGAAATCCACGGCTAAACTCAAATGCCGCTTCGCGGCAGTTTCCGCCTTCATCCGTCAGGCGCCGCTCCCGGCTCTGACTCGCCTGCTCTCCCGTTCCCGATTTGCCGGTCGCTACCGCTCCCGGTTCTGACACGTCCGCTTCCGGCTCTGACTTTTCCCCTTTTCCCCTTTTCCCCTTTTCCCCTTTTTCACTTTTCCCCTTTTCCCCTTTTTCACTTTTCCCCTACCAACAAGATATTCTTCCCGCTTGGGACCGGAAGAAAATTCTCGAGCGCCTTCGTAACCGGCACGGCAAACTTGTCATACGCATCAACCGCGCCGCGTTCGAGCGAATCCGACTTGAGCAGTTTGTACTTGATCCACCACGGGATGATCCCCGCGAAATCGAAGTATTTCGAAACCAGTATTTTAAATCCCGCGGCGCGGCATTTCTCCTCGATCTCGCTCTTTGAATAGCGCCTGAAATGACCGATCTTCCGGTCAAACTCACCGTAGAGCGACATCAGCGCCGGCACGAAAATAAAACATCGTCCGCCCGGAACGAGCGTCTCGCGGATCATCTCCAGCTCGTGACGGTCGTCTTCGATATGCTCAAGAACATTCACGTAGAGGATCGAATCCGGCTCGGTTTCGGCGATCGCCTCGCGGACCTGCGCAAAGATCGCCCGGTGCACGTTGACTTTGGTCCCGTTCGAAAACGCCGCGACGTTCTCCTTGAGATACCCGAACATTTCAGACGGCTCGACCGAGGTCAGCATTTTTGGTTTTTCGGCGACCAGAAGCTGTGTGAAATTGCCGGTCCCGGCGCCGACCTCAACCAGACGGTTTCCAAGATACGGGCGAAACTCGTCGAGGATCCATTTATGGTAATTGACCGCGAAGGACATCGCCTCCAGGTCTTTGCCGACGTATGTAACGGGATCGCTCATCGCATTAAACTCAAGCCGTCAACTCCCGGCGCGCCTGCTCGATCGTCTTCGGGATCGTCCTGTACGACGAAGTAAGGCCCACAAAAAGGTTGTATTTGGCGATGTACCAAAGCGCCGCGACGCCGTCGCGGAATCCGATCTTTTTGCCTTCCTCGTACGTCCGGCCGTAATAACTGATGGGAACTTCGTAAACAGCGCATTTGAGCTTCGCGACCTTGGCCGTAACCTCGATCTCAAAGCCGAATCCGCTCGAACTGATCGTCATGTTGCGGATGATCTCGCCGCGAAATGCTTTGTAGCATGTTTCGACATCCGTCATGTTGTGGTTTGTCAGAAGATTCGAGAGAAAGGTCAGTCCCTTATTCGCCAGGTAGTGATAGAAATAGATGACGCGGGCCGCACGCTTGACCATGAAGCGTGAGCCGTAAACGACGTCGGCGTGGCCGTCGATGATCGGGCCGATAACGTCCGGTAGTTCCGAAGGGTCGTATTCGAGATCCGCGTCCTGAACGACGACGATATCTCCTGACGAAAGTTGAAAACCGCGTTTGAGCGCCTCGGTCTTGCCGCCGTTTCGTTCCTGGCGAACATAGCGGACGCGCTCGTCGCGGGCGGCAAGTTCGGCCCCGATCTCCGGCGTCCGGTCACGCGAACAGTCGTCGACGATGATAAGTTCGAGAAGGCTCTCAAGCTTGAGAACCTCGACGACGATCTTCTCGAGCGTCGCCTCTTCGTTGTACGCTGGCATGATCACCGAAAGGCATCTGCCGGGTTCTGTTACGGCCGCGTGTACCATCGCAAAAGGAAGATTTTAGACCACGCACGCGAAAACAAGAAACGCGAGGACCAGAACATCCACGAAGTTGCACGAAGTACCACAAAGAAAGCAATTTTCCGAATCTTTTTGTGGACTTTGTATCCCCGGCGTTCACGCTGATCAAATTACAAACCGCTGCCATTCAAGTCGGCCGACGCTTCCAAAATTGATCAGTAGCCCGACACGCAGACCAGTGATCCTTAAATAGTTGATCAGTTGCCCGACTTCGCGCGAGGTCAGACAGGAAAGCGCCTTGATCTCGACTATGATTTGCTCGAAGCAAACGAAATCCGGGACGTAAGTTTTGCTGAGCTTGTTGTCTTTGTAGTGCAACGACAGTTCCTGTTGCGCGATCCAGGGAATGACGCGGGAAGTTAGTTCAAACTGCATCGCCTCTTGATAAACCGGTTCGAGGAAACCGTGTCCAAGGACAGTATGAACTTCAATCGCGGCCCCGACGACGTCGTAAACCTCCTGACGGAGGATGAGTTTTTCCATATTTGTGAGTCTCCAAGTGAGTTATTCGTACGAGTGAGGTACGTTGGACCTCACTATAATGAAGTTTTTGATTCAATTCCAGAATGCGTCGTGTTTTCGATCGAATTGTCGGGGGTACATGACGAAATCGATTCGTCTCCCCGCCGTTGACGAAACCAACTTCGCAGAATCAAGAGGCGATTCGTGTTATTTCGTGCTGCTTCGTGGACCAATACAGATGTCATCCACGTAGAAACACAAAATTACACGAAGAATACTGTTGGTGGCCTGCCCGGCCTGAACCGGCGCAGTTGCTTGATTTCTTAGTGTCACTTCGTGTGCCTTCGTGGATCAGGTTTGGTCTTGGAATTCCCGGAACCAAAGCTCGAGCATCAGGAGCGTCCAGACCTGGTAGGTGTGATCCTTCTCTCCGGACGTGTGTTCCTCGACGTAACGCCGGACGGCGTCCGGCTTGAAAAGGCCGCGCGACAATGAGCTTTCCGACAGCAGCACGTCGCGCACGAAGTCTTTCATCTCGCCGCGGAACCAGTTGCCGACCGGAACTCCGAAGCCCATTTTCCGCCTGTAGATAACTTCCCTCGGCACGAGCTTCGCCGCCACCTTCTTGAGGAGCGACTTCGTCTCAAACCGCTTCATCTTCAGACTTTCGGGCAGGCTGGCCGCAAACTCGATGACCTTGTGATCAAGGAGCGGCGAGCGCGCCTCGAGCGAATTCGCCATCGAGGCAATATCGACCTTCACCAGCAGATCGTTCGGAAGATACGTCATTTGGTCGGTGAGCAATGTCGCATCGAGCAATCCGCTGCCGTTCGACGCCGCGAACCATCGATCGAGAAAGTCCGACGCCTCGTGCCCGCCCTTAGCCGCCTGAAAATCTTCCGAGTAAAGCTGCGACTTCGTTTCGGGCATGAACGTCGACGTCCAGCGCAGATAGCGCCGGACGTTGTCGAGCGAAGCCGCCATCACGAACCGCTGCGCGTCGCGCACGCGCGACCGGCGGAGCTCCGACGTCGGAGCGAACCCGACCGGCTTCTCGATGAGCAACCTCCGCAACGGACCCGGTATCCTGCGGTAGATCTCGGCCATCTTCATCGCCGCGTAGCGCTCATAGCCCGCGAACGACTCGTCTCCGCCGTCACCGTTCAGCGCAACAGTGACGAACTGCCGCGTCTCGCGCGAAACATAATAGGTCGGGATCGCCGACGAATCCGCGTATGGTTCGCCGTAATGCCGGACGAGCGTCGGGAGAATCTCCAGCGCGTTCGGGCGCACGATGAACTCGTTGTATTCGGCCCCGACATGCTGCGCGACGCGCTTCGCGTATTTCAGCTCGCTGTAATCCTGTTCCTCGAATCCGATCGAGAATGTCTTGACCGGACGGTCCGAAAGCTGCGCCATAAGCGCGACGACGGTCGAGGAATCGACTCCGCCCGAAAGAAACGCTCCCAACGGAACCTCCGAGATCAGCCGCAAACGCGTCGCCTCTCTCACGATCCGTGTCGTTTCTTCGATCGCTTCTTCTTCCGAGATCTTGATTTTCTTTGAGAAGTCCGGCAGCCAATAACGCTTTGTCTCGATCTCGCCGTTTTTCCACTTCAGCCAGTGACCCGGTTCGAGCTTTCTGATCGACTTGAACGCAGTCAGCGGCGCCGGGACGCACAAGAAGGAAAGATATGCATCGATCGCTTCATAATCGACGTCGCGCTGAATGTCCCCGTATTCGAGCAACGCGCGAAACTCCGACCCGAACACGAGATCGCCGTTTGGACGCAACGCATACAAAAGAGGTTTCTTGCCGACGCGATCGCGCGCCATGAAGAGCGTTCGGTCCCGCTCGTCCCAGATCGCGAACGCGAACATGCCGCGCAGGTGTTCGACGCAACCGGCTCCGTACCGGTCGTAAAGATGAACGATGGCTTCGGTGTCTGAGTTGGTGTAAAACTTGTCGCCGAGTTTCTCGAGGTCCGCCCGCAGTTCCTGATAGTTGTAGATCTCGCCGTTGAAGACGATGACCTTCGAGCGGTCGGCGTTGAAGATCGGCTGCCGGCCGCCGGCAAGGTCGATGATCGCGAGGCGCCGCATGGCGAGCGCAACGTTCTCTTTGACGTAAAAACCGTCCTCGTCCGGTCCGCGATGGACGATCGCGGCGTTCATTTTCTCCAGAACTTCACGCTCCGCCGCACGGCCGTTGTTATTGATGAACCCGACAATCCCGCACATCTTACCGAGCCTCCGTGTGTCGGCCGATCATCGCGGCCACCTGCCGCTGCCGAGCGGCAAGCCGCAGCATTTCCCGGTTTTCGCGTTTTTCCCGCATCAGCGTCCAGCCGACGGCGATGAACATGAACAGAAACACCTGGATCTGCGTCCGCTGGCGATACGCCGTGCCGACATTGCCCTGAAAGATCGAATACGCGATCGTCAGCATGAGCGTAAAGATCAGGATCGGGATCGCTTCCTTCAGTTTGTTGCGGACCGTATATGCGAGTCCAGTGAATATCATCGGAATCATCGCCCACCAGACCAGAATCTCGGGAATCGTGATCGCTTGCCTGAGACTCTCGGCCTGCCAAGGGAAAGGCGCGAGCATCAAATAGACGAGGCCGACCGGCATTGCCGTGAGAGCACCCTGCGTCGTCGAGACGTCGATATCTTCTCCGAATCCGGATTCACCGCGTAGGGTCTGATCCAGTCGGGAGTTCTGAAGACGCTCGAGATCGCCAAACTTCTCGAAGTTTTCGGTCGCGGTCTTGAAAACCCCAAGATATGTCAAGCCAACTCCTAAAGTGGCCAAGAGCACGACGCCACGAACCAGAGACTTGACGCTACCGAGCTGGCTTAAGATCAGGCTCCCGGCGACCGCGATCGCCACCATGTAGAAAATGTAGAATCGAAGCGTGAGAATGCCGCCGAGCGAGAGAATCAGGAACAATACCGAGTACCACTCAAATCGCCTTTGCAATCTCACCACCATCGTCATCGCCAGGACCAGGAGGAAAACGATCAGCCCGTCCTTGAGCATCTGACCGGACCAAATGATGAACGCGGGCAAGAATGCGACAAGCAACGCCGCGAACCTCCCCACGCGCCGGTTTTGAAAAACGTTTATCGAGCAGAGATACGCCAGCGGCGATGTGGCCGCACCGACAACCGCGCAAAATGCCTGACCGGCGAGGATATTTGGGCCGGTAATGGAATAGATCGCCGCGACTAGGTAATTGATGCCCCACCCCGGCGTCCCGGTGCTCATCGCACGCCGGCTCCACACATCGTTCGGTGATGCCGTTCCGTTCCAAACGGCGATTATCTGCTTGCCAAGCGAATCGTAGGTGAGAGCATCGCCCCCGAAAAACCCGAACAGGTCGTACCATTCCACAAACACGCCGAAGAGTACCCGCACGAGCAAAGCACCAATAAAGAGCTGGATAAGAAAATCAGCGTCGTCAGTGTTCCTTTTCAGCCAGAAGATGATCGGAGCCGAAAGCAAGACGATCAGAAGTACCGCAACCGATCCGGAAGGGAAGCGCAGAATGGTCAATGCAAGGCCGATCGCAAAACACAGCACGGCCGTTGTGCGATTCATCTAGATCTCCTCCGGCAGATCAGCGCGAGTTTTATATTCGGTCAGAAACCGACCGTCCTCGTCGAGGTCCTTGATCTCCGCCGCCGGAAGACCGCCGATAAGTTTGTATTCGTTCGTGAACTTCTTTGTGATGACCGCTCCGATGCCAACGATGCATTTCGGCGGGATCTCGCCGCCGGGCGCGATCCGGATCTCGGAACCGATATAGCTGTAATCGCCGATAATGATGGACTTCGTCATTTGCCGGTTATGTGTCCAAAGAGATGAATTACGACCGCCGAGGATGACCCTTTTGCCGAATTCCACACGATCTGTGAAGTCTATTTTGTGCGATGTCGTGACGACGCTTCCGTCCCCGAGAATGAACCGCGGATCCGCCGGCGTGACGATCACCGGATCGGGAATAGAGTTGATCTCATTTTGCCGAAGGATCTCGGAGTACCGTCCGAGGTTCACCTCGACCCCGCCGCGGATGATGTTCAGATGTCCGATGCGCGCGTGTTCGCCGATCCGTAACGACTTGATACCGACGAACGCGTTGAAATGTCCGATCGAGACGTCGTCCTCGATGAGGCATTTCTGTGCATCAATCAGCGACAGACCGATCCTGACACGCTTCCCGATCTTGTAGCCGAAAAAAATGCGGTATATTGGCCTCTTCAAAAAAGACGGCAGAGGCATCATTCCAAGCAGAAATAATGTTCTGATCTTCCTCATCGTTATTCGGCCTTCCTGGTTCCAACGGCGCACCAAAACGGCATCGACTCGCTAAACTTAATATCTTCCAATCCTGCCTCGCTCAACATCGATTGGATCTCACTGCGCGTGAACCTGAACTCGAGCGGGGTACCAAAGCGATCCAACGCATCGGTACGCATCGTATAAAAGGTCTTGTCACGGTAGATGGAAAGCGGGACCGATTTGACGTTCATTCCCAATTTCTCGAGCATTCGGGCGGTCCTCGCCAAGGGAAAATAGACCGTTGCCGCGATGACGTCACAAGCAAAATTCCTCGGCTTCTCAGAGAGTGCGGAGACCATGCTGCGCAATATGTCCGACGCCTTCCAAATTACACGAAACCAGCCGGGCTGATTGTCGAATGCGTAGTAAAGGTAAATGAGGAACGGTGCGCCGGCTTTCAGCTTTTCAACGCATGCCTTTATCCCTTCGAATGGGTTCGGAATGTGGTGCAACACTCCGAGCGAGTATCCAAAGTCCATTGAACCGTTCGGCGCCTGAAAACTCTCGACCGATGCGCAAACAAAGTCGCAATTCGGATTTCCCGAGAGATTTCGCTTCGCGACCTCAAGCGCGTCCGCGCTTGCGTCGACGCAAACAAGCGTTCCGACCCTCGGCGCGACCAATTGAGCCCACCTGCCCGAGCCGCATCCGAGGTCAAAACCGACGGCATCGGCCGGCAACGTTTCCCACGGGAAAATACCGAAATACGAGTCGAATATGCGACCACGCTCCGTGGCATCGAGTTCTGATTGATCAAAGCGGGACCACTCTTCCCCGAATCCGGTAACGGTACGATTGTCGAAGTTAACGGACATTTTGCAGTGACAAGATTAACAGATTCGCACCTGCCCAGAACAGTTGTTGTCAACCTCTATTAACAACATCCTGCAAAACCGTGGAAAGCAGCAGTGCCTGTTTTCCTACGGTAAAGTGTTCAAGTGCGAATTGGCGCCCATGCTCGCCCATCTGCCGGCGCAATTCATGTGAGGCGACCAATTTCGAAAGTGCTGGGTGCCAATCCTCCGTCGACTCGGCCAGGAAGTGGGTATGATTCACTACTCCCAACTCTGCACAAACTCCAACCGGGGACATTACGAACGGCACACCGACGGACAAGTACTGAATGGCTTTGAATCCGGATTTGCCCAACACCCATTCAATCGGGGCGTTAGTTGCACGTACGATCGGGTAAAGCCCAATGTCAAGGGTTTGGAAATCAGTTACCTCACGATCAAGATTCCAAGGCAGGTTCTCAATCTCAAAACGGGCGCCTTCAATCGATGTTCTTCCGGAACCGACGATCCTCAATACGAAAGACTCGGTTTCGGCAAGCTTGTTTAACGCCGGAAAAATCGACTCAAGCATCGGAAACGTCGAGTGAGTACCAATCCAACCCAATACCGTTTTTTGATTTGACCGCTCAATTGGCGTAAAAACGTCGGTATCAACGACTGTTGGAATTATCACCGACTTCGCCCCCATTGAGACAACGTAATTCGCGATGAACTCGTTGCCACAAATGACAACGGCGGAGTTTCGGATCAATTTGTCTGTCTTCCCAAAGAATTTCAGAAGACTGATCAGACGGCCATATGTCGGACTGGTGTATGGGAGAAAAGTCGCGTCATCGAGATCCAAAATCATCGGAACTTGGCCGATGATTCGAAAAAGACGCTCAAAGAACGCGGGACCGAAGATCATCGCTTCTCGTTGGACGAGAAGGGCGTCGAATCCGCGAGCTGAACGCAATTCGGCGATGCGTTTCAACACGGCTCCGGCGAGCATTCGAACCTTCTTAAGCCCCGAACCGGCAGAATACTGGACCGCAAACAACTCGCTACTCAAAAATGGACTGACGACCAGTTCGATCCCCTGTTCAGCTAATGGCTGAACGAACTGCACAAGGCGATACCGCGTAGCCGCGGCCTCAATCGGATATGAACAAAGACCTAGTACGCGCATCGTTACTTCCGCTCAAGTAATGTCTTGTACAAACGCCTGTACCTCAAGCCACCGACAGTCTCAAGATCGAAACGCTGCCGAGCGCTTTCCCGGCATCGGGCCCCCAGTTCGTCGCGACCGTCCAATAATTCGAATATCTGATCGATCGCCCGCATATAGGCATCGTCACTAAAATCGCGGATTATCACGCCGATGCTGTCATTTTCTATTTGTTCTGTCGTGTCGCCCACTCCGTCGTTCGCAATGATCGGCAAGCCGCACGCCAGATATTCTGCGTTCTTTGTCGGCGATGAAGCCTGCTTCGAATAACATGGTTTGATGAACGAAACCGCGACATCGGCGGCGCTCAAATATTCCGGGATCTCCTCCGGCGCGACTTTGGCAATAAGATAATCGCTCGCACCGTATCCACGTTCCAGCAAAAGTTCTCTGATTGCCGACGGCTCACTTTGCGTTAGGATCAATGCGTACGCATCGGCACGCTCTGTTTTCAGGGCTCCCAAAAAATCGGCGGTCTCTTTGGTCAGGTACCAACCGCCAAAAGCGCCAATATACGCACAAACGAACCGTTCAGCGAGCCGAAGTTCCTTCCTGATTCGTGTCCTGCTTTCAACTCCAGCGGATTCAAATCTCTTGAGATCGACGCAGCAAGGGATAACCTCAACCGGCTTCAAGTTCTCCGTTTGCTCTTGATTATTCTCGTCGAAGAGTATTTCACGAGCCCTTTCAGTTAAAACGACGAAACCGTCGGCTTCCCTAAACAACCATCGTTCGATACGCTTGACCGCGCGATAGATCAGTCCGTCCGCGGGCCAGACACCGGCGTCGACATACTCCTCTGGAAAAAAGCCGCGAATATCGAACAGCAACTTCGGTTTCTTCTGTTGGGAAACAAACTTGCGAGCCAGAGCGGCCATCACCGCCGGAACATGCACGCGGGCGTGAAGGATGTCGATTTTTTCCCGACGCAACTTCCGCCGGAGAAAAAAGACGCCATTGATGATATCGAACACGGTCGCGGGTGCCGACGGACGTTTGTGATACGTCAAGTGATTCCACTCGATCCCTTCCGCAGCAAGTTTCTCCTTTTGCTCCGCGATCGATTCCGGAGTCCAGCGCTCACGCGGATTGGGCTCAAAAGTGAGAATCGACACCTCAACGCCGCCCTTTTGAAGTTCGCGAAGATAGGGCAATACCTGCGTCTGCACGAGCGGCTCCCGCAATCCGAAATAGCAAATGTAAAGACTTCTTGCCATTTCCTATTTGAAGCTGTCGGCCTTACCCGTGATGCCTCGACGCCTGAGCGGGAATCGCAGGAAGTGTGGCAGATTTCCCGGACTCATCCAAACGGATTTGACCGCGTGTTCC